>DCTU01000273.1:0-8853 GCA_002329445.1 bacterium UBP9_UBA1432
GGCCAGGACCGCGCCCAGCGAGTCACCCAGACGGGTCAGAGGCTGCATGACCTCCAGGATGCCAGCGTGGAGGTCGAACCCGACGACGTGGCGGAGGAACCACACCGCGGTCACCATGGTCAGGATCGGCAAGAAACTGCGGAAGGCATCGAGCACCGAGGGGGGGATGGCCGTTGCTTCGGGAGGCCCCTCGGCCTTCGGACGATCCGGGCGCAGGATCAGACGGGAGAGCTCGACCATCCCGACCCCCAGCACGATCGCCAGGAAGATGCCCTCCGGCCCCAAGGGCTTGAGGGCTACCACCCACTGGGGCCCGGGGTCGGTCTCTTGAAGCTTGATCAGGACCGGGGCGCCGGTGACCAGCAGGGCTGCAACCGCCCCCAGACCCTGTGGGACGGGGGCCAGGCGATACTGGGCCGCCAGGGCGCTGGCGATGGTGAAGGCGATGTAGAGCGCCAGCAACCCCATGGTCAGGCGGTAGGGGAAGAGGATCTGGGCGGTATGGTCCAGATACCAGCGCCCGAAGGCCGTCTGCAGGAGGTTCGGCAGCCAGGCCACCTCACCGTTGAAGTAGGACTTCAAGACGGGGCCCTGGGCCCCCAGCAACAGGAAGGTGCTGCCCACCAGGATGATGGGGACCGAGGCGATCATCCCGTCGCGCAGGGCCACGACGTGATGTTGGCGTGAGGCAGCCTCCAGGAGCAGCACGGCCTGTTCCCAACAGGCCTGGAAGCGATTGGGACTGGAGGAATCGCTCATGGAACTCCTGGACCTGGCCCGCGAGGCCTCCGGGAGGCCTGCGGGCCAGGAGGTTCGTCTTCCTACTGCCGGACGAAGCGGGTTCCCGCCTCACCGCGAACCGCGCGCGTCAGGTTCTCCGGGTTGGTGATGATGGCCGACGATCCTCCTGCTTCCAGGAAGGCCACGGCGGCCTCGACCTTGGGGCGCATGCTGCCCTTGGCGAAGTGTCCTTCTTCCAGAAGGGTCCGAGCCTGCTCCAGCGTCACCTCGCTCAGACCTTCCTGCTCAGGGGTCCCGAAGCGGATGTAGACCTGCTCGACGGCCGTGGAGATCACGAAGGTGTCCGCGCCCAGGTTGGCGGCCAGAAGGCCCGAGGCGTAGTCCTTGTCAATGACTGCGGCCACGCCGTCCAGACCTTCGGGACTCTCGACCACCGGAACACCTCCGCCCCCAACAGCGATGACAACCTGCCCCGCCTGAATCAGGTTTCGGATGGCTTCCAGCTCGACGATGCGCTTCGGCTTGGGCGAGGCCACCACCCGGCGCCAGCCTCGGCCGGCATCCTCCATCACCGACCAGCCATCGGCCTTCTCGCGCTCTCGAGCCTGAGCCTCGTCCATGAAGGGCCCGATCGGCTTGCTCGGAGCCTGGAAGGCCGCATCCTGCGCGTCCACCACCACCTGGGTCACGACCGTGACGGCTCCCTTGTCCAGGCCGTGCTTGCGGAACTCGTTGATCAGGGACTTCTGGAACTGGTATCCGATGGCCCCCTGGGTATCCGCCACCGCCGAATCGACGGGGACCGGATGCAACTGAGCCCGGGCGATCTCCGAGCGCAGCAGGATGAAACCGACCTGGGGCCCGTTGCCGTGCGTCAGGACGACTTCCCAACCTTCACGAATCATGCCCACCACGTGCTCGACGGTCTCGCACAGGGCATCATACTGATCCGGGACCGACTGGCGATCCTTGGCCTTGATCAACGAGTTGCCGCCAACCGCGACGACTGCGACACGAGACATTGGGGGAAACCTCCAGGACGTTTCAGTAGATTGGATCCCCGGCATCCCAAAGGGAAGCCCGGAGGGGCCGCGTCCATTCCAGGACGCGGCCCGGTATTCCTGCGCTGCTTATCGCACGGACGCCGGCGCCTGGCTCGACTCCAGTCGGCAGGCGTACAACGGATGCTGCCGGCACAACTCCTCGACATCCTGACGGAGCCGACGCGCCAATTCCAGGTCCCCAGGAGCCTTGAGGATTTCGAGGATCCATCCACCCACCTGACGCATCTGGTCCAACCCCATGCCGCGGGTGGTGAGCGCGGGCGTCCCCATCCGGATCCCGCTGGCCACCGAGGGTGGGTTCTTGTCGAAGGGGATGGCGTTCTTGTTCACGGTGATCCCGGCTCGATGAAGCGCCGTCTCGGCGTCCTGACCCGTCAGGCCCAGAGGCGTGACGTCCACCAGGATCAGGTGCGTATCGGTCCCTCCGCTGATCAGGCGGGCGCCTCCCGCAGCCAGGGTCTCGGCCAGGACTCGAGCGTTGGCCACCAGGCGCCGCTGGTACTCGTGGAACGACTCTTGAGAGGCTTCCAGGAAGGCCACCGCCTTGGCTGCGATCACATGCTCGAGGGGTCCGCCCTGGAACCCTGGGAAGACCTGCTTGTCCACCGCCTTGGCCAGCTCTTCACGGCACAGGATCATGCCGCCTCGCGGTCCCCTCAACGTCTTGTGGGTGGTCGTCGTCACCAGGTCGGCGGACTCGACCGGGTTCTGGTGCAACCCGGCAGCCACCAGGCCGGCGAAGTGGGCCATGTCCACCATCAGGCGAGCTCCGACCTCGTCGGCGATCTGCCGAAAGGGAGCGAACTGGATCTCGCGCGGATAGGCGCTGGCTCCCGCCAGGATCAACTTGGGACGATGCTCACGGGCCAGGTCCCTCACCTGATCGTAGTCGATGCGCTCGGTCTCGGGATCCAGCCCATACTGGACGACCTGAAAATGCGAGCCCGAAAAGTTGACCTTGTGACCATGGGTCAGATGCCCGCCATGAGCCAGGGACATCCCCAGGACCTTGTCGCCATGCTGAAGGACCGAGTAGTAGGCAGCGATGTTGGCCTGCGAGCCGGAATGAGGCTGCACGTTGGCGTGCTGGGCCCCGAAGAGGGCGCAGGCGCGCTGGCGAGCCAGGTCCTCGATGACGTCGACGAACTCGCAACCGCCATAGTAGCGGCGCCCTGGATAGCCTTCAGCGTACTTGTTGGTCAAAACGCTGCCCTGGGCTTCCAGGACGGCCTCGCTGACGAAGTTCTCCGAAGCGATCATCTCCAGGGTGGTTTCCTGGCGGCGGGTCTCACCGACGATGGCGCGAGCCACCTCGGGATCCACGGTCCACACATGGTCGAGCATGAGAATCCTCCTAAGTATTTCGGAAAGGCGACCCCGATCGGGCGCGCCCAGGGAACCCTCCCTTCGCGCCCCAAGCCGACGGACCTACCAGCCCTCCGGACGCATCGCTGCGCCCCGCGTACAACCCGACGGCCTCCCGAAGGAGGCCGTCCGGAGGTGGCCGGGTCTGAGAGGACTAGGCGACCAGATCCAGAGGATCTCCGCCCGACTTCTTGTCGTCCTGGGGTTCCAGGAAGGAAAGGGTCTTGGCTGCCTGGCCACTGTAGAGACGATAGATTCCGTCCTGCCCCTCGGTCTCTTCGGCCTGCCAGGCCTGGTCGTCCCGGCTGTCGACGCTGGTCCCCTGGGTCTTGGTGGACGTCCCGCCTCCCTGCATCTGGGTCAAAGCACCCAGGATCTGCCGATAATTGGAGCGGGAATAGGGCTCGTTGCCGGTGTACTGGGCGAGCTGCATGTTGACCATGCTCTCGAGGTTTCGCAGCATCACCGTCCGGCGCGCCTCGGCCCCCAAGCCCGGCTGCTGGGCGCCCTGCTGGGGCTGAGTGGCGTCGAAACGAGCCTGCAACTGGCGAGAGTTGTCTGCCAGGGCCAGACGCAAGGTTCGCGTGGCCGCGTCGCTGGACTGGGCCTGGGGGGTCTGGAGCTGGGCCGACTTGGACTCGGGAGCCGCTTCCCCGGCTTTGCCGGTCTGGGTTCCCGCCTTGGTGGCGCCGGCCTGGACCTGCCGCCGACCTCCCGGATCCCGCCGAACCGGATCCAGGTTCTGGTTGCGAGGCTCAGAGGCCTGTTCGAGGTTCTTCCCCCGGTCGCCGCCCCGAGTCGAGGACTGTTCCAGGCCCTCTTCGTCCTGGTGCTGGACCCGGCGGGGATCCTCGGCCTGCTTGAGCTCCTTGGGCGCGGTGATGTTCTGGGCGAACCCGACCTGGGCCGCCTTGTTCACCAGATTCGCAGAGCTGATTGCTGGATTGATAGCCACGTTGACCCGTCCTCCTCATCGGCTATATACCGATGGAACCCTGCAACGACAAGATCCCGAGTCGGATAAGATTGTTAACAAGTTATGAACCAGGATCCTCGGAAGCCTTCCCTGCAGGCTCCCCTTGTCCATCCCGGCGCTCCTCACCGGCCCCCGATCGTTGGTTGAAGAGCGCCTCCAGAAACTGTTGGGGGACGAAGGGCTGCAAGTCTTCCAGGCCCTCTCCGACCCCGATGTACTTCACGGGGATCTGGAACTCCTGGGCGATGGCCACGATGATCCCTCCACGAGCGGTTCCGTCGAGCTTGCACAGGACCAGACCGGTCAGTTCGGTCACCTGATGAAAGACGCGGGCTTGCTCCAGGGCATTCTGCCCCGTGGTCGCATCCAGGACCAGCAGGACCTCATGCGGAGCCCCGGGGAGGTCCTTCCCCGAGACCCGCCGGATCTTCTTCAATTCCTCCATCAGGTTGGCCTTCGAGTGGAGCCGACCCGCCGTATCGACCAGCACCAGATCGGCTCCGCGCGCCTGGGCCGCAGCAATCGCATCATAGACGACGGCCGCCGGGTCCGATCCCTCGCGATGGCGAACCAGGTCGACCCCGACGCGGTCCGCCCAGACCTGCAACTGGTCGATGGCCGCGGCCCGGAAGGTGTCAGCGGCTGCCAGGAGGACCTTGAATCCCTGTTTCTGGTAGTGGTGGGCGAGCTTGGCCGTCGTGGTCGTCTTGCCGGTCCCGTTGACCCCGACCATGAGGACGACGTTCACCCGGCCCTTCTCCACCTTCAGGGCTCCGACCTGAGGGGTGTCCGCACCCAGGATCCGCCCCATGACCTCCCGCAATTCGTCCAGGAGTTCGGAGGGTTCCCGCAGCTTCTTCTCACGAACCGACCCGCGCAGGGCTTCAAGAATCCGATCCGTGGCCCCCACCCCGACATCGGCGGTCAAGAGGATCGCCTCCAGCTCCTCCCAGAGCTCCTCGTCGATCCTGGCGTGCGACCGGAACAGGTCCACCACCTGACCCACCAGGTTCTGCCGGGTCCGGTTGAGGCCTTCGGCCATCTTCTCGAAGAACGGATCGACCGGCGTCAGCGCCAGACGTCGCGTGGCCTCCCAGATTCCGCGCAGACCGCCCGAGGCGTTGGCCGCAGGAGCCGCCTCGCCGGGAACAGCCGGCGGTGAGGCTGCGGGGGAAGGTTCCTGGTGGGCCTCCCCCACACCGGAAGCGGGAGGAGCCGCCTCCTCGACTTCAGGGTCTCCGGTCGCCGACGGTTCCTCTGCCGGAGGATTCTTCGAGCGCCCGAACCACCGACCCAACCTGTCCATGGGGAACTCCCTTCCAACCTGTGCGTCCTGGCGCCGTCGGTTCCCCGAGCGAGGCCGAGCCTCCTCCCCTCCACATGGAGCGCCACGGTAGATCGCCCGAAGCGCCCTCTTCAGGGCGATTCCAGGAAGACCGCCAAACATGGGGGGGCTGGTGCCAGGAATGAAGCCCCTCCCTGGCCAAAGGATCCAGGTGACCCCGAATCCAGCCTTGCCCCCCCCTGTCACCTTCATCGCCGATCGCGGGCAGTTGGCCCGGATCCGAGAGCAGATCACCGAGCCCCCCGACCCGGCCGTCCTGCAATGGACTCCTCCCCCGGACTACAATCCACAGACCGTCGCGGTGCGGATCCGTCTGGAGCGATCGGCCGAGGTCCGCGAGTCCCAGGCGCCTCCGACCCGAGGGCCAGGACCCGCGGACCGGGTTTGCCTGCCCCCCGACCCACCCACCGCTGCCGGAGGTGTCTTCAAGCTCGGCGAGGCGATCGATTTCTCGTCCAGCCAGCAGCTCCAGACCAGAATCCAGGTCGAGTCACGACCCACGCCCCCCAGGTCGGACAAACCGTTCGGAGTGGCCCATGCCGCCCACGCGCCCAGGAGTGAAGCCGACAAGACCCGGCGGCGCCGGTTCTCGGAGGACGACCTCGTGCAGCGGCTCAAACAGGATTTCATGAACCGCGACAAGCCCTGATCAGACGGAGGTTCAGCCCGGACCGGGCCAGGACCGGCTCCCGACGGTTCAGGGTTGGGGAACCACCTGTCGTCCCTGTTCGTCGTGACGAATGTAGAAACGATCCTTGGTCTGGAAGTTGGACTGGAACTTCTCTCGGGGGGTCCCATCCGGCCAGTACGACGTGTAGGCCATGATCCGCGGATCTCGCGTCAGGATGGCAGCACTGCGGCCATTTCCGTGCCAGCGCTCATAGGTGATGGCGCCATCGGGCTTGCGCTGGTACTTCACGGCAAAGTTGCCGGCAGGATAGAACTTGGCGTAGGACACCGTTCCGTCTGCCGCCACCGAATACTTCTCCTTGGGCTTCCCGTCCGGCCACGAGGTCTCGAATCCCTTGGTCCCCATCGTGCGGAACGGGCGCAGGAGGGCCTCGAGTTCCGCCTCCATCTGGGCAGCATCCTGGGGCCAGGCCAGCCCCGGCAGGGTCATGAGGCCAACCAGGAGCAAACCGGCCAGGGTCACGCGCAACGTCTTCACATGGCACCTCTCGTTCTGGATCATCCCAAAAAACCAGCCGGAACCCCCTCGGTCAAGACTTCCGACCGGGCTCCTGGGCCTTCGGCCGCCCTCTCAGGCCCTCCTGCCCGGCGAATCCTGTCCGCACCTCCCAGAGGACGCTCGTCTGCAGGACAGGCCCCTCCCCCTCGCCGTCGAACGCTGCACGCGCCATGATGGACATCTTCGACCGCCTGACGGAAGACCTGCGTCCGCTGAGATTCGGCCCGCCGGTGACCTGCGTCTACAACCCTTTGGAATACGCTCGCCCCCCCTTCGATCTGTACCTGCAGCGCCACGGCCAGGCCCCCAAGGAGGTTGTCCTGCTGGGCATGAACCCGGGCCCCTTCGGAATGGCCCAGACCGGCATCCCCTTCGGTGAAGTCTCCCACGTTCGCGACTGGCTGGGTCTGCGTGCCCCGGTCCGGCGCCCCGATCCGGAACACCCCAAGCGACCGGTCCAAGGATTTGAATGCGCGCGCAGCGAGGTCAGCGGGGCTCGGGTGTGGGGCTGGGCCCGGACCCGTTTCTCCGACCCGGAGACGTTCTTCCGCCGCTTTCTCGTCCTCAACTACTGTCCCCTGGTCTTCATGGAGGAGTCCGGCCGCAACCGGACTCCCGACCGGCTGCCCTTGGCCGAGCGGCGCCCGCTCTTCGAAGCCTGCGACCGGGCCCTTCGTCAGCAGGTCGAGCACCTTCGCCCCCGGTTCCTGCTGGCTGTCGGCCGATTCGCCGAGAAGCGGGCCCATGAGGCCCTGCAGGGGTTGGAGGTCGGGATCGCCTGCGTCCCCCACCCCAGCCCCGCCAACCCGGAGGCCAACCGAGGCTGGGATCGTCTGATGGACCGGGCCCTGCTCGAGCTGGAGCTCAGCCTCCCCTGAGCGGGTGGCCGGTGCCCGCCTGGATTCCCAGGCCGAACGACTGTCCACGGACTTTCAGGGTTCTTTGAGAGGTGCGGAATACGGACAGTGGGTGGATACCCTTCCGGACCGCGCCTCCCTCCGCGATATTGCCCGCGTCTGCCTGGACGCCGCCAAGGTCCTCATCGCCAGCGGTGCCGAGACGGCACGGGTCGAAGAGACCGTGACCCGCATCGGCGCCGCCTGCGGCGTAGAGGTCGAAAGCATCGCGACCCCGACGGGGATCACCGTGTCGGTGGGCGGCGACCGCCCGGTGACGCGACTGGCGCGGGTCCGGGTGCGCACCATCGACATGTCCAAGGTGGCTGCCGTCAACGCGCTCTCGCGCAGTCTGGAGGCGGGGGAGATCAGTCTGCGCGCGGCCGGGAACGAACTCTGCCGGTTGCTGCAGAGCCCCGGGCCGAGCCTGGGCTCGAGACCGCGGCGGCGGATGTACCTGGCGCAAAGCCTGGCCACCTCCGGATTCGCCCTGCTGGTGGGAGGCGGGCCGAAAGAACTGGTCCCGGCCCTCCTCCTGGGACTGCTTGCCCGTCTGGTCGATGAGCGGGTGGCCCCCCTCCCCTCTTTCCTGGCAGTCTTCCTGAACGCCCTGGCGGTCAGCATCTGTGCCGGGTTGAGTCGTCACGTGCTTCCGGGGATCAACGTGGACGTCCTGATCGTGGCCGGCGTCATCCCCCTGCTGCCCGGCCTGGCCCTGACCAATGCCGCCCGGGACCTCATGGCGGGCGAGCTGATCGCCGGAGTGGCCCGGGGGGCCGATTCGATCCTGACGGCCGCGGCCCTGGCAGGTGGGGTCTGCCTGGGCGTCAGCCTGATGGCCCTGCACCCATGAGCCTGCTGCTGAAGGCCTTGGGCGTCCTGGTCGGGACGGCTGCCAGCGCGGTCCTGTTCAACGTGCCGCGCAGTGCCCTCTTGTGGGCCGCCCTGGCAGGGTTGATGGGTTGGGCCGTGCAGGTCCGAGTCGGCCTCAACGGGGTCTCACCGGCTGCCGGGGCCCTTCTGGGAGCCCTGACGGTCTCGCTCACCGGCGAAGCCCTGGCCCGGGCCCGACGGATGCCTGCCCTGGTCTTCGTGGTGCCGGGGATCCTGCCGCTGGTCCCGGGGACCCGCGCGTTTCAGGCCATGCTTGCCCTGCTCCGGCAGGACCACGGCCTGGCTGCCCTGGAGGGGACCCAGGCCCTGGTGGCCGCGGGCGGCATCGCCGTCGGGCTCTTGATGGGGACGGCCCTGACCCGAGCCTGGGGTCGCCCGACCCC
>DCTU01000273.1:8923-10232 GCA_002329445.1 bacterium UBP9_UBA1432
GATGACCTTCTTGAGGTGATCACACAGGGCGCCCACCAGGTCCATCGTCGTCACGATGCCTTGAGGATGGCCTTCCTGGGTGACGATGATCCGATGGATCCGGGCCGCACGCATCATCTCGGCAGCCTCCAGGATGGTCGCCTCCTGCCCCAAGGTGTAGACGGCGGGAGTCATGATGTCGCGCACCGTCGCCCCCGGAGAGAAGTCGTCCACCGTGAAGAACCCCACCAGATAGTCCTCCATCTCCGGAACGCTGTAGTACATGTCGCGATCGGTCTGCAGGCCAGCCCGGCCGCTGGCGGAGAATGCTGCGATATCCGAAAGGGAGACCACGCCGACGACCTTGCCCGCTTCGTCGACGACGGGAGCACCCGAGATCATCCGGGTGCTGAGCAGCCCGGCCAGTTCGGAAACCGGCATGTCCGGTGGAACGGTGACCAGGTCCCGATTCATGAGGTCCTTGAGCTTCTTCATCCGTTCTGCCCTCCGTCTCGTCGTGCTCGCCAGCCCACCCCGGGACCCGGGATCCCGGTCATCGGTACCATTCCCGCCTGTGGCGGACTGAATCCTGCACGAGAGCCACATTCCGGGGATCGCTGGCACAGGCAGGAGAGGATCCCGGCCACCGGGGGTCCTGGACTCGTTCCCAGGAGTGTGGGATAATATCGGCTGAATTTCAAACGGGGGGTGGGCCCCTGGCGCCTCCCGACCAGAACCACGGCCGGGCGACGAGATTGGATGTCACGATGAGCACAGCACCTCAGGTTCAGGACGGTCCGGGACAGTCCGAGTACGGCCTGCGCACCGGCGCCGAGGAATTCCCCCTCATGGTCGTCCTGTCCATCATCTACCCGTGCAACTTCGGGTGCCCGAGTTGTCCCTACACCGACGGGAACTCCGAGATCCGCACGTTCTACCGCGAGCACGGAGGTGAGCTCTTCCCCGTGCCCCTGTGGAACAAGATCGCCAGCGAGGCGGGGCCCTACGGTGCCTGGCTGCGCTGCACGGGCGGTGGAGAGCCGATGCTGCACCCCCACATGGTCGAGATGATCGAGTTCGCCAAGGCACAGGGCTGCCGCGTCTGGCTGAACACCAACTCCAGCATGCTTGGCCCCAGGCCTCAGCACCGCGAAAAACTGGAGCGGATCATCCGCGCGGGGATCGATCTGATCGAGTTCTCGATGGATGCCGGCGATGCCGAGACCTATGCCCGGGTTCGCCCTCCCCGCGGTGGACCGCCCCGGGATCCCCAGCAGTGGTTTGACGAACACGTGGACAACATCCGCGCCGCGCTGGAGATCCGCAAGCG
>DCTU01000248.1 GCA_002329445.1 bacterium UBP9_UBA1432
TGGGGCGCCCGTCCGCGCCGAGAAGCGTCGGGCCGAGATGCTGGAGTCGCTGGCCGCGATGCGCCACGAGATGGAGAGCCTACGCTGCGACCACACGGCCTCGCGGTAGTTCATCCGCGAGTAGAACAAGCTGAGCGACGCGAAATACCTCTTGCGTTTGCGGGGCCCTGCGCCAGATGATGCCGCGACGCCAGGGCCCCGAACCCAAGCTCATCGGGGGGGGCGGGGACTGGCTGGCGGTGTGGGGCGAGTAGGAGGCGGGGCAGGCGTTAGCCTGAGGCTATAGACTGCATAAAAGCATTGACGATAATGCAAGAAAGCGTTATTGTCTCCCTGTGAGGTCGATGAAGCGCCGCGAGTTCCTCAGGATGATTGAGGCCGCCGGGTGGTCCTTCCTCAGGCACGGCGGAGACCATGATGTATATGGGCGCCATCGGCAGACCTTCGCGGTTCCTCGCCACACGGAGATTCGCCCTGGAATCATCCGGCAGTGGCAGCAGAAGGACCTGAAGGCGGAGGAGGATGGACCATGAGGTTGCGATACAAGGTCAGATACTTCCAGGAGGATGACTGGTGGCTGGCTGAGGTCCCGGATATCGCCGGAGGCCAGATGACCCAGGGCGAGACGCTGGAAGAGGCGCGCCACATGGCCAGTGACCTCGTGACGACGATGCTTCTGGTGCGCATCGACGCCGGCGAGGAACTGGATCCTCCCACGGAGGGACGCCTCCCTTCCGGGTGGGAGTGGGTATACCCCGACGCACGCATCGAAGTGGCCATGATGGTGCGCTCAGAGCGCCAGAAGGCTGGCCTGACCATGCAGCAGGCTGCAGCCCGGATGGGCGTCAAATTCGCCACCTATCAGCGCTGGGAAGACCCCGAGAAGTGCAACGCGACGATTTCCACGCTGGAGAGGGTCGCCCGGGCCTTTGGTCGCGTGTTGGAGGTCCGCTTCAAGAGGACGGCGTAACCCCCCAAACACGAACGCCCGGGCCGAAGCCCAGGCGCCGCAGGTGGTGACACCCTGCAGGTTCGCCGCTCCGGGTCCGGACCCTGCAGGAGGTTTGCCAATGCGCGCGCTGGTGGGAGGGACCGGGGCCTCTACGAGAGGCGGCCGGTCGGGCACGCTTCAACCGGCCCGGGCGCGTCCCGGGTCGGCTTCGTCGACGGCGTCTTCAGCCTTCACGACCTGGAATCGGCCTTGGAGAGATTGGTGCGTGTGCATTTATGCGGGATCGCGCATCTGCATTCTTGTCTCGCCGGCAACGTTCCGGCAATGATCCTCGACGGCAATTCTGCCAGGATGGTCTGGGCGGGAGTTGGAATGCGTCAGCACCAGTCGTCGATCGGCCCGAAACGAGAATGGAGCCGTCCGGCCGGAGGCAGCCGTCCCAGACCCGCCCACCATCGGGGTCGCTTCGGCGACCCCTCTCGATTTCCGGTGTAAGTGCATTCAAGCGCCGGTTCCCCAGATGCCTGCCGCCTGCGCCGCGGGAAGCCACCTCCTCTCGGCAGGCCCTTGGGCGTGGCGGTGGAAGATCGCGCTCATGAATGGCAATCCCGGGCGTCTGTTGTTGGCGGGGGAGGACCCGGTGGCCCTGGAGGGACTGGCGCGTTCTCTCCAATGCCAGGGCTACGAGACCCTGCGGGCCGTGGGCGCGGGGCAGACCCTCGAGACCCTCCTGACCGAACAGGTGGACCTGGCTCTTCTGGATGCGTTGCATCCCCTGCTGGACACGGTGCGCCGCCTGCGTCACCACCTTCCCCCCGAGGAACTGGCGATTCTGGTGCTGGGGAAGCCGGCCGAACCGGATCTGGAGGTTCGGGCCCTCCAGGCTGGCGCCGATGATTTCCTGCTCAAACCGGTCGAACCGTCGGTGCTGCTGGCGCGAATCCAGGTCTGCCTGCGCGCCATCCGACACGCCGATATGGGATCGGGCGGGACCTTCTTCCGGGGGCTTCCTGGCCAGACCCTGGGACGCTATCGGGTCCTGGAGGTCCTGGGCGAAGGCGGGATGGGGCAAGTCTTCCGCGCGTTGGATACCTCCTTGCAGCGGGAGGTGGCATTGAAGGTCCTTCCAAAAGAGCTGCTTTCGCCTGCCCACGTCGCCCGGTTCCGCCAGGAGGCCCGGATCATGGCTCGCCTGGATCATCCCCAGATCGTGCCCGTCTGGGACTTCCAGATGCAACCGCTTCCCCACCTGGCCATGGAGCTGGTCCCGGGCCGGGATCTGGACCGGATCCTGGCCTTCGGTTCGCTGCCGGTTCTTCGCGCGGGACGCATCGCCCGGGACGTGGCGCAGATCCTCCAGGTGGTCCATCGGGCGGGGGTGGTCCATCGCGATCTCAAGCCGGGCAACCTGTTGATTGAGCCCTCCGGGCGGGTTCGCCTGGTCGATTTCGGGATATCTCGTCTTCTGGAGGCCGAGTCTCGCCTGACTCAACCGGGATGCACCCTGGGCACGCCCGCCTACATGGCTCCCGAGCAGCTTCAGACCGCGTCGGATCTGGTGGATGGCCGCACGGATCTCTACGCCCTGGGCCTGATCCTGTACGAGATGCTGGTGGGAGACCTCCCCTTGCGGCGTGAGGGGTTGACCGGCATGCTGGCGCAGATCCTCCACGGCAACCCCATGTCTCCCCGCAGGTTGCGGCCTGAGGTCCCCGAGGCGCTCGACCAGGTCTGCCTGACGGCGACCGAGCGCGATCCCGATCGGCGCTATCCGACCGCCGAGGCGATGGCCCAGGCGCTGGAGGGATGCCTGGAGGCCGGAGCGGGAGGTGAGCGTCCATGAGCCGGGTGGTTCGCGTCGCCCGGGCCGGTTTGCACCAGTGGGAGGAACCCTGCCTGAGCGGGACCCGGGGGTCGGGGACGGTCTTCTTCTCGGGATGCCGCCTTCGTTGCGCCTATTGCCAGAACCAGGAGATCAGTCGCCTGGGACGCGGCTGGAACCTGGAGGTCCCGCGCCTGGCCGAGGTCTTTCGCGAATTGGAAGAACAGGGGGCCCACAACCTCAACCTGGTGACGCCGACCCACTTCGCCCAGCCCATCCTGGAGGCCCTGGCCCTGGCTTCCCCCGGCATCCCCGTGGTCTGGAACTCCAGCGGATATGAACCCGTGGACCTGGTTGCCCGGGTCGCTTCGCGGGTGGACATCTTCCTGCCGGACTTCAAGTATGCTCTGCCTGGTCCGGCGGCGCGCTACAGTGCCCGGGAGGATTATCCTGAAGTGGCGCAGGCCGCGATCCTGGCCATGCGGCAGGCCACCGGGCCAGCTCTCTTCGACGAGGAGGGCCTGCTGCTGCGGGGGACGGTGGTTCGCCACCTGGTGCTGCCCGGGAACCTTCCCAACACCTTGGCCGCCCTGGATTTCCTGGCCACGCTCCCCACGGGGACTCCGGTTTCGCTCATGGCGCAGTACACCCCGGTCGGCGACCTGGCCGGATTCCCCGAGCTGAAGCGGGCCTTGACCTCCGCAGAGTATGAGAAGGTCCTCGAGTCCCTGGACGAATTCCCCGACCTGGACGGGTGGGTTCAGGACCTTCAGTCCGCCGACGCACGATTCATCCCCGCCTTCGATGGCAGCGGCCTGGGCGACGTTGGCCCCGGCACCTCGGGAGCAAGCCTCCCGGGGGCGGTCGGCAGACAGGGAGCCGAGCGGATCACTCGAGCAGTCGGTCCAGGACCAGCTTGAAGATCCCCTGGTTCCGGGTCGCCAGCCACAGGGCGTTGTCGTCGGGGTCGTAGGCCTTGCCCACGATGTCTGTCAGTTCCCGTCGGCCCGCCGGCAGGTCGTTGCTGGTGACCAGGGCCCGCCCGTCCAGCAACAGCCTTCCGCCCATCACCGTGATCCGGTGGCGGGGGCCGCGATTCTCGTCCTCGGGCATCCGTTCGGCCCTGGTCCAGGTGCCGTCCCGGGCCTGGCGCGCCACTTCCAGCCCGTGGGCGAATCGGGCGTGCAGCGTCCCGTCCAGGTCGTGGCGCACCTCGCGGACATCCGCCAACCAGTCCGCAGCGCCGCCCTCCGAAGGGCGCCAGCGGAAGGTGAACCGGGCCTGGGGGTCCTGCAGGGTCAGCACGGCCTGTCCGTTCCTGGTGAAGGGGACTGTGTAGACCCCGCCCAGGGTGCCCAGCGCCAGGCTCCCGGTTCTGGGGAAAGCCGAGATGGAGGTCAGCCCGTCAAAGGCCAGCACGGTCTTCTGGTCCAGGGTTGCAAAGAGGGGATAGCCTGGGGGTGAGACCTTCAGAGCGACCTTCTGGTCCCCCAGGTGGCGCGGAGTGGCGCTCCAGGACAGGCGCTCGACGTCCAGGACCACCTGGTCGCCGGTGCGGAGCTCGGGGAGCACCTCGACGGACTCCAGTCGGCTCCAATGGATCTCGGCGCCTGCGACGCGCGCCAGCCACCAGTTGCCCGGATCCTCCCGGGCCAGGAAGCCCTCCGGGTGGGAGCGCATGGCCGAGAATCGGGCCGGGGCTGGCAGGACCCGGGTCAGGCGCAATCGGGGAGTTCCGTCCTGGGCGGGGTTCAGCAACTGATTGAAGGTGATCAGCGGGCGCGGACCGGACGGGGCGTGGACCGCCCAGAAGGAGCCTTCCGCCACCGGGCAGGCGGCCTCGCCCTGGTCGAACACGAACTGGCCGCCCGAGAGGAGATGGGAGCCCTCAACCTCTGGAATCGACGAGACCAGCGCTGCGTCCGGGGGGCTTCTGGGGTCTTCGCGGCTCCAGCGCTCCACCAGCGTGATGAAGGCCTCCGGTTCGCCGGCAACGCGGGCCAGTTCCAGTCCGGTCTGGTGTTCGTAGTCGGCGGAATCGACGACGGTGAGGCCTGGTCGGCGCGACTCGCCGGCGCTCAGCAGGAACACGCCGGAGGAACCCGTCGCCAAGAGGCCTGCCCGACGGCCCTGGCGGCGGGCAGGCAGGAGCTTCTCCAGGCCAGACTGGAGGATCATGTCGGCTTCCAGGAAGGAACCCGAGTCCTGCTCCCACAGGACCAGGCCGGCCGGGGTCAGGGCGACAACCGTGTGCGAGCCCAGGACCCCCACCGAGCGCACGTCGTCCCAGGCGAAGCGGTCTCGGCTCCACCACTCCTGAAGGACCACGTCGCGGCCATCGTGGGCAACCACCGCCTGGAAACCACTCCGTCCGTCGCGCCAGCCCTGCCAGGTGACAGGTCCATACTCCACCCGCTCGGGTTGATTCGGGTTCGGATCCCGCTGCCAGCGAGCCCCCTCCTCCGGGGTCAGCAGCCATCGGGTCCGCTGCGACGGGGAGGAGGATTGGAAGGCCAGCGAGAGTCGGCCGTCCTCGGCGGCCAGGGCGGGGCGACGGTCCGGCATCTGCCGGTCCAGTGGCCAGTATCCCAGGATGCGTTGTGGGGAGGCCGCGTCCCGAGCCACCAGGCCCCGTCCTGCCACCAGGGTGTGGATGGAGGAACCCAGGCCGCGCAGTCCCCCGCCGATATCGAAGTAGAACCTGCCCTGGCTGAAGACCGGTCCGCCATCCGGGGTCTGCAACGTCAGAAGCGGCGCTTCGACGGTCACCTTCAGGGCCGCGTGGCCTCCCTGGATCGTCTCGGGTTCCACTGCCGGAACGGGTTCGAAGGCTCGCAGGTTGTCCGGGTCCAGTCGCCATGAACCGGCTCCGGTTCCCAGGACCAGCGCTCGTTCCGCTGAGGCCAGGCGATCCAGGCGCGCCACCCGATCCATCTCGGGCAGCCAGCCGCCCTGGCTCGGGCGCCACTGGACCGGCGATCCCTTCATGGTCAAGGTCAGCCCGGAACCGGTCGCCGGCTCTCCGGAGATCGGCAGACTCCAGGTCACGGCTCCCATCTCGACCCGGGAGCTGGCCCCTGGAGTACCCCGGAGGTCCACGTCTCCCAACCCCTGTTCCCGCCAGTCCACGACGCGCCCGTCGGCCAGGCCGGCCAGCAGGCGTTCGGGCCCGAAGGCGCGGCTCAGCGCCCGGACCGGCGGGCCGGCATGGACTTCACGGAAGGCAAAGCTCTGGGCGTCGCGGACCACGACCCCGGTCGGGGTGGCCAGCAACAGCCGATCGTTCATGACGGCCAGATCCCGGATGGTCTGGAAGTCCAGCCGACCGCTCTCGGTGAAGGCGGTCGGACGGCCATCCCGGTGCCTGGGAATCAACCTGACCCGGGCAGGGATTCCCTTCTGGGTGGGGTCCAGAACCCAGTCGATCGTCTGACCGGCCATGGTGGAGCGGGCCAGGGGAGGGCTGGAGTCAGATGGGATGGCCTGCCAGGCGGCGCCCGGCTCCGGCTCGGTCCACCGGGCCAGACCGCCCGGGCCCAGCGTCCGGATCTCCACCTGGGCCAGGGCCGCTGCGGCCTGGACAGGCCCGGAGAGCACTCGGCCCGTGAAGGCCAGGCCTTTGGATGCGTCGTTGGACTGCACCTGGAAGAGCTTCTCTCCGGCCAGGACCCAGGGGGTGCCGCTGGGGGTCATCAGCACCGTTGTGGGCTGGTCCTCTGCGAAGCCGTCGGCTTTCAGATGCAGGGGCATCCATTGCCGGTCCGCTCCGGCTTCGTAGAGGGTCTGGCCCTGCCGGCGGGTGACCCGCAGCCTTCCGGTCTCCAGCAGCGTCCCCTCGCCTGGGGCCTGCCAGGTGCAGCCCTCCCACTCCAAGCGCTCCAGGACCTTCTCGGGGGGCATGTCGTAGACGCGCTCGGACAGCGACAGGTCCGGCAGGGTTCGCAGAGTGTGGGTCCGGTCGTCTTCCGTGCGCAGAACCAGGGCTGGCCGAGGGGAGGAGACCCAGGCGAACACCGTCTGGCCGGGACGGGCGCGGCGCAGCAGGCCCCAACGCCCCAGCAGGGGATCGTAGCTGGCGCAGGCACCCCGGCTGTCGAAGAGCAGGGCTCCCCGGCCTGCCGGTGCCGCCGCCACCACGTCGGCAGCCTGGAATCCTTCGGGAATCGGGCGCTGTCGACGGCGGAATTCGCCGGGAAGGCCCCCGGGGTGATCCCACTCAAGAATCACCACGTCGTCGCCGTGCAGATAGGACATGCGCAGCTTGGAGCCGCTGCTGGCCAGGGAGATCCCGCGCGCCGGGCCTGGTGCCGTCGCGAAGAGTTCCGTCTGGAGCCTGCCGCCGTTCGGAGTGCGAACGATGCGAAGCACGCTCTTCCCTTGCAGGACCATCATTCCGCCCTGCCAGGGCGTGAAGCCGTCCAACTCCTTCAAGCCCTGGAGCTTGCCGGAACTCCAGGAGTCGGTGTCCGGCTCGTAGCTGGCATAGGAACCTTCGCCGGAGAGCAGGACCAGTCCCGACTCGTCCTGCCAGGCGGCGCGCCATCCGCCGCGCGGGTGGGCCTCGGTCAGTCCGGTGCAGTAGCGGGGGCCTTCGGGGCGACCGGAGCGGGCGTCCATCCGTTGGACGTGGTTGCCGAAGAGGCCCCATCCCGAGAGGCCGGCCAGGGGGAAGGCGGCGCGTCGGCAGTCGGGGATGGCCGCCCAGCCTTGGGGCGTGCCACGGAAGACCTGGC
The DNA here is from genome assembly GCA_002329445.1 of bacterium UBP9_UBA1432. GTDB lineage: Bacteria > Vulcanimicrobiota > Xenobia > Xenobiales > Xenobiaceae > Xenobium > Xenobium purgamenti. The sequence continues at coordinate 7,508 of DCTU01000248.1, forward strand.
CCTCCGCCCGAGCCAGGACCGTCTCTGAAGTCTGGAGGACCTCCTCGACCGGCGACCGGGGATCCTCGACGGGGAGAGGGCGCCCCCCGACCGGACGCCAGGACGCGTCGTTCCATCGGTATTGAAGAACCCGGCCTTCGGGACCTCCGACCAGCAGCGTCTGCCAGTCTGCTCCCGGGCTCAGGGCCGAGACCTGGGCCGGCGCAAAAGGCAGGCTCCCGAACCCGAAGAGGGGTTCCCCCTGGCTGCTGAACACGCGGTGGTCTGCCAGCAGGAAGGGATCCTCGCCGACCAGGCGGACCTGGCTCACCCGACCTTGGAGGTGGCCGGCCAGAGCCTGGGAGCGGCTGCTCCCCGACTTCGAGTCGTAGGTGTACAGGCGGTCCTCGTGCACGAAGCTGAGGCGCCAGGTCTGGTCGCTTCGTTCGAACATGTCCCCTCGGGTCTGGAAGCGGGGCGACTCCAGCCGGGGAAGTCCTCCGGGGGTGGCCGGAAAGGTCTGGACCTCGGCCCCCTGGTAGCGCAGGAGTCGCCCGTCGGCTCCCAGGCCGAAGACCTGACCACCAGCCTGGGCCACCTGCACCGGTCGGCCCAGCCGCAGCGGGTCCAGGGCCTGCCATAGGGGAGCATCGGCCGCAGCATCCTCCTGCAGGAGGTGGGGGCGCCCGTCCCCCAGGATGGCCAGGCGGCCCTCGGTCACGTCCACGTCGTCGAGGCTCTTCAGGGTCTCGACCCTCTCAAAGAAGCGCTTGGACGGGACCGCCGGGACCCGGGTGCGAGAGGCGTCTCGATAGGTGTGATCGCTTCCTTGATAGTAGACGACCCCGGCCCGCGTCAGGAGCAGCAAGCCTTCCTTGGCCCGCCGGGCGTCCAGGACCGTCGGAGACCCCGTCATGCGTGGCCCTTTGCTGGCAGGCACCCAGGTCGCGGGTTGGCCCTCCCCGAAGGGCTCTTGGAGGACCTTCAGGCTCTTCCCACCGGCAATCCAGGCAGCGGTCGAGGAGTCTTCGCCCAGGGCCAGGCTGGTCACTGGAATCGAGTCCAGTCGGCGGGTCTGGAAGTCGTCTGACCCGGCCGAGACCGAGACCCGAACCAGGCCCGCAGAGCCGCCGGCCAGGACGGCCCGGGTCGTGCCGGCGTCCGAACCGGACCGGGGTTCCAGCGCGGTGCTGGGGAACCCGGGAAGAGCCGGGTGGAGCCGCCTGCCGACCAGGTCGTAGGCGAAGAGGCCCTCCCGGGCGCCCAGCCAGGCCAGCCCTCCATCCCGTCGCGCGGCCCGCACCGAGTCCAGGGACTTCAAGGTGGTCCGGCGCTCCACATGCCCGAAGAAGGCCCCGGCCCAGCGCTCGATCGAGGGATCGAAGAGCCACAGTCCGTCGCGCTGGTCGGTGGCGCTCGCCCAGTCCTGGTTGAAGTTGGCGTCCAGTCGTCGGATCGGGGGCGTCGGGACGCTGCGCCCGCCGACGGGGTCGAGGGTGTCGAGGGCCGCGAAACCAAGCCCGCCCTGGCCTTCGGAGTACCAGGCGCCGAGGAGGGTCAGGGCCACCTGATCCAGGTCCAGGTGGGGCGAGGACCCGTACTGCCAGGACCTGCTTCGGACCCTTCGGCCGTTCGGTTCCCTGCGGAGTACGTAGCGTGCCAGGCCTCGTCCCCGGACGGCCAGCAGCCAGCCTCGTTCATCCAGCAGACTGGCCAGGACCGCCCGGGTGTCGAATCCGCCCGGTCCCGGCCATCCCCAGCGTTCGGGGGCAGGCAGCCAGTTCTCCAGGTCGACCTGGGATCCCAGGGGACCGGTCCCGGGGGTGACCTCCTCGATCCCCTGGTCGCGGGTGATGGCCAGGAAGCTTCCCGCCTGCATGCCGCCGGCCACGTCCCGGGCGGGACTCTCCATGTGGGCTTGCCGAGGCAGTCGGCTGCGGGTATTGAAGAGGGTCAGGTCGCCTTCCCGAGAGGCCAGGGCCAGCCATCTCTCACTGTGGGCCAGGTCGAACCAGTCCCCGGCCGGGTCCGGCCGGTACCACCGGGGGTCCTGGACGTGATCGACGGTGTTGGCGCCCAGGGGGCTGACATACGGGTTGCTGGCCAGCAGGGCCAGCAGGAGCGGCGCCAGGATCAGGGCAGCCAATCCCCCCACCAGGCGGCGGACGGCCGGCGTCCTGCGGACCTCCCAGTAGGGCCAGGAGGGGACTTCGGAGCCGGCCCGGGCCGTCACCTCCGCCGGGTTGCCAGCCTCGCCGTGCTGGCCCGTCAGCAGGTCCACCCGCTCCTGCAACCGGGTAGCGGTTTCCTGCAACATCACCTTCTGCCGTTCCAACCCGGGGCGTTGGGAGGCGGGAAGGTGGAGCAGGCGTCGGTCGACCAGGCGCCAGAGGTGTTGGGTCTGGAGAATCTCGCATGCCAGGGATGGGGCGGAGTCCGTCGAGCCGCCGGGAATGCGTTGGGAGAGTTCGCGCCAGACGTCGTGCACCAGGTCGCCCGGCACCTCGTCCGGAACCACCAGGAGCCAGAGGGCCGGACAGCAGCCCGTCAGGATCGGGCCGGAAGTCGGTGCCGGCAGATTGCGCGCCTCCTCGACGATCTCCGCGACTGCCCCGCGCGTCGCGGCCGAGCCGTCCAGACCTGCCCGGACCAGCCTGCGCACCAGCGCCAGTCCGGGAACCTGGGGACCTGCCAGCACCTCGAGGGCCTCCGTCCATTGAGGGAGGACCTGGCGCAGTTCGGCGGCCAGGGCATCCTGGCTCGGGTCTGCGGGACCCTGACCGGCGCGCAGCCTCTCCAGGCCAACGGCGATCATGTCCACGAGGACCTGGAGGTTGAGGTCCTTGCGCTGAGCCCGCTCGGGGAGCCCGAGGATCCGGGGATGTCCAGGACCTTGTTCGGGCCAGCGGCGCAGCAGGCACTCCACCAGGGCTGCGCCGGCCCGGAAGAGCCGGCGCAGGTCCGCCTCTTCGGGCGGGTAGGGCGAATCCACCGAGTGCACCCGGGCCAGGGTGAGCTGGTAGTGGGCGCTCAGGACGGCCAGGCGATGCGGGGAGCCCCAGGGGCGCCCACGGGCATAGCGGGAGCGCTCGGGCACGATCCGCAACGCGGGCAGGCGACCCGGTCCGAGGCGTCCGGTCAAGGTGCGCACCACCGACCCGTTGCACACCCGCCGCCAGGCTTCGCTGAAGGCCACGTGGCCCAGGGCCAGGATCAGGCAGGCTCCGGCCAGGGGCAACACCGAGAACCACACCATCCCAGCGCGCCATTCCAGGCTCCAGGTGGTCGCCAGATGCAGGCTGACCAGGAGCATGGTCAGGATTGCCAGGGTGGCCATGCCCGGCAGGTGCAGCGGTCGACCCTGCCGGGAATGGATCGCGGCTCCTGCCAGGGGGATGCATGCCGCGGCGACCACCATCAGCCAGGGCCAGATGCGGTCGAAGTGCAGACCTTCGTAGCCCATGATCCAGTAGCGATCGACCGGCAACCCGGCCAGGGCCAGGACCGCCAGGACGGGAAGGCCCAGGGCCAGCAGGGCAGGGAGCAGGACGTGGAGCGGGTTGCCGGTCGCGCTGGAACGGGGGGCTGGTTTCACGAGGTCCGCCTCCCCTCGGGTTCTTCCGCTTCTCCGGGCCACCTCACGAAGGCCTCCCAGCGCTCCTGAAGGCTTTCGAATTCGTCTCGAACCCGCCTCAGGGCACGGTCCAGCTCATCCCCCGGGCCGGCCGGAGGACCCGGGAGCCTGCTCGGTGGGGGATGGCCCGCAGGCTCACTGGCCACGGCCGAGCCACCTCCTCCAGCCACGAACCCGTCGGCGGGGCGCCGACGGCCGGTTCAGCAGCTCGTTCAGCGAGCGGCGCAGCTCGTCGGTGCGGACCCGAACCCGGCGAGTGGCCTGGTCGGGCCCATCCAGGTCGCCCAGGATCCGGTTCGCCACCTCGCGCAGCCCCTGGGTTTGATCCTCCGCCACTTGGAGTTCGTGCTCCAGGCGGCGGCACGCCCCTTCCAGGTCGGCTTGAATCCGGACCATCTCCTGGGCCCGGGTGTGGAGCTCCTGACGTCGGGCCTCGACCAGGTCGAGCCATTCCCGGTCGGCGCGGATTCGCGCTTCCAGGGTGTCGGCCTGATCCCGCAGGGCGGCCTGGTCGGCCAGGTGGGTGTGCTGCAGCTCGCCAGCCAGTTCCCTGCGGCGCGTCTCGAGGTGCTCAAGGCCCTTCCCGCGGGCTTCGTCGAGAAAGGCCCTCTCCAGGGATTCCACGAAGGTCTGGTCCGCCTGCTCGGCGGCATACACTTCCAGTCGCCCGGCCCAGTCCTCCGGAAGGGGCACGTCCAGCCGGCACTTCCATTCGGAAGCCTCCACCAGTCGCCGGAAGGGGCCGCGGAGCCGGCAGACCTGGGTCCTTCCCTCAGGCCCGCGCCAGAAGAGCAGACACCAGTCCCGCCGATCGCCGTCATCCTGGGGCAGCAGGACCGAGGCCAGTTTGTCGGCCGCCGTGGCGCACGGGGGCAGGTCCGGATAGATCCTCAAGGCCTGTCCGGCCGGCAGGAAGATCCGCAGCCCGAATCGTGCCCACGTCCGAAGCAGGTGGAAGCGCATCTGGCTCTCCCCCTGGGAAAGGTCGTGGCGCAGGCGCAGGCTGACCAGGTCGGCCCCAGGCTCTTCGCCCGGCTCTCCCAGGGCAGCCGCGGTGGTCAGCACGTGGATCATCCGGTCCGGGGCGACCAGGTGCCTGGACAGCGCGCCGGGGTGGAGTTGCAGGTAGCGCAGCCGGCCCAGCTCGCGGGGCTGGTCGGTCCACTCCACGTTCAGCCGTTGCAGGGGGTCGGGGAGCATGGCCGCCTGCCCCGGACCTTTGGGGGGATCCCCGGTGAACAGGAAGAGAGGTTCCGATGGGCCCTCGGCCAGGGAACGAGGCTCTCCTGGCTCGCCTTCCAGTCGGGCCAACGCCAACTGCAGGGCCCGGATCTCAGCTTTGAGATCGGCGACGCGCAGGGCCCGGGTCGAACGCTCCGTTCCCTCGACCAGGCGGACCTGGACCTCGAATTCGGCCTCGGGGGCCGGGGCCTGGCCAAGGGCGGGCTGGCTCACCTCATCCCGCAGCTTCAGGTCGACCACGTCGATCAGGGGACTGAACTCGCGGGTCTGCCCTGGAGTCTGGAGCACCACCACCGCCGGTTCACCGGGGGCTTCTTGGGGATGGTTCAAGAGGACCACCGAGCCCTCCGGCCCCCAGGGGATTCGCTCCAGGAGTCGGACCGCCACGTCCAGCGACCAGGGCCACTGGACGAAGACCTGGCAGGGGCGCGTCACGAGGGGCCCCCACCAGGCCCGCTCTGCCTGCGCCAGGACGTGGAAGGGGACGGGGGGATCGTCGGAGGTCACCAGCCAGAAATGTCGGGTCCCCGGGGCCGGTTCGATGGCCTGGGGCCAGGAGAAGGCTCGGATCCCTGTGACCACAGCCTCGGAGAGGTGATCCAGGAGACGCTGGGCCCCGCGGGCGTCCCGGGCGGCCAGGATGTAGCGCACGCCCTCCCGGAGGGGATGCACGCTGGTGCCGTGCGCGGGATCGATGGGGAGGCCGGAAGACGTCTGCGGGTCGCGATAGACCCAGGTCCCGTCCAGTACGGAGGCGATGGGCGCCGAGACGCCGGAGGGGGGCGCTGAGGCGACCCGGACTCGGCCCGGGTCGGAGGGGGCCAGGGAGTCCAGGACGGCCTGGATCTCGCCGACGTCCAGATCGTCGGGCGAGATCTCGACGATCCAGTGCCCGTCCGTGGCTTGGAGGACCTGCTCGGGAAAACGGACCCGAGGCCCGGAACACACGTGCAGTCCCAGCACCAGGTCCTTGAAGTTCTTGAATTCCGCGTAGGTGGGCATGCTTGTCTCCGATCCCCGGTTCAGGTCATGCGACGGTCCAGTGCCTCCAGCAGCACGTCCAGCGTCGCTCGGCGCAAGACGGGGTAGGGGTGGGGTTCACCTCCCGGTTCGGGGCACCGGATCCGGGGGGACAGAAGGTCGTCTCGCTCACGCTGGATGTCGAGGATGGTCCAGTCCAGGCCGACCGCCGGCTCAAGCAGGACCAGGCGGCTCAGGCAATCCGGGAGTCGGCCCGGGGGGCCTTCCCAACCCCGGACCGTGCCGTCGGACTCGCGCCAGTCGCGGAAGCCCAGGCTGCGCAGGTCGCTGGCCAGGATGAAGCCGAACCAGTAGTGGAAGGAGTTGTCTGCTGAACCCGTGGGGACGGTCCAGTCGGCTTCGCCGGCTGCCAGGTCGGCCAGCGAATTGCGTCGGAAGATCCTGGCGACGACGTGAGCCGGGGGCAGGCCTGTCCGGGCTCCGGGTCCTCTCCAGCGGGAGCCGCCGACCCCCAGGTTGAGCCCCTCCTGGTCCTCCCCGTCGCGATGCAGATGGAACTGGACCGGCAGATGGCGCAGGGCGGAACGCCAGTCATCCACCACCAGGGCCACGATCCCCTGCAGCAGGGAGGCCGCCGAAACCTCCAGGGAGTCGGACTCTTCCGAGCCCTCGGCCGGGGCCGACCAGACGGCGGACTGCAGGAGGCCCTCAAAACGGGTCGTCCAGGTCAGGTGCACGTGCACCTTGTGGGAGGGGCGGGCAGAGGGGGGATTGGAGATCCAGACCGCGCTCCGGTTGGCGATCTTGTACATCCCGTAGTCGCCCATGCTCAGGGTGGACAGGGCGATGGCCCCCTGGAAGGGGTCCAGCTCCTCATAGCAGGTGGTCATGGGGGTGAAGAAGACCTCGCTGCGTCGGCGCTGCAGGAAGTCGAGGCGGCGGGCCTGCTGGGAGGTGGGGTCCACCGCCCCGCCTTGCAGGTAGACCTCGGCCGAGACGTGGTCCAGTCGCTCGTGCAGCCAGGCAGACCCGGCCTCGGTGGCGAAGCGGCTCCACAAACCGGCCACCGAAGGATCCCCCGAGGGCTCGTCCCCCCTCTCGGCCCACCATCGCCAGCGGGGATCGCCGGCCGGGGGGCGCGGGCCACGCCAGGCTCGATCCAGGTCGGCCTTCAGCGGCCCGGAGCGGCGCAGGATCCTGAAGGCTTCCGACAGTCGGGCGTGGGATTCCACGGGAACGGGTGGCACGGCCCAAAGCAGGAAGGGCAGGATGTCGGGCTCACCGGCGCGGGGGAGGTCCGGGTTGGTCCAGCGCTGGAGTTCGGCCGGGCTCAGCTCGGTCTGATACAGGCTGAGGTCCTCCTGGCGGACTCCGACGAAGTATCGGATCAGACCGGCCAGCTCCCAGACCCAGCGGTCGAAGCCGCCCGGCCCGGGCTCGGGTACCGCAGGCTGGTCGGTCGGACCTGGGAGCTGTCCCTCCGGGCGCTCCAACCACTCGGTCAGATCCAGCAGGAGGGGCAGGGGCAGGGCGTGCCCCTCTGCGGCAGCCCGCTGGCCCCATTCCAGGGCCTTGTCCAGCGCCGCCAGACTCCCGGGAAGGCCTGCGCACGCGGCCTCGGCGACCAGGGAGCGGGCCAGGGCCTCGGCCGGATCCATCAACCCAGGTCCTTCTCGGCGCGCTTCAGGGTGGACTCCAGACGGCTGCGCAGTCGCCTCTGGGCGGCCGGGGAGTCCCAGATGGCGCTGAAGGCCTCCAGCCCGTCGACCCCAGGTCCTCGGACCCGGGCTGCTCCCGGTTCCCCGGACAGGAACTCTTCGTCGCGCAGGATGGCCATGGCCAGCGCGATCTTGAAGAGCGAGCGCAGTTTTCGGGGCGAGATGGTCCAGGTGATCCCCTCGTGTTCCAAAAGGGCGCCTTGGGTTCCAGCCTCGGCCTGCAGCCCCCTGGCGATGTCCATGAAGTGCCGATGGAAGACCTCCAGGCGCTCGGGCTCGAAGAGAAGCGGGGTCCCCTCCTGCAACCCCTGCATCGCGGCCCTTCCCAGAAGAAGGACGTCGTTGATCCCGGGCGGGTCCTCCTCGGGAGGGTCGGGGAAGTTCCTCCCGGAGGTGAAGCGGTTCTCTTCGCGTCCCAGGGCCACCAGGAAGGCCCGGTCCAGGTTGCTGGGTTCTCCGGGGAGATGGCTGGTGCCCGAGGCCGTGGGAACTTCCAGTCGGATGGGGAAGCGGTCCAGGAAGGCGTGCAGGGTCTGGAAGTCCTCGCCCCCGGCTCCCAGGCCGGCAGTCCCGGTGGCAAAGCCGCCCGGCATCTCGTTGGAGGCGGCGATGAACATGACCAGGTCGCTGGGGACCATCCCACCCCAGTTGAAGTAGGTGCGCTCCTGGGTCAGGGTCAGGAGGGTGTTCAGGACCGAACTGGAGGCTTTGAAGACCTCGTCGAGGAAGGCCGCGCGCACGCCCGGGCCGGTCAGAAGACCGAAGTTGACGCGGGTCAGGACCCCTTTCTTGAGCAGCTCCAGTTCGATGGGGCCGAAGACCTCTTCCACCTGGCTGAACCGGGAGAGCAGGTAGTGGAAATACTTCTGCTCCTCCCGCTCTCGTTGCGCGCGCTCCTCCCACCAGCTCAGGTCGAAGACCTTCTGGCTGGCCAGCTCACTCAGCTTCTCGGGATCGATTCGGGGCGGAGCCAGTCCAAGCCACTTGAAGAACTGCACGGCGATCTCGGATTTGGCCACTCCCGGCCGACCCAGAAGCAGGCAGTTCTCTCGGGCGATCGCGCAGGCCATCACCCAGTCGGTCATGGGACCCAGGGGCGTGTCATCCAGGCCCACCCAGGCCTGGCGCATCCGGTCCCGGACGCGGCGCAATCGGGCGGCACACCTCTGCGCCCAGGCCAGGGGAATCGGGCCCTGAACCTCGCCCAGGATCTTCTGCGAGACCCGCACGGATCTCCAATCCTCGTGGTCCGGGCCCTCAGGCCAGGGATGCGCCGGCTGGTTTTTGGCCATCTCTCCTCCTTCTTCTTGCGCCGGGAATCCACCCGCGCGCGCATGTCCGGCCCGCGGAACTACACCACGGTCTGGCGGATCCGGTCCAGGATTTCTCCCGGCGAGAGGCTGCCATCGTGGGGAGGGGGGAACGGCAAGGGAACCTCCACGCCGTGGTAGCGTTCCACCAGTCGCCGGGCGGCCTGCAGCTCGAGGTCGGCCTGGTCGGCCAGGTCGATTCCTTCAGGTGACTCCAGGAAGGTCCGGGGGGGCTGGCCAGGATGCGGACCCAGGCGGGGCGGCGTCAGCAGCGTGGCCAGGGGCTCCCTCTCCTCCGACCCCCAGCGCTCGGGGAACAGGGTGTCGACCACGGCGGCGAATCCCGCGCCACTGTTGCCGAAGAGGGCCGGGGCCTCGCCCCCTCGCTCGCCGCGGATGCGGTGGAGCAGGCGCGAGACCTCGGCCGGGCTGGCAAACAGCAGATCCCGGGCCAGGGTGTCCTGGGGAAGCTCCGGCTCCGCTCGGATCCACTGGGCGCGTAGGGCCTTTTCGGCCGATGCCACCAGGCTGCGGACCAGCATGTCCAGGGTCCGCAGTGCCAGGAAGGGCGAGCCCGGGTCCTGGGGGTGCCGGCCCAGCACCCGCACCAGGATGGCCACCCTCTCGCGTCGTTGCCGGGCCAGATCTTCGCGGGCCCGGGTCAGGGCGGTTTCCGCCCGGCTCACCAGCGAGTTGACCCCGGGCTCGGCGCGGCGACGGGTCTTGCGAGCTGCCAGGTTGAGGACTCTCTGGAGCTCCTCCTCCAGGTGGATCACCTGCTCGTGCGCCGGAGGAGGACTCAGGATGGCCCCCACCACCGAACGGGCCAGCAGGGCCAGCCAGCGGTCGCCCCACCGGGTCTGGGAGGGGCCGTGACGCCCAGGTCTGGAGAGCGGGCCCAGGAAGACCTCCGAGCCGGCTTCCCCCAGGATGTCCGGGTAGACCGCCAGGGTCAGGGGGCTCCGGGCGAAGAGGGGGCGAGTTGCGTCCATCCACCTGCCACATCCCAGGCTTCGGGAGCGGACCAGCAGGTCGGGGTACAGGACCAGGAACCTCGTCGACCGCAGCCCACCACCGCACCGCTCGCTCCCATCGGGGCTGCCGGCGCGGAAATGCCGGCCGGCCCTTTCGACCAGGCTTTCCAGGGCCAGGTGCAGGGCCAGGCAGTCTCCCACGGTGGCTGCTTCGTCCAGGGCGGGCAGGCTGGCGGCCAGACGAGCGGCCTTCTTCCATTCGGTCGGCCGTCGGTTCGGGTCCAGCCGGCTGGCCAATGCCGCGCAGGCCACTCCTCGACCGGTCAGGCGCGTCAGCTCGACGGGACAGGACTGCCACAGAGGCGAGAACCAGCGCATGGCCGCCTGCAGGTTGCGGGCTCCCAGCCAGGCGTGGCAGGCCACCATCTGCCGGATCATCTCGGTCCGGGTGGTGGCCCCCTGGCGCTTCCAGAAACGCTCCAGTCGGGTCCGCAACCGGCTGGGGGGGAGATGGGGGACCTCAGGCCAGTCGGCGCTGAAGACCATGGCCCAGAGCCCGCCGAACCGCTCGGCGGCCTGCCAGCCGTCGGGTTCGACGCGGCTTCGTCCCGGGGGAGCCGAATCGAGCAGATGGACCAGCCGGGGCAGGGGGCCCCAGGGCTCGCCCGGCAGCAGACGGGCCGGATCGGCGGCCGGCCGCGGCGGTGGGGCGGGAATTCTCGGGGTCATGGCGCGGGCTCCAGGCCCAGGGCCCGAATCTGCTGGAGGAGGTCCTGGAGCGAGTCGGGGGTCTGGGGGGGCGTGTCGAATTCGAGGAGCCGACTCCGGGAGGGGGCGAGAGCTTCGTCCTGAGGCCGGGACGCGGGGTCCTTGGGGTCGCGTTCGACCAGGACCAGGGCCGGTTCCAGCAGAGCGACCAGCCGTCGGGCTTCCTCGCCGGGGTTGGCCTGGACCACGCGGAAGCCGGCCAGTTCGAGGAAGCGGGCGGTCCGCTCGGAGGTCTCCGGGTCGCGCGTCACCATCAACACATCGGTGGGTTTCCGAGATGGGCGAGGGGCCTGGTCGGGGGGGGCATCCGGAGCGTGGCGCGGAAGCCAGACCACGACGGTGGTGCCCTTCCCCGGCTCCGAGCTCAGCTCCACGCGGCCACCCAGCATGGCGACGAAGTGGCGGACCAGGGTCAGGCCCAGACCGGTCCCTCCGAACTTCCGGGCCGTGCCTTCGTCGGCCTGGGAGAACTCCTCGAAGACCCGCTCGCACTGTTCAGCCGTCATGCCGATCCCGGTGTCCTGGACCTCGAAGCGGATCTCGGGACCTTCGGGGCGAGCCCGCAGGGTCACGGTCCCTTCCCGGGTGAACTTCAGGGCGTTGCCCACGAGGTTGAGGAGGATCTGTCGGGACTTCAGGCGATCCTGCTGCATCGATCCCGTCGCTTCGGCCACCTCGACCTGCAGGCGGTTGTCGTGCTCTCGGACCAGCGGCAGGACCGTGGCCTGGACCTCCTCCACCAGGTCGGAGACCGGGAAGTCCTCGCGGGTCACCGTCATCCGGCCGGCCTCGATCCGGGAAAGGTCCAGGATTCCGTTGATCACCGACAGGAGGTGGCATCCGGCCAGGTGGATGTGGCGCAGGTCGGTCAGCGTCGGATCCGAGCGATCCTGGGCCTCTTCGATCAGCATCTCGCTGTAGCCCAGGATGGCGTTCAGGGGAGTGCGCAACTCGTGGCTCATGTTGGCCAGGAAACGGCTCTTGGCGCGGCTGGCGTCCAGCGCCCGGTCGCGAGCCTCCTCGAGCTGGTTCAGCGTCGTCTGCAGGGCCTGGGCCATCTGATCGAAGGTTCGGGCCATCTGACCGAATTCGTCGGACCGTTCCCAGCCGCAGCGCACGGTCCGGTCGCCCCCCGAGAGTCGGCGGGCTGCTTCGGTGAGTCGGGCCAGGGGGCGGGTCAGATGTCGGGAGAGTCCCCAGGCCAGCAGGCCGAAGGCCAACCCGATCGAGCCCATGAGGGCCAGGGTCAGGTCCATCAGCTCGTCCAGGGGAGCCAGCATGGCGGCCTCGGGGGTCTCGGCCACGGCGATCCAGGGCATCCCTCGAACCACGGCCCAGGCTCCGACGACCTGGACGCCTCGGACGTCGGGGTACCCGGTCAACCAGGCCCGATCGGATGGAGGAGACGCCGATCTCAGGGCGTGCAGCTCGCGCATGGGTTGGGTCGGTTGCCCCTGCGGGTCGAGCAGGCGGACCTCCAGGGCCGCCTGGTTCTGGAAGAGCCTTCCCTTCTCGGATTCCAGGTAGGGAGGTGACGTCAGCATGACGCCCTGGAAGTCGGCCAGATAGACGTTCTGGTGCAGGAGTTCGGGAAGCAGGCTCCGGGTGTCCAGCCGCAAGGTCAGCACGGCAAGGTTCCTGTCGCCGTCCCGAACCGGGACCGACAGAAACCAGGTGGGAACACCGGTCCGGGCTCGGGGGTCGCCTGCGGGCAGCGCGATCTCCGAGGACACCAGGTTCGAGATGTGGGGCTTCCCGGCAGCGACGCTTCGAAAGGCCTGGTCCCCTCCCGCCGCGGGAGGGATCCAGCGTTGGCCCACGCTCTGGGGAAGCGTGGAGAAGAAGACCCGGGCCTGGTTCGGGTCGGAGAAGCGGACCTCCTCGACGAAGGGAAAGCCGTCGTCCACCAGGCTGGCCACCCGGTTCAGCCGTGCCCGGGCCGCGGAGGAGGGCCTCCGTGACGGCGGGAGGCTCAGCAGGTCGCGGCAGGGCTCGACCAGGGCGGGACCCTGGGCCAGGGCCTGGGCCACCCTCTCCTGCTCCTGGATCCAGGCTGCGACCTGGTGGGCACTGCGCTCGGCGTACAGATCCAACAGCCGGCTATAGACCTCCTGAAGCCCTTCTTCCTGGGCCTGGTAGACCACGGCGCCCAGGACCGACAAGGGCACCAGGACCGCCAGGATCACCAACCACAGCAACCGGGCACGGAATGTTCCGGGCAGAAGCCTCACCCTTCGGTCTTCCCGACCTGGAACCCGGATCCTTCGGAGAGGCATCTGCTGGGCTTGGGGGGGGGAAGAATGCGGCCAACCGGAGAACCGCTGTCCCCATGGCCGGCGAACGGATCCTGGTGGTCGACGACGAGGCCCTGAACCGCGACATGCTCTCGCGCCGACTGAGGCGCGAGGGCTTCCAGGTTCTGCTGGCCGAGGGAGGACGCCAGGCCCTGGAGATCCTGGTCGCCCAACCGGTGGATCTGGTCCTCCTGGATCTCATGATGCCCGAGATGAGCGGGACGGAGGTCCTCCAGGAAGTGCGCCGGACCTGGGCGTCGGAGGCCCTGCCCGTCCTGATGGTCAGTGCGGCGGGGGACAGCCCCCACATCGTCGAGGCCTTGAACCTGGGCGCCGACGACTACGTCACCAAGCCGGTCAACATGCCCGTCCTGCTGGCGCGCGTCGAAAGTCAACTGAAGCGGCGTCGCGACAGGCGGCCCTTCAAGGCGGAGCTGGGAGCCCTGGTCGGCCCCTATCGCCTGGAGGCCCGCCTGGGCCAGGGAGCCATGGCCACCGTCTTCCGGGCGACGGACACGCGCCTGGACCGGGAGGTGGCCGTGAAGATCCTTTCGCCCGAGATGGCCTCTTCGACCGTCCAGGTGGAGCGCTTCCTGCGCGAAGCCCGGGCCTTGGCCCAGGTGCGTCACCCGGGGGTGGTCGCGGTCTTCGAAGTGGGGTCGACTCCCTGCCACTTCCTGGCCATGGAACTGGTCGGGGGACGGACCTTGGAGGAGCATCAGGCCGGGCAGCCCCTGCCTGCCTGCGAGGCGGCGCGCATCGCCCGGGAGGTGGCCCTGGCCCTGGTCGCGGTTCACAACCACGGGATCCTGCACCGGGATCTCAAGCCTTCGAACCTGATGATCGACCATGAGGGGCGGGTCCGGCTGATGGATTTCGGCCTGGCGCGGATCGCCGAGGCCGAGACGGCCCTGACGCACAGCGGAACCATGGTGGGAACACCCCAATACATGGCGCCCGAGCAGATCGACCCCGAGATGGGGACGGTGGATGGGCGCACCGACCTGCACGCGCTGGGCTTGATCCTCTATGAGCTTCTGACCGGGACACCGGCCCTGCAAGGACGCACGTTGTCCAACCTGATCCTCGAGATCCTCAAGCGAGAGCCCCAGGCGCCCTCGACGCGCGTCGACGGCATCCCGCCGGGTCTGGATTCCCTGTGCCTCCGTCTGCAGGCTCGCCGGCCGGAGGACCGCCCGGCCGGGCCTTTGCAGGTGGCCCGGGAGTTGGAAGCCTTCCTGGCTTGAGGCTGGCTCCCGCGCAGGGCGCGGGAAGGCAGGTCTTCTTGAATCCGGCTCGAAAGGGGCGCGCCTTCTCAGGAGGAAGCAGGTTGTTCGATCTTGTTGTTGTCGGCTCGGGGCCCGCGGGCAGCCGTCTGGCCGCCCGGGTGGCCGAGGCGGGTCTGCGGACCCTGCTGGTCGAGGAGCATGAACAGGTCGGCCTCCCGGTCCACTGCACTGGGATCGTGGGCGAGGAGATGCTGCGCCGTTATGCCGTTCCCGACCCGGTCCGAGCCGTCTGCCTGGATCGTTTCGACGTGATCTCTCCGGCCGGGCGCCGCGCTCGGCTTCCCGGGGTGCACGCCTGGCTGATCAACCGTCGGGAACTGGACCAGAGCCTGGCTTCCCAGGCCGTCCAGCGGGGTGCGGAGCTCCTCCTGGGGACCCCGGTGGAGGCTGTGAAGCCTGTGGCCCACCACCTGGAGCTGGTCGTGAAGGACCGCCGGGTGGCCACCCGGCTCTGCGCGCTGGCCACGGGCGCCATGTCCACGCTGCCTCAGCGCTGCGGTCTGAAACCACCGACTGCGTTCTGGCAGACGGCTCAGTTGCGGGCCGAAGTCGCCGGTCTGGCCGGGGCCGAGGTCTACCTGGGGCAGGCCATCACCCCAGGGTCCTTCTCGTATGTGGTTCCGGTCCCCGGAGAGACGCCGCGCCTGGGCCTGATCACCCGATCCGGAGCCTGGCCCGCCATGCGTCGCTTCCTGGATCGCCTGGAGAAGACCGGCCGGCTGGGTCCGATGGTCGAGAAGGCCACCTGTCGCAGGATTCCCATGGGGCCTTCGCCCCGCTCGGTCCGGGGGCGCCTGGTGGCGGTCGGAGACGCGGCGGGACAAGCCAAGACCACGACCGGCGGGGGCATCTACTTCGGGATGATGTGCGCCGATCTGCTGGCCGACACGATCCTGGAGGCCCGTTCGGGCGGCGACTTCCTGCCCGGCCGGCTGGCCGGCTACGACCGGCTCTGGAAGAAGCGTTTCCGCACCGAACTGCGGGCCGGTTACCTGGCGCGCAGGATCTTTGAACATGTCGACGACCGTGAGCTGGAGGAGCTCGCAGGGATGCTGGAGGATCCGGAGATCCGTGGAGTCCTGGCCCGCGAGGCGGACTTCGATTGTCATCTGCCGCTCTTGACGTCCCTGCTTCGCCTGCCCTCAGTCCGGCGCGCCGCCTTGAATCTGGCGGGGCGGCGATTCCCCGGAGCGGCCCTGCTGGCCCTGGTCCAGCGGGGAAGGCCCGGCGCCGCGCGGCCGTCCTGGAGGAAGACCTGATGACGACGACGATTCTGGAGACCCCTGCCTGGGAGACTGCATTGGAGGGATTGGGCATACCCGGCCGGCGGGTTGCTTTGGCCCGCGAGGGGCTGCGGCGGACCTTTGAACTCCGTCAGGCGGTCCGCGAGCGCGCGGCGGTGAATCAATGGAAGGTCCTGGAGGCCTTGCAGGGCGTCGGCTTGATGGAAGGGCACTTCGCGGCCACGACCGGTTACGGATTCTCCGATAGCGGTCGAGAGCTTCTGGACGAGGCCGTGGCCAGGATCTTCCGGACTCCGGCTGGTCGGCTGCGCCTTCAGGTGGTCTCGGGAACGCACGCCCTGGCAGCCGGGATGTTCGGCTGGCTGCGTCCCGGCGACGAGCTGGTCGCCCTCTCGGGGACGCCTTATGACACCTTGCGCCCGGTGATCGGCACCGTCGAGGGGTCGCACGGTTCCTTGGCCTCCTGGGGAGTCGGCTATCGCGAACTGCCCCTGCTGGAGGACGGGCGGATCGACCTGGAGGGCATCCCTTCGGTTCTCACCGAGCGGACCCGGATGGTCTTCCTGCAGCGATCGCGAGGCTACACCTGGCGTCCCTCGCTCTCGGTCGAGGAGCTGGCGCGGGCCATCGCGGTGGTCCGGAACCACGCGGCCCAGGCCGTGGTCATGGTCGACAACTGCTATGGAGAGATGGTCGAACTCGTCGAGCCCACCGAGGTGGGGGCGGACCTGGTCGCCGGCTCGCTGATCAAGAATCTGGGGGGCGCGATCGCTCCGTGCGGGGGCTACCTGGCCGGTCGCCGGGACGTGGTCGAGCGCGCCATGGAGTGGCTGACCGCTCCTGGAATCGGACCCGAGGAAGGCCCCAGCCTGGGCTACAACCGGTTGCTGGCACAGGGCCTGTTCATGGCTCCCGAGGTGGTGGGACAGGCGTTGGAAGGGGCGGTCTGGGCCGCCTGGGTCCTGGAGGAGGCGGGGCTGGAGGTGTGGCCGCGCTGGGACGCTCCCCGCACCGACATCATCCAGGCCGTCCGGCTGGGCAGCCCCGAGGGCCAGAAGGCCTTCTGTCGCGGCGTCCAGCGCGCCGGCGCGGTGGACCACTCCGCGGTCCCCATCCCGGTCGTCCAACCCGGCTATCGCGACCCCATCCTCATGGCGGGTGGAACCTTCATCCAGGGGTCCTCGATCGAGCTCTCGGCGGACGGACCCCTCCGCCCTCCCTTCGCCTGTTATCTGCAAGGAGGAGTGAGCCTGGCTCACGTTCAGTTGGGGGTTCTGCGGGCACTCGAAGAGCTGGACAAGGACGGCCTCCTGCCCACGTCCGGCTGATTCTCGGCTCCTCTCGAGGAACGGGAGGAACACCTGGAGACGACTTGAATTTCCCGCAACCCGAGCCCTCATCCGGGCCCAGGGCTTCCCGGGGTCTGGAGGAACCATGCGATCCGGCTTGATCGGTCTTTTTGATTCAGGAGTGGGAGGCCTGACCGTGGCCGACCGCGTGCGCCAGGATCTGCCCGGCGCCCCCTTCCTGTATTTTGGAGACACCGCCCACGTCCCCTACGGGAACCGCAGCGCCGAGGAGGTCCGGCATCTGGTGTCGGCCATCGCCCGCCATCTGGTGGCCAGCGGAGCCCAGGTCCTGGTGATGGCATGCAACACCTCCTCGGCCCTGGCTCTGGATCTGGTGCGCGCCTGGTCCCCGGTTCCGGTGATCGGAATCATCGAGGCGGCTTCTCGCGCCGCCGTCCAGGCCACCCGGAACGGGGTGATCGGCGTCATCGCCAATCCCCTGACGGCTGGCAGCGGCGCCTACGAGAAGGCCTGTGCGCAGGCGGCTTCGGAAGCCCGGGGGGCAGTCGGTGGGGTGCGCGTCCTGCCTGTGGGCTGTCCCAGGCTTGTCCCCCTGGTCGAGGCCGGAGAGGTCCACTCTCCGGCAGCCCGGGCGGCCCTGATGGAGTACCTGGGCCCGCTCCAGGCCGAAGGGATCGACACCCTGGTCCTGGGGTGCACCCATTATCCCTTCCTGGTTCCCCTGATCGCCGAGATCCTGGGGCCAGGCGTCCGGATCATCGACCCGGCGGTCTACGTGGTCGCCGAGTTGGTGGCGCTGGGTTGGTCCCCCTCGCAGCCTGGAGAGGCCCGGCCCCTCTATCAGGTCAGCGGCGATCCGCTGGACTTCGACCGGACCGCCAGCAGGCTGCTGGGGCGCCCGGTCACCGGCACCACCCGGGTGGACCTGAGCGCTCGGGCCTGCGCGGGTTCCTGATCCCCGTCGCCGTCCCAGGTCTTTGAAAGGGTCGTAGTCCCATGAATGATCCGATCACCCTCCTGCAGGCCCTGGTCCTGGGCGTGGTCGAGGGTATCACCGAGTTCCTGCCGATCTCCTCGACCGGGCACCTGCTGGTCGCCTCGCAGTGGATCGGTGCCGCCAACACCTCAGGAACCTTCGAGATCGTCATCCAGGCCGGTGCGGTCCTGGCGGTCCTGCTTTTCTACCGGCGCGAACTGCTGGAGCGGGCCCGGGCCTTCCCCGGCGACTGGAACGCCCGTCGCTTCTGGTTCACCCTGCTGGTGGCCTTCCTCCCGGCGGCGGTCGTGGGCCTGGCCCTGAACGACGTGCTGGATTCGCTGCTGGAAGCGCGGGGATTGCAGGCCAGGGTCATCGGTTGGGCCCTGATCCTGGGGGGTTTCGTCCTGTGGTGGGTGGACCGGTCTCCCGCGCGGGACAGCGCGGCGGCACCCTCCCAGGTGATCACCTTCCGACAGGCCCTCATGATCGGTCTGGCCCAGTGCTTTGCCCTGATTCCCGGGGTCTCGCGGTCCGGGGCGACCATCGTCGGGGGGCTCCTGGTCGGCCTCAGCCGGCGACAGGCAACCGAGTTCTCCTTCTATCTGTCGATCCCCACGCTGGGAGCCGCCACGCTCTACACCCTGGTCAAGAACTACGACAAGCTGGTCCAGGTCGGCAGCGTCGGAGCCCTGGCCCTGGGGACGCTGGTGGCCTTCCTCACCTCGCTGCTGGCCATCGGCTGGCTTCTGAGCTACGTCTCGCAGAATGACTTCCGGGGCTTTGCCCTCTATCGGGTGGTGGTCGGACTGGTCATCCTGGTCTGGGCCGGGTTCGCGTTGGGGTAGTCTTCCGGCCGGGATCAGCCCTCCAGCTCGCGCACCATCATCTCGCGGAATCCCTGGTGCAGAGAGCGGACGTGCGACTGCAGACCGAGGTCCACCAGCAGGGCCCGAGTCGGGGACAGCGAGATCTCCACCTCCGTCTCGTGACCGATCTGGTAGTCCTTCTGCCCGTCGGCCACCACGAAGGGTCGGGTTCCTCGAGTCAGGTTGCGAATCCGCACCGTGGAGGTGGTCGGCAGGACCACCGAGCGGATGGCGGAGGAGAAGACGGAGTTGGAGGCCACCAGGGCCAGGGCATCCATCAGGAGGACCGGCCCTCCGGCGCTGAAGGCGTAGGCGGTCGACCCGGTCTGGGTGGCCAGGATCACGCCATCCCCGCGGACGGTGCCGAAGGCCTCCCCGTCGATCGACAGGTCCAGGTGGAGCGTCCGGTTGCTTCCCCCCACGAAGAACTCGTTGAGGGCATCGGCCTGCCACACCAGTTCGCCCTCGTGGAAGACCCGACCGCGCAGCATGCTGCGCTGGTCCAGGGCGCTCTCTCCCTGAACCAGCCGCGTCAGGGCCTGGTCCAGGCCATTCTCGTCCACGGCGCACAGGTAGCCGACCCGACCGTAGTTGATTCCCAGGACCGGGATGCCCAGGGGGGCCATCAGGCGGGCAGCGTGCAGCAGGCTGCCGTCGCCTCCGAACGAGAGCAGGGCGTCGGCAGGTTCTCCGTCCAGGATCTGCTGCAGGTCCAGGACGTCGACTCCTGCGGCCGTCAGGGTCTGGCGGGCATGCTGCATGGCTTCGGCGGTGGACCCGTCGGTGCGCCGGGTGTGCAGGCCGAAGCTTCGTCGCGAGGGCTTGCCGTCGCCGTGGGTCGAGGAGGGGTGCTCTGACATGCCGGGCTGCTTCGGTCCCGGTTCGGCGAAGTCCCTCCCGGCAGGGCCGAAAGCGACGTGCATCGGCCCCTGGAAGGCCCGTACGCAGGCGCCGTCCGAGGAGGGGGCGGGGAGGATCCGGTCGATGGGAACCCGGCATGTCCGGAGCATGCAGGATTCCGACTCGTTTCGGCGGAACCCGCGGGCGACCTGGGAGGCCTTGATTTGATGGAAGCACCGGTGCGGTTCCCCGAGCGAGTCCGTTCCTATGACCAGATCTGCGCAGAGGTGGAAGCCGAGAAACGCAAGAGCGAAGCCCACGGGTATGACCCCGGCAGGTTCTTCCGCCCCTCCCTCACCGTGGACGTCGTGATCTTCACCGTGCAGGCTCGCGATCTGCGGGTCCTGCTGGTCTCACGAGGGGGCTGGCCGTTCCTGGGGCGCTGGGCCCTTCCCGGGGGGTTCGTCAAGGAGAACGAGGGGCTGGACGAAGCCGCGCGCCGCGAGCTTTTTGAAGAGACCGGGGTTCGTGACGTCTACCTTGAGCAGTTGCACACCTTCGGGCATCCGGGTCGAGATCCCCGGACCCGGGTGGTCACCGTCGCCTACTACGCCCTGGTGGCGGCCGAGAACCTGGCCCCCGTGCCGGGAAGCGATGCCTCTTCGACGGATTGGTGGTCGGTGTACCAACTGCCGGAGCTGGCCTTCGATCACGACCTGATCCTGCGCCGTGCCCTCGAGCGACTCCGCGAGCGGATCTGGGACAGCGCCGTGGCCTCGCAGTTGATGCCCGAGAAGTTCACCTTGACGGACCTGCAATCCACCTATGAGGTGATCCTGGACCGTCCCCTGGACAAGCGGAACTTTCGCAAGAAGATCCTGAGCCGTGAGGTGGTCGAGAACACCGGAGAGACCTGGATGGAGGGACGCCATCGTCCCGCCAGGCTGTATCGCTTCAGGTCCGAGTCCTGCCAACCCTAGGAGACCCGACCCATGTCAGATGGACTCTCTGCCTTCGTCGCCGGACGTGTCCCCTTTCTGGAATACCTCGAGGAGCTCCCGTCCACCTGGCCGGAATCCTGCTGGTCTGCCTTGCTGGCGGAGTCCGGCGGGCCTCAGGGGGTGGCCGTGTTGGGCGTGGACCTGGTAGAAGGCTTCTGTCGACAGGGAGCGTTGTCCAGCCCCCGGGTGGGTGACATCGTGGCCCCGGCGGTCCGGATCCTCTCCCAGGCCTACCAGGCGGGTGTCCGCCACTTCCTGTTCCCCTGCGATCAGCACCCCTCCGACAGTCGCGAGTTCGGCGCCTACCCGCCCCACTGCCTGGCAGGGACCACCGAGGCGGAGCTGGTGGACGAGATTCGTGCTCTGCCCTTCGCGGCCGGATTCCAGGTGGTCCCCAAGGCTTCGGTGAGTTCTTTTGTCGAGACCGATCTCCAGGAGCGCCTGTTGGCCCTGCCGGAGCTGCGGACCCTGGTGGTCCTGGGGGACGTGACGGATCTCTGCCTGTACCAACTGGCCTTGACCGCCCGCTTCCTGGCCAACGCCAGGAACCTGCCGTGGCAGGTCGTGGTTCCTGCCAGCGCGGTGGCCACCTACGACCTGGACGTGCCGACGGCGCGGAGCCTGGGGGTGATGCCTCACGACGGCGACCTGCTCCAGGCGCTCTTCCTGTACCACCTGCAACTCAATGGCATCCGGGTCGTCCGGGATCTGGTCTCTCCGGGGTAGGGCGTGCGCAGCGGTCAGGCCGGAACCCCGCCGATCAGTTCCAGCAGCTCGGCGGTCTTCTCCTTCAGCAGCGCCTCATCGGCCCGCGTCTCCACGTTCAGGCGGATCAGCGGTTCGGTGTTGGAGGAACGCAGGTTGAAGCGCCACTTCAAGAACTCCAGGCTGAGCCCGTCGGTGCGGTCCAAGCTCAGAGCCTGGGCCTGGTAGCGCTGCAAGACCCTCTCGCAGAGGCTGGTCGCGGGTTCCTCGACGCGGCGATTGATCTCTCCGCTGACCGGGAAGCGCTTCATCCGGGCCTCGACCATTTCCGAGAGGGGCCGGCCGGTGGTCCCCATCAACTCCATCAGGAAGAGCCATGGCAGGATGCCGCTGTCGCAATAGCCGAACTCGCGGAAGTAGTGGTGGGCGGACATCTCGCCGCCGTACACGGCGTCCTCGCGTCGCATGTTCTGCTTGATGAAGGCATGGCCGGTCTTGCTCTGGACGGGGATTCCGCCGGCTTGCTGGACGATCTCCAGGGTGTTCCAGGTCAGACGCGGATCATGCAGGATCCTGGAGCCGGGGAAGCGGCGCAGGAAGCGCTCGGCGAAGAGCCCGACCAGATAGTACCCCTCGATGAAGCGTCCCGACTCGTCGTAGAAGAAGCAGCGGTCGAAGTCGCCATCCCAGGCCACCCCCAGGTCGGCCCGGTGCTCCACGACGGCCTGGGAGGTCCCCAGGCGCTTTTCCGGCAGGAGCGGATTGGGAACACCCCGCGGAAAGCTCCCGTCCGGCTCGGCGTCGCGCAGGATCATCTCGATCGGCAGGCGATCGCGAAGTCGCTCCAGCAGGATCCCGGCTCCACCGTTTCCGGGGTCGCAGAGAACCTTGAGAGGGGGGAGGGCTTCCACCTCCACTCGAGCCAGGGCGAAATCCAGGAAGCGGTCGTGGATCGAGGTGGGCAGGACCTGCGCCGGGGGGGCCTTGGGCTCGGGCAGGGGC
>DCTU01000363.1:0-240 GCA_002329445.1 bacterium UBP9_UBA1432
GAGGGGCGAAGTGGCCCCCTGTATGATCTGCGCTGCGAGGGCGAGTCCGTGAAGGTGGAGGGATGGACCAAGGGGGTGGTGCATCTGGTCCACGAGCCCTCCTGGGTGGTGGCCGAGGAGCGGTTCGTCGCCCGCGTGCGCGCCGTCAAGCCCGGTTCGGGGCGCCTGGTCTACCTCATCCAGCCCCACTTCCTGCTGGACTGGGAGGTCTGGCGCGAGGTGCCGGTCCAGGTCCAGGCC
>DCTU01000363.1:291-636 GCA_002329445.1 bacterium UBP9_UBA1432
AAGTCGGGTTTTCCACAGAACCCGGTCGGCCGTCCACAGCAATTCACAGGACATCCACAGGGATTGCCGGGCCGGGTCAGGGAAGAGCCCTCGCAACTGCCAGCGACCCGGAGGTTCCCCCGTGGAAGACCCGTTGACCGACATGCCCGCCCTGAATCACGGCTTTCTCCTGGCGGTGCCCGCAAGCCGCGAGGAGGTCCACCATCGCCTGGCCGATTCCCTTTCCGGCCCCGCACCGGCTCGTCCCAAGGCGCGAACCCGGACGGTGGCCTGCGGCTTCCCCCAGCGGCGTCTGCGGGTGACCGTCCGCATGGACCGGGTGCGCGAGACCGGTTGATCGGTCTG
>DCTU01000363.1:704-5855 GCA_002329445.1 bacterium UBP9_UBA1432
CCCCCGGAAAGTCACAGGTCCTCCACAAGGGAACCACGGGAATCCGGGGGAACCGGGTCTGCAGGTCGCACGTCGAGGCGCGTTCGGCCGGCAGGGTCTCGACTGCCAACTCCCCTTCTCGTCATGGTCTTGATGGAGGTCTGTTCCCGCGTGAAGCACCGTTCCGAATTCCCTGAACTCCTGGCGCTCCAACCCGACGAGCCCGAAGACCGGGTCGTCGTGGCCTCGTTGTGGCAGGCCCTCCGCCCCTTGACCCGGACGGCTCCGTCCCTGACGGTCCGCCTGCGCTCCGCCCGGGGGGTGGAGGCCATGAGCCTGCGCCTGCGCCGAAACGCCCACTGCTACCTGCGGATGCTGCAAGATTGAGACCGGACTCCTGGAGGATCTGATGAGCGACCCTTCCGCCGACGTGCGCATCGAAACCGACAGCTTCGGCCCCCTCGAGGTGCCGGCCGAGAGCCTGTGGGGAGCCCAGACCCAGCGCTCGCTGCACCATTTCGAGATCGGCGAGGACCGGATGCCTCCCGAGCTGATCCGGGCCTTCGCCCTGCTCAAGAAGGCTGCGGCCGAGGTCAACCGGGACCTTGGGAAGCTGCCTGAGGACCTGGCTGGAGCCATCGTCCAGGCCGCCGACGAGATCCTCTCAGGGGGCCTGGCCGACCAGTTCCCCCTGCGCATCTGGCAGACCGGCAGCGGCACCCAGACCAACATGAACCTCAACGAGGTCCTGGCCAACCGGGCCATCCAGATCCTGGGCGGACAGGTGGGCTCGAAGTCTCCGGTCCATCCCAACGACCATGTGAACATGTCCCAGTCCTCCAACGACACCTTCCCGACGGCCATGCACCTGGCCGTGGCCGAGGGCCTGGTCCATCGCCTGATGCCGACCCTGACCGCGCTGCGTCAGACCCTGGCCGTGCGGGCCGAGGAGTTCTCGGACGTGGTCAAGATCGGCCGGACCCATCTGCAGGATGCCGTCCCCATGACGCTGGGGCAGGAGTTCAGCGCCTTCGTCGACCAGGTGGACCAGGACCTGGAGCGCCTGCAGGCCACGCTGCCCCGGATCTACGAACTGGCCCTGGGCGGCACGGCCGTGGGCACCGGCCTGAACACCCATCCCCGGTTCGCCGTGCTCTCTGCCGCGCGGCTGGCCGAATTGACGGGGCTGCCGTTCGTCTCGGCGTCCAACAAGTTCCAGGCCCTGGCCAGCCACGACCCCCTGGTCTTCGTCAGCGGGGCCCTCAAGACGCTGGCCTGCTCGTTGATGAAGCTGGCCAACGATGTCCGCTGGCTGGGATCGGGGCCCCGGGCGGGCCTCTTCGAATTGCTTCTGCCCGAGAACGAGCCCGGCTCGTCGATCATGCCCGGGAAGGTCAACCCCACCCAGTGCGAAGCCCTGACCATGGTGTGCTGCCAGGTGATCGGCAACGACGTGGCCGTCACCGTCGGGGGAAGCCAGGGCAACTTCCAGCTCAACGTGTTCAAGCCGCTGATCGTGCACAACGTGCTGCACTCGATTCGCCTCCTGACCGACTCCTGCCGCTCCTTCCGAGAGCACTGCCTGGAGGGCCTCCAGCCCAACCTTCCCCGGATCGAGGCGTATGTCCGGGACTCCTTGATGACCGTCACGGCCCTGAACCCCCACATCGGCTATGATCGGGCTGCCCAGGCTGCCAAGAAGGCCCATCACGAGGGGACCACCTTGAAGCAGGCCGTGCTGGCGCTGAACCTTCTGTCCGAGCAGGACTTCGACCGGATCGTGGACCCGCGTCAGATGCTGGGGCCTCGCTGAAGCCTGTCGTTCTCCAAGGGCCCTGCCCCGCGGCGGGAAGACGCGTCCAGGGGGCGAAAGCCTGTCGTGCCGGCTGTGCCTGGCACGGTTCCGGGCCCGAGGTGAAGGAGGACAATCGTGAAGGCGCTGCACGGTCTCCTGATCGTGGTGGGGGTGGCCCTCGTGGGGGGGCTGCTCTATCTCGGATCATTCCGCTCGCGCCCCAAGGAGGGCTTCTTCTCGGGAGTGGTCGAGACCACCCTCTGGGACCTGGCCTTCGAGGTGGCCGGCCGGATCGACTCCTTCGCCGTGGATGAAGGGCACCTCGTCGCTGCAGGTGCACCCCTGGCCGGTCTTCGCGAGGCCGATTTCCAGACGGCCCTGGAGGCGGCCCGGGCCCGGGAGGGTGTGGCGGCTGCCCAACTGGCGGCCCTGGAGGCCGGCAGTCGGCCCGAAGAGATCCGCTCCGCGCAGGCCCGCCTGAATCGCGCCCTGGCGGAGCTTGAGCGCCTGAGCAACGGGGCGACCTCGGAAGAGCTTGACCAGGCACGGGCCCAGAGCGAAGCGGCCAGAGAGACCTGGAAGGTGCGTCAGCAGGGGTTCCGCACCGAGGACATCCAGTCTGCCCAGGCAACGGTCGAGGCGGCACGCTCGGCTCTGGAACAGGCTCGGGCCGATGCCCGGCGCTATCAGGACCTGGCCCGCGAAGGGGCCGTCCCCCGGCGCACCCGCGAGGAGTTCGACAACCGCCTGGCCCAGGCCCAGGGGCACTTCGATTCGGCCGTGGCGGCTTCACAGAAGCTTTCCCGAGGCTATCTTCCCGAGGAGGTCGAGGCCGCCCACCAGGAATACCTGGCTCGGGACGCCCGCTATCGGGAGCTGGCCCGGGGGACCCGCCCGGAGATGGTGCGCGCCGCCCAGGCCGAGGTCGCGGCGGCCCGAAGCCAGTTGGAACTGGTGCAACAGGGGCCCCGCGCCGAGGACATCCAGGCCGCCCGCCGCCGCCTCCGGGAGGCTCGCTCGGCCGTCGAGCAGGCCGAGCTGAACCTGGGCAAGACCCGACTGGCGGCGCCCGCCGAAGGCCTGGTCCTGACCCGGAACTTCGAGGTGGGCGAGATGGTCCAGCCCGGGCAACCCGTCTTAACTCTGGCGGACCTGAAGAAGCCCTGGGTCGAGGTCTTTGTTCCCGAACCCGAGATCGGGCAGGTGCATCTGGGGGATGCCTTCGACGTCACGGTGGATTCCGCGCCCGGTGAGGTCTTCTCGGGTCGGGTCACGCGGATCTACGAGAAGGCGGAATACACCCCCAAGACCATCCAGACCCAGACCCAGAGGGTCAACCTGGTCTATCGGGTCAAGATCACCGTCCAGAACGAGCATGGGATCCTGAAGCCCGGGATGCCCGCCGATGCCCGGCGTCGATCCACCGGCTCGGAGGCTCCGGCCGATGGCCGATGAGGCCGTTCGGGTCCGCGGCCTGCGCAAGCGCTACGCCGCCGGAGTCGAGGCCCTGTGCGGGTTGAACCTGTCGGTGCAGACCGGCCAGGTCTACGGCGTGGTGGGTCCCGACGGGGCCGGCAAGACGACCTTGATGAAGGTGCTGGCGGGCGTGCTCTCCTTCCAGGCCGAGGAGGCCCAGGTCCTGGGGCGCCCCGTGCCCGACGGCCTGGCCCAGGTGCGTCACCATATCGGCTACCTTCCGCAGCGCTTCAGCCTGTACGGCGACCTGACCGTGGAAGAAAACCTGGACTTCTATGCCGCCCTCTATCCTCCCGATCCCGAAGGAGGGCGCACCCGGCAGGAGCTGCTGGAGATGATCGGCCTGGATCCCTTCCGGGACCGCATGGCCGCGGACCTCTCGGGGGGGATGAAGCAGAAGCTGGCCCTGCTGTGCAACCTGGTCCACCGTCCCCGCCTGCTGCTGATGGACGAACCCACCGTGGGCGTCGACCCGGTCTCGCGTCGGGAGTTCTGGACCCTGGTCTTCGAACTGCAACGGGGAGGGCTGACCGTGCTGGCTTCGACGCCCTACATGGATGAAGCCGAGCAGTTCGACCGGGTGGCCCTGTTGAGCGAGGGGAGCCTGGTCCGGGAAGGGACGCCGGCGGAGATCCGGGCCTCGGTGCCGGGGGTGGTCCTGGAACTGGTCTGCCAGCGGCCCTTCCAGGCGGCCCGTTGCCTGGAAGGGGCCCCGGGCATCCAGGATGTCCAGCTCTTCGGAGACCGTCTGCACCTCTTCGCCGCCCAGGACGCGCCGGCTCTGCGCCAGGCCCTGGATCAGCGCCTGGGCCAGGCAGGCCTTCAGGTCCAGCGCCTGCGGGTCGTGCCCTTCTCGATCGAGGACGTCTTCCTGAGGTTGACGACGTGAGCGACCTGGTGGTGGACGTGCGCGACCTGACCCGCCGTTTCGGCAGTTTCGTCGCCGTGGACCGCGTCAGCTTCCAGATCCCGAGGGGGGCCATCTTCGGCTTTCTGGGACCCAACGGGGCCGGCAAGTCGACCACCATCCGGATGCTGCTGGGGATCCTGCCGGTCTCGGAGGGCGAAGGGCAGGTCCTGGGCTTCGACATTCGCACCTCTTCGGAGGAGATTCGCGCCCGGGTCGGCTACATGTCCCAGCGCTTCAGCCTGTATGAGGACCTGACCGTGCTGGAGAACCTGCACTTCTTCGGCGGGGTCTTCGGTCTTTCCGGGGCCCGCCTGGACCAGAAGGTCCGCGAGCTGGTGGAGATGACCCGCCTGGAGGGTTTCGAGCAGCAACTGGCCCAGGGGCTTCCCGGAGGGATCCGCCAGAGACTGGCCTTGGCCACCAGCCTGCTGCATGATCCCGAGATCGTGTTCCTGGATGAGCCCACAGGGGCGGTGGACCCGGCCCTGCGCCGCTACTTCTGGGAGCGGATCGCCGAGTTGTCGGCCGCGGGGCGCACAGTCATGGTCACCAGCCACTACATGGATGAGGTCGAGCGCTGCCACGACATCTGCTTCATCCACCACGGCCGGCTCATGGCCCAGGGGTCTCCGGGAGACCTCAAGAGCCGTCATCTTCCCGGGGAGATGTGGCAGGTGCGGACTTCCGCCCGCGCCGAGGTCGCGGCGCACCTCGCGCGGGTGCCCGGCGTGGCCGGAGCCTTCCCCTCCGGAGAGATGGTGCGCTACCTGCTTGAACCCGGCTTCGACCCGGCCGGCCCCGCGACGGCGCTGCGGGCCTCGGGCCTGACCTGTTCGGCCCCGGAACCCGCCGAACCGACCTTGGAGGACGTCTTCGTGGCCTTGTCCAGGAAGCGAGGGACGCCATGATTCCGCATCGCCTGCTGGCCATCATCCGCAAGGAGTTCGTGCAGATGCGCCGGGACCGGCTGACCCTGGCGATGATGCTCTTG
>DCTU01000363.1:5868-12022 GCA_002329445.1 bacterium UBP9_UBA1432
GAGAGCCGACGCCTGATCCAGTCCTTCACGAACTCGGACTATTTCGACGTGGTGGCCTGGCCGCAAGACACCCGGGCCATCTCCCGGTTGATCGATTCGGGAACCCTGAAGGTGGGGCTGGTGATCGACCCGGACTACGCCCGGGACGTGCGCGCGGGGAGGGTGGCCCGGGCCCAGGTCCTGGTGGACGCCTCGGACCCGATCACCGCCTCCTCCACGCTCTCCAACAGCGCCGGAATCGCCAACGTCCTGGGCATCCAACTGTTGGGGCGCTATCTGCGCCCCGGGACCCCCTTCACGCCCCCCCAGATGCCGGTCCAGATCGACGTGCGGGGCTGGTTCAACCCCGACCTCCTGACCGCGAACTATATCGTGCCGGGCCTGATCGGCGTGATCCTGGCCATGACCATGATGATGATCACGTCCATGGCCATCGTGAAGGAGCGCGAGACCGGGACCCTCGAGCAGTTGATCACCACGCCCATCAAGACCTGGGAGTTGATGATCGGCAAGATCGTCCCCTACGTCCTGATGGGCTATACCCAGATGACGATCGCCCTGCTGGTGGGGATCTACGGGTTCCACGTGCCGGTGCGGGGAAGCCTCTTCCTGATGTACGCCCTGACCCTGGTCTACATCGGCTGCTATCTGGGCCTGGGACTGGTGATCTCGACGGTGGCCCGCACCCAGCAGCAGGCCATGCAGATGGCCTTCTTCCTGTTCCTTCCGACCATCCTGCTGTCGGGCTTCATGTTCCCCCGGGCCGGGATGCCGGAGTGGGTGCAGATCCTGACGTTGGTGATCCCTCTGACCTACTATCTGGAGATCATGCGCGGGATCGTCCTGAAGGGGGTCGGCCTGGTGGCCCTGTGGCGCTGGGTCGCTCCGATGACGGCCCTGATGATGGCCATCCTGGGCGTCGCCATGCTGCGCTTCAAGAAGCGGTTGGATTAGGAGCAGTGCCCAGGGCCGAAGCCACAGGGCCCTGAGCGGCCGGGCAGGCGCAGTCTCTCGGGCGAAGTCGGCCCCGGACTCCCCTGGTCCGCCGCTGGCAGAGATGGACCGACTCAACCAGGCGAACTCTCCCGGCAATCGGCCCGGTTGTCGCACGGACTCCAGGCCTGGCGCCTGCCGCCCCTCGGCTGGGCCCTGCTCACCATCCGGCGGATGATACGACTCGTGACACCGCACTCCGCTTTCGGTATGATTCCCCCGTGAGGCGATCCCGTGGGGTATGCACGCGGACTCCTGGGGGCCCGGGCGGAAGCCTCCCCCGAACCTCGTCGAGGGCCCCTGGAACCCCCGCGCGGGGGCATCCCATCGAGTGGCGAGGCGACCGAGGGGTTCCCGGAGGAAGTCGGCAGTTGGAGAAGGTTGCATGAGGGACAGGTCGCGTCCGTTGATCCTGGGGGCCAGCGGGCATGGCCGCGTGGTCGCCGACATCGCCTCGCGGTTGAACCGCTATGAGCAGATTGCCTTCCTGGATGACGACGAGGGCAAGACCAGTGCTCTGGACCATCCGGTCCTGGGAACCGTCGCGACGGTGGATCGCTATCTGGAGGATTTCGACGTGTTCGTGGCCGTGGGCGACAACCAGGTCCGCCAGCGGCTCCAGCTCGGATTGCAGGCCCGCAGTGCCAGCCTGGCAACCCTGGTCCATCCCAGCGCGGTCCTGGGCAGCCAGGTGAGCCTGGGCGCGGGGACCGCGGTCATGGCGGGCGCCGTGATCAACTGCGGGAGCGTCGTCGGGCGCGGCTGCATCATCAACACGTCGGCTTCCCTGGACCACGACAACGTCCTGGAGGACTTCGTGCACATCTCGCCGGGAGCGCACCTGGCCGGGACCGTTCACGTCGGAGAGGGCACCTGGATCGGCATCGGCGCCTGTGTCATCAACAACCTGCGCCTGGCCGGGGGCTGTCGGATCGGCGCCGGGGCCGTCGTGATCTCGGACATCGTCGAGAGGGGAACCTACGTCGGAATTCCTGCCAGAAGGCGCTGACCTGGCCGTCTCGCTCGACATTCCGTCCCGAGGCGCAGAGATGCACGGAAGGTCGCTTCCCAGTCAGCGAAGTCGTCCACGCCGCAGACAGGATTGCCGGATCAGGTCTCTCCAGGAGCCCGCATCTTCAGGACCGGGACGCCGGGCGCCAGGGGTTCCCAGGAGGTGTCGCGGAAGAATTCCTCGATGGCTTCAGGATGGAGGTCGGCCCATCCGTCCCCGCGCTCGAAGAGGATGGGGTCGGCGACTACCCGGGTGCCCTCGGCCAGGGCCCGCTGCAGGCGCCGCCGGGCAACAAGGCGCGAGACCGGGTTCTCGGGCTGCAGGAGCACGACGCGTTCACCCAGGGCATAGCGGCCGTATTCGGTGCGCAGGGCCTCGCGGCTGAGAAGGAGCCCGTCGGGGCCCACCCAGACCAGGGCCTCCCGCACGAAGACCAGGTGGGGATTGCGCTCGGGCCAGCGGTTGGGATCGATGAACAGGCAGAAGTTGACCAGGGCCAGGGCGGCCACGGCGGCGGCAGCGGCGGGCGCGTGTCGCCCCAGGGCCCTGGCGGAAAGCCCCCAGAAGGCCAGGACCAGGGCCGCCAGGTTCTCGTTGGGGGGGTCCACCACGGCCAGGATGCCCAGGTGCAGGAGGGCGAAGAGGGCCAGAGCCTGCTCTGGCGGGGAGGCCTGGCGGAAGCCTCGGGCCACCAGGCCCAGGCCCAGCGCCGTCAACCCCAGCACCCAGGGGGCCGCGGGAGCGGTCCAGCCCGGCAGCCCCAGGACCTCGCCCGAGGGGACGCGAGAGCCGCTCAACAACAGGGGCAGGGCCTGGAAGGGGCGCAGGAGATCGGACTGGAGGAGGTGACGGGACTGGAAGTCCCTCGACAGGGTCCCCTCAGGCAGGACCTCGTGCGCCAGGGCCAGGCTTGCGCCTGCCCCCAGCAGGACCAGCAGGGCCGTCACGGCCAGGAAGAGGACCGCGTGTCGCCTGCCGCAGCGCAAACCCACCACCGCCGCCAGGGCCGCGGCCAGCGAGATGAAGGTCCCATGGGCCAGCACGCCCAGGCCGGCTGCCACCCCGAGCCAGGCCGTGCGGGCTGCCGTGGGGGGGCGGCGGCTCCATCCCTGCAGGGCCAGCAGGACCCCGACCAGGCACAGGTTCGTGAAGCCATACCATTTGGGGTGGGTCGCGTGGAACCAGAATCCCATCGACACCCCGGCGCCCACGGTTGCCAGCAGGGCTGAGGGCAGGCTTCCGGTCTGGCGCGCCAGCAGGACGAAGAAGGCCGACAGCGTGCCCGCCGACAGCGTGGCGCAGAGGACCTGAAGGGCGGCCAGAGGTTCGGGGAACAGCCTCTGCACCGCGGCCCACCAGGCCATCGCCGGAAGGGTCGACAGGGGGCGATAGGGAGGGATCAGGAGGGTCCACTCCCCCGAGCGCAGGTGGTCTGCCAGGAACAACGCGTCCCAGTTGAAGAGCGTCCCCAAGGTGCTGAGGAACAGGGCGGCAAATCCCAGACCCAAGGCGGCCGCGGGCCCGGCGAGTCTCATGCAGGACCTCCCCGGGCGGCCGTGCAAGCCCCGTGGCAGGTGCGATCGATCGGAATCCTGGCTTTGTTCTTCTTGTGCGCATGCCTGCCCGGCTCGCGGGATCCCCTTCTGGAACAAACGCTGAGCCGTCTGGAGGAGGTCCGCTCGGTCAACCTCAGGCCCGGCTCGTTGCAGGAGCTCAACTGGCTTCCCTTGCGCGAAGGGGACCTCCTGGCGGGGCGGGATCTGGTGCTCACGGCGGTGGGTTCGCGCCTTGCCCTGAAGATTCCCGGAAGGCCCTCTCCTCTGCAGGTTCGGGGTTATCTGCCCCTCTCCGCTCTCGCGCTGGCTTCGGGCCAGGAGGTTCAGGCTCTTCCAATCCGGGGACACGCCTGGTGGGCGCGTCCGGGGCTGGGAGGGGGGCCGGCGGGGGAGGTCCCCCTGCCATTGGAGTGGGAGTCGTCCCAGGGAGTCTGGGGTTTTGCGGGAAGGCAGGCCGTCCGGCAGGGGGCCAGGGAGTCAGGCGTCGAGGTGACCCTGGTCTTCCCGGGCAGCCCCGCCGACCGGATGGGATTGCGTCCCGGCGACGTGGTGGTCGCGGGGGCCCGAGGACGGATCCGGAACCCGGAGGATCTGGCGGCTGGCCTCCTGGGACGCCAGGAGGCCACGCTCTACGTGTCCCGCTGGCCCCTCATCTGGAGGGGGACCCTTCAGGCCGCGCCTGGGGCGGGAGCTACCGGTGCTCGAATGCCGGGGGATGGAACTTGATCGGCATGATCGCGTAGCAGTGCACGCCGGGTGGGGTCCATTGCGCCATCGACGCGAAATAGTCCAGGACTTCGCGGATCTGAGGGTCGTAGGGGGCCTTCAGGACCCGGACGTTGAGGATCTTGCCCGACGGGTCCAGCTCGTATTCATACTCCGCCTCGATGCCCCCGGGCCGGGAGGGGTGCTGGTTGATTTGCCACCCCGTGTTCTGGGACATCACCTCGAGGTTCAGAGGCCGGGTCTCGTCGGGGACGGCACCGGCCAGGTTCACGCGGTTCACGTGACAGCCGTTGCAGTCGATGATTCCCGCCCGCAGGATGTCCTCGGTGGAGGCGTTGGCAGACACCATGGCCTGCCCGCCGTCGCCGTCTCCTCCGGTTCCCCCAGGACCATTGCCGCCGGTGCCGGTGCCCCCGTGGATGCCATCAGGATCCCCGAAGGCCGTCCCGCGATCCGGGTCGCCGTCGATCGACTTGCCGCGCAGGACCGAAGAGTTCGGGTTCACCGCCGCGGGGCGTCGGTTCTTGGGAAGGTTCATCCGCAGGGACTTGGGCGCAGGCGCCGGGTCCCCACCTACGCCGGGCCGGGTCCCCTTGTGACCGGGGCGCACCACCGGGATCTTGGGCGGGGGCGGCGGGGGCACCTTCAGCCGCGGCAGGGTCGCCGCCTTCGGCTTGTCCGGCAACTTGATGTCGCTGACCACGTCGACCTTGGCGATGACGCGGACCTTCTCGGGCTTCTCCTGCGAGGTGCCGCTCAGGGCCAGGAGGATCAGCCCGTGCAGCATGACGGACAGGATCAGCGTCGCTTTGATGACGTTCGCGGTGGGCTGTGAAGCTACAAGCATGGCCTTGTCATTATAGCAAACGGTTGGGGGACGCTGAAGGGTGGCCGGGCGGTGGAATCCGATCGAGAGCTCCGCTCTGTCGCCGGGAAAGAGAACAGCCCTCGACGGTCGGGGGGGGGGCACCCGTCGAGGGCTGGGACTGACTTCTCTTTGGAGGCTCGGCTTGTCGCGTCGCCTGAACACAGAATACCTTCCGGGGGCTGGGCGCAACAGGTAGGATCGTCCCGATCCCGACTGGGAGGATCCTACCAGTTTGAGATCCGAGGGGGGCCTCTGTCCGGTCGGCCAGGCCAGGACCTGCTTCGGGAGCTGGCGATGTGGCCTGTCTCAGAAGAGGCTGCGGAAGCGCTCGTGGTCCACTCGCCAGCGGCCCGACTCGCGGATCAGCGTGTAGTCGATCTCATAGAACTCGAAGTGGCCCTCGGGGCGCTCGGCCTGCCTGTCGCCTGCCGGAGCGGGCCAGACCTGGCCTCCCCAGACCAGTTCGGCCCTTTGGCCCTGGACGCTCTGCCGGAGCAGGCGTCCCTGCTTGCGGGGGAAGAGGTCGTTCCGAAACGGCAGCGGACCGGCTTTGGGCTTCAGGAAGCGCTTCTGGATGAAGCCTCTGGAGAGGAACGGCCAGCGCCGCTGCAGTGCTTCCACGTCACCCGGGTGGGGCCCGGGTCCGGGCTCGAAGAGGAGATACTCGTCCAAGGTTGCCAGGAGCGAGCCCGGTTCGGCCCGCACGCGCACCTCGACGGCCGAGCCGAAGCCCGTCTCGCCAGCAGACCTTGGCTGAGGGCCGTCGGGCATGAATCGGACTCGGACGGGCAGGCCCTCGCCGGGTCGAAGCCCCCCGTAACGCGTCGTCGGGGACAACCAGAAGATCCGCGTCCGGCCATCCTGGGCGCGGACCGTCAAGGTCTGGGACCGGCTGCCGGTCCCGACGTCCTGGACGATCCCGTCAAAGGCCTGGGGCCGGGCCTGAGCGGGAGGAAGTCCGAGCAGGAGCAGCAGGGCCACCAGCCCCAGCGCCAGGCC
>DCTU01000288.1:0-6534 GCA_002329445.1 bacterium UBP9_UBA1432
TCCGTCTTCTGATCGCAACAATGAACCCCCTCCCTCTGGCCCGGTTCCCGGCGGTCCCATGGCTCGATGGTCCAGGAGGGAACAGTCAGTCCCAGATCGCGCTCGGATGGTTCCTGCGAATCGTCTGGTCCGCCGTCACCAGGCAGACCCCGGCCACGGCTGCCTGGCTGGCGATGATGCGGTCGAAGGGGTCTCGGGTCCACGTCTGGAGGATCGCGCGTTGGACGACGTCCTCAAAGGCAACCCGGGAGACCGTCAGCCCCACCGACGACGTGAGCGCGCCCAGGATCTCGTCCGGGGCCGGGACCAGTCGGCCGATCTCGCGGAGAGACTGGAGTTCCAGCAGGACCATCGGAGAGATCTCCAGGTCCTCCTGGTCCAGCGCACGCCGCGCTCGGGGAGCCAGCCTGTGCAGCGCCGCCAGGTACAACCAGACAACGACGTGTGTATCGAGATGGATCACGGATTCCAGCACTCGGACCAGTCGAGGTGGACGAGGTCTCCGGGGTCTCCGGTGACGGCATCGGGATGGGGGATGAGGCGGTCCAGTTTGGACCCCGGGCGATCCGGCACGATGCGGAGGATTCGCCCCTTCCGCTCGACCTCGATCGTCTCGCCGGAGGCCAGGGCCTCGTCGAGGAGCTTGTACAGGTTCTCCCGCAAACGAGTGGCGTTTGTTCGCATGTCGGGCCCTCCCTGACCAGTTTATCTCCTGTCGTTGCGTACGTCAAACTCTTGCCAGCGTACGGTCGATGGCCCAAACGCATGCAAGGATGCGTTCGAGGACCTGGCGCCCGAAGAAGGCGTCATGGCGGTCGCACACCTCGCAGGACACCCCGGGAAGCTTGCACTTCCCTTCCGGCTCCAGAGTCCAGGGTCTTCTGCCGGCCCAGAGCGCGCAGTTCCAGCTTCCCGTCGTCCCATCGATGCGCACAGGGCCGTTCGTCGCGCCAGGTCCCGCTCGAACAGGCGTCCTGCCAGACTCCCCAGGCGCGGCGGTGCCCGCAGGGGGAGCGTGGCCTTGCTGGAATTCCTGAACGCCGGCCGCAGAGAGAAGCTGGCCGGGGCGGAGGGACTCCCATGGCACGCTCTGGTTCACAGTTCATGATCGGTCTGACGCTGCTGAATGTCGGAATCCTGGCTGTCCATCTATTCACTGCTTCCGCCAGGGCTGACAGCAGCATCGTCACCGCCAGTGAGGTCCGCATCGTCGATGCCGACGGGGTCGTCCGGGCGCGGCTCGGACCCGACCCTGAGAACCAACAGCCTTGTCTGGTCCTCCTGGACCGCAAAGGAACGGCCTTGCTCAAGCTGGAGGCTTGCGACTGGGGAGCCACGGGGCTGTCCATCAACGACCGGAACGGGGCCGTGCACACCGACCTCGCTGTGGACAACCATGGAGATCCGTCCCTTTCCCTGTATGGTGGTTCTGGCCTGGCAACCGAGAATCTGGCGTCGGATGAGGGGGGTGGCAGTCTCCGCCTGGGATTCGAGGGAGAGCCCGGCCGGTCCGAGCGGGCGGGCACGATTCCGAGGGTCATACTGTACAGCCCGCACATCGGGGGAGGGGGGCCTGGGCACGACAACCGGATCATCCTCCGGTCCCCTCTCGACGAGTCGCCGAGCATCGTGACGCAGGTCCGCGGGCGGGAGACGTGGTCCAGTCCGCGCTGAGGTTCCTGTCGGCCCAGCCCTGATGCGCCGTGGTCCTTCACCTTCCGGCTGGCGGTGCTGGCCAGCTTGAAGGCGGACTTGGCGCCTCCCAGTCGGGGGACCTGGGCAAGGTGATCGTCGTGGGCGTCCCGAGCCAGGTTCCTTCCGTTCTCCAGGGCGCGGGTGCCGCAGGCGAAGCCCGCGCGCAGCTTGGTCAGGACCACACCAGGAGGAGGTGGATCCGTCCGGCCCGGCACAGGGGCCATAAATGGCCGCTGTGGCGTGCTTTCTGCCCTCCCTGGGCCTCTTCAAAGGGTCGAGCGCGATGGGGCGGGGGATTCAGGCGACAGCCCCGCTCATGCGGGGTCGGCGGTGGGCACGGGACCGACTTCCTGGTGGACCACCGGACCTGTGGATCGGGCCTTCCTGGGAGGCCTGCCCCCAGATGCGGGCCACCCTCTTCGATCGGCCCGCCGTGGTGGGGATGGCCAGGGACAGCCCCGAGGGATCGCGACTTCGAGGCCACCCTTGGCCTGGCCGGTGAGCCCGACCCGCGGGACAATCTGTCGATTTTCCAGGCGGCGCGCGGGAGCATGGATTTCCTGCCTGGCTTCATCTCCAGGCGCGCCTCTGTGGTCGATGTGCACGCAACCGGGGATGGCCGGCGCGCGGACCTGGACGACCTCTTGCAGGCCTCCTGGAACAGGGTTCCCGCCCCGCCCGAGGTGTTGCGCCCGGGCCCCGTGGAGCTGGCGGGCAGGAGCCAAGGGTCGACAGACACGCTGTTGAGGAGGCCAGTGTGGCTTGAAACGCCGAGCGGCCGGAACCAGTCCCACTGAACGCGACACACGAATCGGGGGTGGGCGCGGAAACCGCGGTTGTCAGGTTGGGGCCTGGGGAGGTCTTCCGGCCCCCGGCAGATCCAAGACCGCACCCAGGTCAGGGCAGGCAGGTGCCTCAACCCGCGGCAGGGGCTTTGCGAGCCGCAAACCGAGCACTCCAGACCCGACCCTCCAGGCTTCGGGCCATGTCGGCCGAGGGACCGCAGCAGGATCGCTGGTTGACCGGCAGTTCGGACTTCACGAAGTCCTCCAGGGTGGTGCCCGAGTAGACGGCCCGCTCCAGGACCTGCACCTCCTGAAGGCCGGCGGCCCGCAGGCCCTGCAGGTACTCCTCCTCACGGATGGCCCCTGAGATGCAGGAACAGTAGAGGGCGGGGTCGCGGCGCACCTCCTCGGGCAGGTCCTGGACCACGATGTCCGAGACCCGCATCCGGCCCCCAGGCTTGAGCACCCGGGCGATTTCGCGGAAGACCCGGGGCTTGTCGGGCGAGAGGTTGATCACGCAGTTGGAGATCACCCAGTCCACCGAGCAGTCCTCCACGGGCAGTTCCTCGATGAACCCCTGGCGCACCTCGATGTTGGCCTGGTCCGCCACGTTGCGGCGGGCACGCTCCAGCATCTCGGGGGTCATGTCCACGCCGATCACCCGCCCTGTGGGTCCCACCTTGCGCGCCGCCAGCAGCAGGTCCAGGCCGGCGCCCGAGCCCAGATCCAGGACCACCTCACCCTCCTCCACCTCGCTGAAGGCCACGGGGTTCCCGCAGCCGAAGGCGTTGGCCACGGCATCCTCGGGCAGGCCGGCCAGGTCCTGCTCGCCATAACCCGCGGCCCGCGCAGCCACCCCCTTGGGACTGGGCCCCGAGCAGCACCCCCCGTTGCTGACGGGTCGGGACACGGCCTCGGCATAGGCCTTGGACACCTGCAGGCGGATATCGGGCTGGTTGGTCACGGGACGTTCCTCCATCGTGGGACTGGGAGACCTGTCGTGCGGCTCCACGGGGCGGATCCTATCGTAGTTCTACGATGAGTGCAAGCCCTTCTCACCGCCTGCAGACAGCGAAGCAGACGCCGGCGGGACGGAGGCGGGCGCGGGCCTCCCGGCCCTGCTTGACAATCATGGGCCTCCCCGCCTATCGTATTTTCACGATGAACATCCCGCCCAAGCAGCTCCCCATGGACCGCCCGCCCCTGGACGAACCGGGCTTCGAGCGCGACCTGGCCCGCCTGGCCAAGGCCCTGGGACATCCCGCCCGGGTGCGCATCGTGCGCTTCCTTCTGGCCCGGGACGCCTGCATGTGCGGCGACATCGTCGAGCACCTGCCCTTGGCCCAGTCCACCGTCTCCCAGCACCTCAAGGCCCTGAAGGACTCCGGCCTGGTGCAGGGGACCATCGCCGGGCCGCGAGTCTGCTACTGCGTGGACCGCAAGGTCCTGGAACGCTTCCGGGACCTGGTAGGCCGACTCCAACCTTGCCTCGAGGCGGATCCGGACTGTCGGGGTCTGCTGGACCAGCAGGAGGAACCGTGAACCCGACACCCGAGGTGACTGCACTCCGACGGATCCTGTTCCTGTGCACGGGCAACTCCTGTCGCAGCCAGATGGCCGAAGGTTGGGCCCGGGCCCTGGCCTCCGACCGGATCAAGGCCTGGTCGGCCGGGCTGGAGGCCCACGGCCTGAACCCCCAGGCCGTCCTGGTCATGCGGGAGGCCGGCGTGGACATCAGCCGGCAGCGCTCCAAGACGCTGGACGAGGTGGCCCACCTGGAGTTCGATTGCGTGGTGACGGTGTGCGACCACGCCCGGGAGACTTGCCCCCTCTTCCCTGGCCGCACCCACAGGATCCACGCCGCTTTCGACGACCCTCCCACCCTTGCCCGCCAGGCGGCCTCCCCCGAGGAGGCCCTGGGGATCTATCGACGGGTCCGGGACGAGATCCGGGACTTCGTCCTGGGCCTTCCCGAGCTCGTGAGCCGGAGGGGTGACGCGTGAAGAGCGAACCGAAAGCAGGCCAGGCTGTGGGCTGCCAGGCGCCTCGCCTGGGCTTCCTGGACCGGTTCCTGACCCTGTGGATCTTCATGGCGATGGTCGGGGGGGTGGCCCTGGGCCATTTCTGGCCAGGGGTCGAGCCGTTCCTGGAGCGCTTCCAGGTCGGCACCACCAGCATCCCGATCGCCGTGGGCCTGGTCGTGATGATGTATCCGCCCCTGGCCAAGGTCCGCTACGAAGAGCTGCCCGAGGTCTTCCGCAACCTGCGCATCCTGGGGCTGTCGCTGGTGCAGAACTGGGTGATCGGACCCATCCTGATGTTCGCCTTGGCGGTGGCCTTCCTGAACGGTCAACCGGAGTACATGACCGGCGTGATCCTGATCGGCCTGGCCCGCTGCATCGCCATGGTCATCGTCTGGAACGATCTCGCGAAGGGCGACTGCGAGTACTGCGCCGCGATCGTCGGTGTCAATTCGGTCTTCCAGGTGCTCTTCTACGCAGTCTACGCCTATGTCTTCATCACCGTTCTCCCGCCGCTCCTCGGCATCGGCGCCGGAACAGAGGTGCCGATCACCATCGCGGGCGTCGCCGTCACGGTCTTTATCTACCTGGGTATCCCGTTCATCGCGGGGTTCCTGACCCGCTTTGCACTCCTCCGGGTGAAGTCGAAGGAGTGGTATCAGACCCGGTTCATCCCGAAGATCTCGCCGATCACGCTCATCGCCCTGCTCTTCACGATCGTGATGATGTTCTCGACGCAGGGCGGCAACATCGTGGCGCTGCCGTTCGACGTCGTCCGGATCGCCATCCCGCTCACGCTCTACTTCCTGATCATGTTCTTCGCAAGCTTCTGGATGAGCTGGAAGATCGGTGTCGACTACGGGAAGTCAACGTCGCTTGCATTCACCGCCGCGAGCAACAACTTCGAGCTCGCCATCGCCGTTGCCATCGGGGTCTTCGGGATCGGCTCCGGCGTGGCGTTTGCCACCGTTGTCGGGCCGCTGCTCGAGGTGCCGGTGCTGATCTCACTCGTGAACGTCGCCCTCCGGCTCCGGGACCGCTGGTATGGAGGAGCGGTCGAGGCATATTGTCCTGCGCCACATGAGGGATTACCCTGAAGAACGAACTTGTCATCGAATGGAAACACATCGGAAGAGATATCGAGAGCACCCGTGAGCGCTGCGGCGCGACCGGAAGGACGGTGATTGACGTCGTCGAGCAGATTCGCCCCATCCTTGAGGAAGAAGGGATCGCGGTCCGGTTCATCGAGACCGTCCTTGAAACCGAGGCGATAGAGGACTCAAACAGCATCCTCTTCAACGGCGTACCGCTTGAGAACCTCATCGAAGGCATGGAGGTTACCAGCACGCCCTGCGCCTCCTGCGCCTGCATCACCGGGCAGGACGACGTCGAGTGCCGTGCGGTCGAGTACGACGGCAAGCGATATGAGTCGATCCCGCCGGAGCTGATCGCCCGGGCGGCGCTGAAGGCGCTCGGCCTGGAGTGATCTCGTGACGAAGAGGGCCCTCTTCGTCTGTACCCATAACGCCGCCCGGGCACGACTGCATTGCAGTATCCCGGATGGACGGTCAAGAGCAACCTCCCTCCGCTCGAGGAGCCGGAGGACGTCCCGGAAGGTGCGATCGTATGAGCAAGAAGAAGCCCGACCACGCGGACAAGTTCACCTGGACGGAGGACGAGATCGAGGTCGTCGGCCACGAGCCGGTGACCGACGAGGACCGGCGCCGGGTGCTGCGGGAGCACGATCGGCAATGATGGCCCCTATCCCTCTCGCATCACCGTTTTAAGCAGAACTTTCGCAGGCAAGTTTTGCGCAGTCCATGGTGATAGCCCGTAGCCGGGGACCCTCAACCGGCAGACCACACTCCCTCCGGTCGGCCGAGGCCCGCGCCTCCGGCGCTCCGCTCCGTTCCGCTCCCGCTCCACTCCACGAGCCTCACCTCCCTTCGCTCGTGGCGTCTGCCTGATCTTCTCTTCCTGTCCGGGCACTCAGACGACCATGACCGGCTCGGAACTCGCCGGTCATCGTCTGC
>DCTU01000288.1:6545-7546 GCA_002329445.1 bacterium UBP9_UBA1432
CGCGCCTCCTCGCTCACACCTTCGGTGTTCATGCTCCTGTCGTTCCGACAGTCGCACTCCGCACCTGACGGTGCTCGAACTCCGTTCCTGATGGAACGTCGTTCCGCCCCCTCAGGGGCGGGCAGTGCAGGGCGATAGGCCGTGGATGGGGAGAACCAACTGACCGGACCGGATCGAACCACCTGAAACACTCATAATAGAGGGGGTGGCCCCGCAGGNNCACCGCCTCCCGCGCGGAGCACGGTGCGATAGCACGGTGCGGAGCGCGCACCCCTGCAGGCGGCGACCGGCGAGTTTCGAGCCGGTCGCGGCCGTCAGAGGTCCTATACCGGAAGAAGAGATCAGGCAGACGCCACGACCGCGAGGGAGTGTGGTCTGCCGGTCGAGGACCCCGCCGGCAGCCTCGATACCCAAAAAAAGATGGATCTTTAGCATCGTGAACAGATGCCGGCCCCTCACTCCCCGCCGATACCCCGCTTCCCGCAGATCTGCACCACCTTCTCCGGCTCATAGCGCAACGCAACCTCGCTCGTCCTCCCGCCGGCCTGCACCCGGATCAGGTCGACCAATCGCAGCGAGTCAAGTTTTCGCAGTTGCCGGGAGAAGGCTGTGTAGCCGACCTTCGGCGTCTCCTCGACCCGGCCGTAGATCGCGCCGGAGACCAGCGGGCCAGATTGTTCCTGCGACAGCTCCGCGATCCTCCGGAGCAGCAGCCGCTCGTCCGTCGAGAGCGCCCGGACCGTGCAGGCGAGGTGGATGTGCTTCGCCTGCTCGTAGGCCTTCGTGATATCCTCCTCGACGACCTCGGTGCGGGCGGCGCACTCCGCGTTCAGCACCGCCCGCTTCACCAGGTCGAGCCCCACCCGGACGTCGCCCGACTCCATCGTCTGCTCGACGATACAGTCGAGCATCTGTACTGAGAATACGCCGGGGTAAAGCCCGGTCCGGATCCGGTCCTGCAGGATGCCCCGGATCTCGTCGGCGTCGTAGGGCGGGAAGTA
>DCTU01000013.1 GCA_002329445.1 bacterium UBP9_UBA1432
CTGGTTGATGGAGGATCTGGAGGCTCTGGCGGACCCCCAGGGGACGGCGCAGGCCCTGGCCGGCCGGGTCCTGGCCCCGGCGGATCCGCACCTGGCCGAAATCCTGGCGGGCCTGCTGCCTTCGTGGAAGAGCGAACCCGCTCCGTAGGCTGGCGGTTGGACCGACCCGTCCGGGGGGAATCCGGTTCCGAGGGCGAACCAGCGCGTTGGTCCGGCCTTGCCGGTTGACCTCCCTGGTCGCTTCGAAAAGTCTGCTCAGGGGGGGCAGGGATGCCGCCGGGCATCGGACCGAGTTCCGTATAGGAGGCCAGACTGGCCGATGAAGGTCCTCTTCCTGGTTTCAGAGGCGGTTCCCTACGTGAAGGTTGGAGGGCTTGGCGACGTGGCCGGAGCCCTGCCCGAGGCCTTGCGCCGGGCCGGGGTCGAGGTGCGGGTGGTGATGCCCCGCTATGGCCTCCTGGATCCGCAGGCCCTGGGCCTGCGGCAGATCCGGGACAACTTCCCGGTGGAGATGGACTGGCGACGTGAGGCATGCCAGTTGTGGGAGGACCCCCGCACCGGCGTGTGGTTCGTCGAGAACCAGTACTTCTTCGGCTCGCGCCACATGGTCTATGGAAACGGCGACGAGGTCGAACAGTTCGTCCTCTTCTGCCGGGCGGCCCTGGAGGCCTGTCGGCTGGAGGGTTGGATTCCGGACGTCGTGCACGGTCACGATTGGCCGACCGCAGCGGCCATCCGACTGCATTGGGCGGCTCCAGGGCGCGCGGGACTGGTCTTCACCGTCCACAACCTGGCTCACCAAGGGGCGCAGAGGCCAAACGGCTGGCCCCTTCTGGGCGTCTATGACGGCCGCGGCCCCCTGAACCTGATGCAGCAGGCCTTGTTCTGTGCCGACGCGATCACGACGGTCAGCCCCACCTACGCCCGGGAGATCCAGACCCCCGATTTCGGCTTCGGCCTGGACGGCCAGTTGCGCGAGCGCAGCGATCGCCTGGTGGGCATCCTCAACGGTCTGGACCTGGCGGCCTGGGACCCCGCCACCGACCCGGCTCTTCCCCAGAATTACGGACCCGATGATCCGGCAGGGAAGCAGGCGTGCAAGCAGGCCCTGCAGAGGGAGATGGGGCTGCCGGTCCAGGACGTCCCCCTGATCGGGGTGGTCAGCCGTCTGGATTTTCAGAAGGGTGTCGATCTGGTGGTTCAGGGATTGGACGAGATCCTGGCCACCACCTCGGCCCAGTTGGTGATCCTGGGCAGCGGAGACCAGGGGTTGGAGGATGCCCTGCGTCGGGCCTCGGCGGCCCACCCGACCCGGGTTGCGACCTGGCTGGGCTTCAGCGCGCCCCTCTCCCGACGGATCTATGCAGGCTCCGACCTCTTCCTCATGCCCAGCCTCTTTGAACCCTGCGGCCTGAGCCAGATGATCGCCATGCGCTATGGAAGCCTCCCCGTGGCCCGGGCGACCGGCGGTCTGGTGGACACCATCGTCGACTGCGACCAGCCGGAAGGATTCGGCTACCTCTTCGGCCCCTATCGGTGGGAGGCGATGGTGCAGACCCTGGCCCGGGCGCTGGTCGACCACGCCGACCCGCGTTCCTGGGGTGCGGCCCGGAATCGGGCCATGACCCAGGACTTCTCGTGGGACCGGGCGGCTCGCAGCTACCTCGAGGTCTACCGTCAGTCCATGGTCTTCGCGGGGCACCCCGCCGCGGACTGAGGGATCGCCGGGGCGTCAGCGGCCCGGGTGACCGGCGTGGTTGAGCAGGTTGGCCAGCAGATGGCCCTGCTCCACGGCGTCGTGCAGGGCGTGGTGGGGCCTCGGGTTGGTCGGGGGGGCCAGCCCGGCCTGGGTCAGGGTTCGACGCAGGTCGACCCGGGTGCAGCGCAGCAGGCCCATGGCGTAACTGGCGATGTCGAAGGCGCTGTGCCCCAGAGGGTTCCGGCCCAGGAAGTGCTGCAGGTACCACCCCACATAGGGCGAATCGAAGCTGGAGGGCCAGGCGGCGGCCACGAAGCGTCGATCCAGCTCCTTCAGCCAGGCCTCCATGCGCTGCATGGCCTCCAAGGGCGGCAGGCCGTTCGTCCGCAGGTACTCCGGAGTCAGGCCGTGGATCGCCATGGCCTCGGGGTCCTGGCCGGCTCCCTGCAGGGGCTGGAGCTCCATGTAGAGAGAGCGCTCGGGGTCCAGGGCCCAAGTCCCCTCCCGGCGGGCCACCGGAACGGCCCCCACGCTGAGCAGGCTGAACAGACCCGGGAACGGGCCCGAGGCCTCGACGTCGATGCTGAGGAAGATCATCGTCCCTGGGATTCCGGAGCCCGGCAGCCATCCCTGCCAGACTTTCAATGTCGCGGCAACATCTCGGGGTGGACGACAGGCCGATGCG
Source organism: bacterium UBP9_UBA1432 (assembly GCA_002329445.1). Lineage (GTDB taxonomy): Bacteria > Vulcanimicrobiota > Xenobia > Xenobiales > Xenobiaceae > Xenobium > Xenobium purgamenti. The sequence goes on from DCTU01000013.1 coordinate 2,385, forward strand.
CCGTGATGCGGCCTCATGGCCTCCTTGGAAGTCCGCCCGCCCGCGTCGCCCCTGCCGTCTCCTCCGGAGAGGCCCGCCCCCCTGGCGGCGTCGACGGCAGGGGCCTCGGCTCCCGTGGACTGCTGTTCCCAACCGGCCCTGGTCGGATCGGGCTTCCACGACAGCGCCGCCTTGCGCGCCCTGGCGGTCTCCGGTGGTGCCCTGGGATCGCTGGGGGCCGGAGCACTGGCGCTCTCCGGCCCGGGGGCCGGGATTCCCCTGGACAAGGTCAAGCACGCGGGGGTCTGCTTCACCGGAACCCTGGCCCTGGCGGGCATGGGCCTCTCGCCGGCACTCTCGGCGGGTCTGGTCTTCGCCTCGGCGACGCTGGGCAAGGAACTGCTCTGGGACGGGCTTCTTGGGCTGGGCCACTGCGACCCTCTGGACGTCGCGGCGAACCTCTCGGGAAGCCTGGCCGCCTATTCCCTGCTGAGCGCTTTGAAACCCGCGGACGATTCCCGGTAGGGGGCGCCAGGAGCAGGTCGAAGCCTCCTGGGACGGTCTGCCGGACTGCAGGCCGCGAAGCCCCGCCTGGAGGGACCGTGCCATCCATCCTGGTTGCAGTTGAACCGGCCTTCGTTTCGGTCGGGACCCTCACCGCCTCCGCAGCCCTGGCTCAGGCCCTGGGCCTCTCCCTGGTCCTGGCCCGCCTGCCTTCGGAGGGGCGTTCAGATCGACCGGATGTCCCCGACGACATGGAATCGGCCCTCCGGGCGGTCCAGGAGCTGGGGGTCCAGATCCAGTGGTGCCCGGTTCAGGGAGACGCCGAGACGGGACTCACGGACTGCGTGCAGGACCATCAGGCCCGCCTGGTCGTCTTTGCGGAAGATCCGCAATCGACCCGGCTTGAAGGCCTGACCGGGGCCATCATCCGAAACCTGTCGACGGCCCTCCTCCTGGTCCGCGACCCCGACCCTTTGAGGCGTTGGGCGCAAGGAGAAGCCCCCTTGCGGACCATGCTGGCGATGGACTTCTCGGCCTGTTCGCAAGCCGCCCTCTCGTGGGTCCAGGGCCTGAACGCCCGGCTTCCCGTCGACTTGGAGCTGCTCCACGTCAGTTGGTTGCCGGGGCAGCGACGACGCCTGGGCATGCTCAACCCCCGGGAACCCCACTCGGAAGAGGCAGAAGAAGCAGAAATTCGGCAGGTCCTCCTGCGCGAGATGGGGGAGTTCTCGGGAATGCCGCCTGGGGTTCGCTGTTCGGTGGGCCTGAGCCTGGGGCGGACCGCCGACGCCATCGCCTTTGCTGCGGCCGAGCGGGAGTCCGACCTGGTCGTGGTGGGAACCCGGCAGCGTCAAGGCCTGAGCCGTCTGTGGCACGGCTCGGTGGCCGGCGGGGTGTTGGCCGAGGTCCGGTCCAACGTCGCCGTGGTGCCCCTGGCCAGCGAGTCGGTCTCTCAGGTCGGGCCCCTGCGCCTGGTCCGCTCGGTCCTGGCGGCCACGGATTTCTCGGAGAACGGAGACCGGACGGTCCAGGCGGCGTGCGCGCTCTTGCCCGACGGAGGCACGGTCCACCTGGTCCACGTGGTGGACCCCCACCTGCCCGAGACGGCCCAGAGCCAGATCCGCAGCCGGCTCGCTGCCCTGGAGATCCCGACGGCTCGGGCGGCGGGAGTCCGCCTGGAGGTGGAGGTCCTCTCCTCCCGCACCCCGGCCGAAGCCATCTGTGGCCTCGCCGAACGCCTGGGGGTCGACGTGGTCTGCGTGGGCTATCGGGGTCGGACGGCATTGGGGTGGGGCTCGGTCTCCGACGCCGTCCTCAAGCGCTCGGAGCGCCCCGTGCTGGTTGTCAAGAACCCCTCACGGCCCGGGTCTTCCCGGTGAGGGCCCCGGGTCATCGGCAGGGGATGAATCGCGCCGGGAGGTTGGGATGGCTTCAGCGATGACACGCCAGCAGGCCTGGGAGATCCTCTGTCGCTTCACGCAGGGCGAATCGCTGCGCCGTCACGCTCTGGCGGTCGAGGCTGCCATGGCCTTCTACGCCCGGCGCTTCGGCGAGGACGAGGAGCTCTGGCGGGTGGTGGGGCTGCTGCATGATTTCGACTATGAGCAGAACCCCTCCCC
>DCTU01000144.1 GCA_002329445.1 bacterium UBP9_UBA1432
GACAGGGACCGAACTGTTCGACCCGGCCGGCCAGGACGCCCACCCGGGTGACCGGGCGAAGATACCCGGGCGAAGAGTCCACCCCCAGCCGGAAGAGTTCGCGGGCCAGGGCCTGGCGATCCGGCCAGGTGACCACGAAGCTCATGAAGATGTGCCGACCCTCGGCCGGAATCTCCGGCAGGCCCAGTTCGGGAAGGTCCAGCGCCTTCAGGCGCTCCAGGAGGGCCAGGCCGTTGGCCGCGCGGCGAGAGTTGTGTTCCTCCAGGCGGGGGAGCAGGCGCAGTCCCAGGGCCGCCTGGAGCGGCGAGGGCCGGCTCGGCGTACGGGGGGGCTCGATGCTGAAGCGCTCTTCGAAGAGGGGGTGCAGCAGGTCCCGGCCGGCGCCCAGCCAGCCGGCGGCCAGGGCGGGATAGACGCCGGCCGCGAAGAGCGCCCGGGCGGTGGCCACGCGGAAGGCCGCTGCCTTGACCAGCGTGGGCACGACGCGCGTGTCCTCCGCAAGGGGGGCGTTGGCCAGCAACTCCTCCAGCTTCTCGGCCAGATCGGCATCCTGGACGCCGACCATGCCCCCACCCAGGGTCGTGTAGTTCTTGGTCAGGGCAAAGGAGTAGAAGCTGGCCACCCCCGAGACGCCGGCCGGGAGCTGTCCGGAGCGCGCTCCCAGGCCCTGGGCGCAGTCCTCCAGCAGGATCGCGCCGCGCCGACGGGCCTCGGCGGTGAGCTCGGCCACCGGGGCCGGGCAACCGTACATGTGGGTGGCCACCACCACCCGGACGCCCTGCCAGGCCTCCTCGGGGATCTGCTCGCAGCCCATCGTCCACGTGCCGCGCGCGATGTCGGCGATCCGGGGGGTCAGGCCGGCCCCCACCACCATGGCCGGCATGGAGGGATGGGTCCAGGCCGGCATCAGGACCACGGCTCCCGGGGGCAGGTTCAGGGCCTTCAGGGCCAGGTACATCCCCAGACGGGCCGAGGGGACGAAGAAGGCCCGACGCAGTCCGACCTCCTGGGCGAAGGCGGCTTCCAGGCGGGCCAGTTCCTCCGGGCCGTGGCGCCCGATCCGGCCCAGCGCCCAGGTCAGGTCGGAGGGCTCCAGGGCCAGCCCGAAGCGCGGCAGGGGAAGCGCGAATCGGCTCATCGGGATCAGGCCCTGGCCACGGCGGGTTCAGGTGTTGGCGTCGCCGGGGGGCGGGACTTCAGCAGCTCGTCGCGGACCTGGCGGGTGCGCTCGTTGGCCTGGGCCATCCCGTCCAGAAGCTCGCCGGCCAGGGCGAAGGCGTTCTCGATGGAGTGGTCCATGTTGTTGTACCAGAAGCGTCCGGTTCGCCCCAGCAGGTGCAGGTTCGGAAAATCCTGGAGGTCCTCGAAGGCCTGGTCCAGCCTTTCGGGGTAGCCCACGTGGTAGACCGGGTAGGCGTCGCGGACCCTCTCGATCTTCATGGCCTGGATCTGCGCCTCGTCGCGGAGGGCCTGCACCCGCAGCAGATCCTCGACCACCTGCCGGCGCACGCGGGCCGGGTCCTCCCACAGGAGGTCTCCCTCCTGGCAGGGGATCTCCAGGCACAGCCCCCCCCGGCCCGAGGGCACGGTGTGCGGAGAGAAGCTGGCCGGGTTGGAGAGACGCGAGAAGACCAGGTCCTTGGCTCCGAAGTAGCACCATTGATAGTCGTGCACCGGAGGGCTGTCCAGCAGGATGTTGTACACGACGTGCGAGCGATAGGAAAGGTTCGGGGCCGGTCGATGCAGCATCCGGGCCAACTCCGGGACGGGGCCGCTCCAGGCCAGGACTTCACAATCCAGGGTCCGGTCGTCCAGGACCAGTCGTTGGAGTCCTTCAGGGCCGGTCTCCAGCCCCTGGGGGACCTTGCCGGTCAGGATCTCGCCGCCCGCTGCGACGACCTTCTCGGCGCAGCGCCGCCAGAATGCGTGCACGCCATCGCGCCGGGGATACAGGAAGTTCAGCTCGCGGGGCTTGGGGATCAGCATCAGCTTGAAGATCTCGGCCAGCGAGGCGGTGTTGACCTTCTCGTCGATGGTGGCGCGCTCGACGCCGACCTTGGCCCAGTTCTGGTGGGTGTCCGAGGCGGGAATGCCCAGGAACTTCTCGGTGTAGTCCCGGAAGAAGGTCTGATACAGGGTGCGCCCGTAGCGGCGCAGCACGTAGTCCTCGAACGAGACGCTGTCCTCCGAGGCCCGGGCCGCCTTGCCCAGCAGGTCCAGTCCGGCCCGGAACGCGATGCCCAGCGGGAGCTTGGGCAGGGTCTCCAGGCGCAGGGGCCAGGAGTGGTAGTGACCCATGAAGTGGACGGCGGAGGTCCGCGAGATCTCCAGGAAGTCGTCGCCCATCACCTCGGTGAGGAAGTTCCCGACCACGGGGTTGGCCGAGTAGAACCGGTGGGGGCCGATGTCGAAGTGCCACTCGTCGTAGTGGAAGCTGCGGGCCAGTCCGCCCACCTCGGATTCCTTCTCGACCACGGTGACGGGCAGGCCCGCCTTGGTCAGGAGATAGGCCAGGGTCAGTCCGGCGGCGCCCGCACCGACGACGACGTAGCGCTTCAAGTCTTGTCCTCCCTGGCTTTCGGGGCCAGCGTCTGGGTTCCGGGCCTGCCGGTTGTGCAGGTAATATACCATCCCCTCCCGGCCGATTCAAAGATTCCCGGGAAGTGGGCTGTGGTTTCGACCGCGGGCGTGCGCCTGGAGGCGGCTCAAGGCTCTTGGTCGGGCATCTCCTGGACCTGGCGGGCCAGGTCGGCGAAGAAGTCCCGCTCGGCGGGATCCAGGCCCGTGCGCAGGCCTCGTCGGAGAAGCTGCAGGGCCCGGTCCGGCCGGCCGTCTTCCAGGTGCAGGAGTCCCAGCATCGCGTCTGGGAGGCCGTCGCCGGGGCGGGCGATGCGCATCCGGGCGACGAGCGCCTCGGAGGCGTCCTGGTCTCCCAGGCGGAAGAGGGCCTGAGCCCGGGCCAGCTCGAACTCGGGACTGGCGGGGTAGATCCGGGCTGCCTCCTCCGCCACCCGGGCCAGTCCGGCCCAGTCCCCCAGGTCCGCGAAGAGGTTGGCGGCGCTCTGGGCCAGGCGGAAGGTCACCGCCTGGCGGGTGGCTTGGGCGAGGGCCTCGCTGGCCCGACGGGGTTGACAGGTCCGGATGAAGAGGTCCGCCAGGGCGTGCTGGACCGGAAAATCCTCGCCGGCAGATTTCAAGAAGTCCTCGGCCTGCGTCCAGCGCTCGTCTTCCAGGGCCAGCAGGCCGCGTCCGAAGAGCGCGTTGGACGAGGAGGGGCGCAGCGCCAGTTCGGCATCCAGGGCCTGGCGCATCGGGCCGCTGGGGGTGGCGACCACCAGCGCGCGCATCAGGGCCTTGGATTCGGGGGCGAGCTTCAGGCCTTCGCGACAGGCCCGGATGCGCGAGGGCGGGTCCAGTCCGGGGTCCATCGCCTTCTTCAGAAGCTCCAGGGCCCGCCCCGTCGGCAGCATCGGGGTCAGGTCCCGCGATCCCGTCAGGGAGGGAAGCGTCAGCGAGGGGGTCGAGGGAGCTCTGCGCGAGACCAGTTCCTGATGCAGGACCAGGCCCACCTCCGAGTCCCTGGCCCCCTGGACGGCGAATCCGCGGCTGCCCCGCCCCTCCCAGGCCACCACGTAGGCCGGGTCCAGTTGCCCCAGCCGGGTGGTCCGCGTGTCGGCGAACCGGCCCATGGTCGGGTCCATGGGCAGCCAGCCATAGGGCTCGATCCAGGCTTCGGCCCAGGCGTGGGCGATCCGGAG
>DCTU01000035.1:0-10784 GCA_002329445.1 bacterium UBP9_UBA1432
CCTGGTGGATGATCTGGTGTGCCGGGGCACCCGGGAACCCTACCGCATGCACACCAGCCGCGCGGAGCATCGCCTCCTGCTTCGCCAGGAGAACGCCGATGAGCGCTTGACGCCCGTAGGGCGGAAGCTGGGCCTGGTGTGCGCGGAGCGTTGGCGGGTCTTCCAGGAGCGCACCCTGGCCTGCGAGAGGGAGGTTCAGCGCCTTCTGGGTCGCAGGCTGGGCGAGTCGGAAGCCGAGTCGTTGGCGTGTCGGCTACAGGCCACGGTGGCACCCGGCTGCCTGCTGGCGGATCTCGTGCGGCGACCGGACACGTCGCTGGCCGTCCTGCGCGGATGGGAGGGGCTGCCGCCGTTGGATCCCCGCGTTGAAGCCAAGGTTGAGGTCCGTCTGAAGTATGAAGGCTACATCGCCCGACAGGAGCGCGAAGTGGCCAAGATGCGTCGCCTGGAAGGGATGTTGATTCCTGAGGGTCTGGGCTTCTCGGGGTTGCCCGGCGTTTCCTCGGAGGCGGCCGAGAAGTGGGCGCGAGTTCGTCCGGTCTGCGTGGCTCAAGCGGGTCGGATCCCGGGAGTCTCGCCGTCCGATGTCTCTGCATTGTTGGTTCATCTGCGCCGGCTTCAAGCGGCGCGGGAAGAAGTGTGCGGAGGTGTCTCTTGAACGTCGTGGAGGAGATCGAGAAGTGGGCTGGCGCGGCCGGACTGGAGTTGCCCTGCGGGTCCGCCGAGGGGCTGGCGGCGTTCCACGCAGCCTTGGTCGAGACGGGTCGCGAGCGCGGCGTGACAGCCCTGCGCGAGCCGGGGGACGTCCTTCGAGAACTCATCCTGGACTCGTTGGGTGCGGCGGCCTGCCTCCCGGTGGGAGCAAGGGTTGCGGATCTCGGGTCCGGTGGGGGGGTACCGGGGTTGCCTCTGGCGCTGGTTCGCCCGGACTGCCGGATTCTGCTGGTTGAATCCCTGGGGCGCAAGGTGGCCTGGCTGGAAGAGCAGGTTCAGGCTCTCGGGTTGGCCGACCGGGTGGAGGTCGTTTCGCGCAGGTGCGAGGATGTCGGCCGGGATCCGGCTTACCGCGCTGTTCTGGATGCCGTCGTGGCCAAGGCGCTGGCGGGTCTGCCGGTCCTGGTCGAGTATGCCCTGCCTCTTCTTCGCATAGGGGGGCGTCTGTATGCCTACAAGGGGCCGGCCCTGGCCGAGGAGATCGAGTCGGCCAGGCACGCTCTGGGCGAACTGGGTGGCCATCTGGCAGAGTCGCGTCCCTATCGGGTCCTGGACCGCGAGCGGGTGGTCTGCGTGGTGGAGAAGGTTCGTGCGACGCCTGATCGCTATCCCAGACGAGCCGGGGTGCCCGAACGCAAGCCCCTGTAGCGCGGTTTCCTGGGGGCAAGCCCCCATAGACGGACTCCGTTGGATTCGGCGCGGGCTCAGGGAGCAGGTGCATGGAGGTGGGGCAACATGCATGGGGGTGGGGAGACATGCATGAGTCCTGGGCTCGAGGTCTCGGCGACGGGTCGGCGCGAGACGCGCCTCCAGGTGCATGATCGTGGGGAGGCATGCAGTCGGGTGGGGGAAGGTGCATGTCCGGACGGACCTGGGGGGAAGGGGATTCAAGCCCCCACCAGAATGTTTCACGTGAAACACCCCCTGGGGCGTCGGATCCTGACCCCGCGCCCCGGGTCCGGAGGCATCCATGGCCCGTATCCTGGCCATTACCAACCAGAAGGGCGGAGTGGGGAAGACGACGACCGCCGTCAACCTCGGCGCAGCCCTGGCCCGTCGGGGCCGTCGGGTTCTGCTGGTCGACGTGGATCCGCAAGGAAATACCACCTCCGGCCTGGGCATCGAGAAGTCCGATCTGGAATGCTGCATCTACGACGCGGTCCTGGGCTCGAAGCCGGTGACCTCGGTCCTGGTGGGGACCTCCGTATCGGGTCTGGACCTGGTCCCCGCAACCCTGCGCCTGGCCGGAGCAGAAGTCGAGCTGGTCTCCGCTCTGGCGCGAGAGAGGCGCCTGGCCAAGGCCCTGGCGCCCCTGCTGGAATCCTACGACTTCATCCTGATCGACTGCCCGCCCAGCCTGGGCCTGCTGACCATGAACGCCCTGGCGGCCGCTCAGGGTGTCCTGGTTCCCATCCAGTGCGAGTTCTACGCCCTGGAGGGCCTGGGACAGTTGATGCAGGTGGTCGAGATGGTCCGCGAGCATCTCAACCCGGACCTGGCCGTTCAAGGAGTGCTCTTGACCCTCTATGATAGCCGCCTGAATCTTTCTGAGCAGGTGGCCGAAGAGGTCCGCAGGCACTTCGGCCCATTGGTCTACCACACGGTCATCCCGCGCAACGTCAAGCTGGCGGAGGCACCCAGCTTCGGCAAGCCGGTCATCGAGTATGACGCCGGGTCACGGGGAGCCCGGGCCTATCTGGAACTCGCTCGAGAGGTGGATGAGAATGAAGAAGCGCGCCTTGGGACGAGGTCTGTCCGCACTCCTGCCAGATAGTCCTTCGGCCCTGGCGGGGTCCTCCGACGAATCGGGAGTGCTCGAGATCTCCTTGGACGATGTGCGCGAGAATCCGCTGCAGCCTCGTCGCTTTTTCGACGAAGCGCGCCTGGCGGAGCTGGCTGAGTCGGTTCGGGTTCACGGGGTGGTCCAGCCGGTGGTTGTGACCCGCGCCGCGGAAGGCTTCCGTCTGGTGGTCGGCGAGCGCCGCTGTCGTGCGGCGCGCCTGGCCGGCCTGGAGAGGATCCCGGCGCTGGTCCGCGAGCTTGCAGATCAGCAGGTGCTGGAGATCGCCCTGATCGAGAATCTTCAGCGTGAGGATCTCAACCCGATCGAGGAGGCTCAGGCATTCTCGTACCTTCTGCGCGAACACGGACTGACCCACGAGCAGTTGGCCGATCGTCTGGGGTGCAGTCGGCCGGCGATTTCCAACGCGCTTCGGTTGCTCAGCCTTCCGGAGGAGATCCGTGCGGATCTGCAGGCGGGGGTCCTGAGCCCTGGTCATGCGCGGACGGTTCTGGCCTTGGAGGGGGAGCCCGCGCGCCTGGCCGCGTGGCGGCAGATGCGTGAGCGTGAGCTCTCGGTTCGTCAGGCCGAGGAACTGGTCAGCCGGTTGCTGAAGGGGACGCCCAAGAGTGGCAAGGAACCGCGAAGGCTGGGCGGACTGGACCCGGACTGGCAGGAAGTGGTGGATCAGCTCCAGCGCGATCTGGGGGCCGAAGTGCGGATTCTGAGCAAGCCGAACGGTCGGGGTCGTCTGGAACTGCATTATCGGGACCAGGAAGAGCTGGAGCGCCTGGTGGAGGTGCTGGTCTACCTGGGGGAACGGGAAGCCTCCCGACCCTCGTCGGTGGACTGAACGCCGTCAGCTTGCCGGTTGGGATGGGACTCCCACGCGGCCACCTCGCGGAAGAGTCGCTGACCGGAACCAAGCAGCTCCATCCGTCGGCGCTCGAAGAGGGCGCCGAGCCCGACCAGCAGGAGACCCGCCGCCAGGGCCACATACCACCAGGGCACGCGGGAGGCCAGCTTCAGGGTCTGCACAGCGATCTCGGCCAGCAGGACGAGGCTGCCGCCCACCGCATGGACTCGGACCCGGCGTCCCACCCCCACCAGGAGCAGGGCCACGGCCCCGGAGACCAGGAAGAGCGCATGCCAGGCGGGACCGTCCAAGGCCGTAGCCAGCAGGCCGGGTCCCAGCCCCATGACCAGGCCCAAGCCCGCCAGGAGGTCGGCCACCGAGCGCTGGCCTTCTGCCCGGTGGCGCTCGCCCCAGAAGAGAAGCCACAGGGCGGGCAGGATCAACCAGGCTTCTGCGGTGTCGATGTGCGCGTGCTGAAGTCGGGTCGCCCAGGCGCCCCACGCGGCCAGGAACCCCAGATGCCAATCCAGTCGGGAGGGCTTGCGCGCGGCCTGGATCCACAGACCCAGGGCGGTGGCGATGAGACCAGCCGTGGCCCATTCGGGGTTGTGGTCGGTCAGCGCAAGGACGCTGGCGCCCAGGGCGGTCACTCGAGCCAGGGGAGCCAGACTCTCGGCCAACAGGCTGCGCCCCGCTCGGAGGGCGACCGGGCCCAGCATGGCTGCGGCCGACACCAGCACGCCCAATCCGACGCCGGCCCGACCTGGGATGGGCCCATCGCCCAGGACGGCGACCTCGGCCTGCACGGGAGCCAGGGCCAACAGGGCCCAGCCCAGGATGAAGGCGGCTGCTTGAGGGCGGCACCACCCTGCCAACAGCAGGACGAAGGCCACCAGCAGGTCGGCCTGCAGGAACGCGGGTCCTGAAGCCAGGGTGGCCCGAGCCAGGTAGAGCAGGGCCGAGATCCACGCGCAGGTCGTCAGGATTCGCCCTGCCTGCACGTCTCGAGAGTGCCGCAGGACGGCGAGGGCGCACAGCAACAGCCAGAACAGGCCCCAGAGTTGGATGCGGGTCTCCTCGGGGCAACGCATGGCAAAGAGGAGTCCGTCCCAGGCGGCGCCCGCAAAGAGCCAGGCGGGAACCAGGCTGAGCTTCAGATGAGGCCGCTCGACGGGTCCAAAGGCAGTTCTTGGCTCGGAGTCTGCGGGCCAGCGCCCGGTCCTTCCGCTGCCGCGAAGGATCAGCCCGAGCGCCATCAGGATCATGCCCAGGAGTCCAGGCAGGGTGTGTCCCAATGCCGGGTGGCCGTGGAGGATCTGGACCTGAGCACTCAGGAGGACCTGCAGGACGGATCCAGCCACCAACCATCCTGGGAAGCGGGCCTGCCAGGAGCAGGCCAGCCAGGCCAGTCCCGGGCCATTGGCCAGCAGAGCCTGCAGCAGCGGGTCCGGACCGGCGGCTTCGGGTCCGGCCAGACAGATCAGTGGGCCGCATGCCAGGCCGACGTGCCTCAGGGCGTTGCGGGCGCTGTCGGGCAATGGGGTCCCGGCCAGGGCGAGGGCGACGATGGAATAGCCCATCAGGGCCAGGTGGCTTGCGGTCTGGCCGTCTCCACCGATCACCCACAGAGCGCCTGCCAGGGTGATGGTTGCCAGGTGGGCCAGCAGGTGCGTGCCGGAACCGTTCAGGAATGCCCAGTTTCGGAAGGGGTGCGCCAGGGCGGCGAACCCCACGGAATAGAGCAAGAGGGCCGTTGCTGCCAGGGGACGGCTCCCACCTTCCGGAACCAGTTGCCAGAAACCCAGTCCGGCCGCCAGGAGCAGCGTGCTGCGAGCGACAGGGAGGGCGAACTCTGGCCCGGCCTTGCGGTGCAGCCACAGTGCCAGTCCAGCCAGGGCACCCAGCAAGGGCAGGAAGTCCAGGGCCTGGTTCTGGATCGGCGAGCTTCCCAGGGCTCGGAGGACCGGATCCCAGCCCAGGCCGTAGGCCAGGAATCCCCAGAGGCTGGCCAGGTAGAGGATCTTTCCGGAGCGCAGCAATGAAGTGGCCAGCACCAGGGCCAGGGTCGTGATCAGGAGGGTGCCGGGAGCCGAATCGTCCGCTCCAGGAATCTTCAGGGCCTTCATCGCCAGGTTCAGGGGCGCCGGGAGGAGCGACAGGAGCAGGGCGCTGTGGAGCAACGCCTGGAGGCCGGGGGCGGGCAGGGTTCGGCGCAGGAGCCTGGCCAGCAGCACCCACGCCAGGGGCAGCCACGACATGTCCAGTCCGTACAGGCCCGGCTGCGGTCGGTGCAGGAGGACGGATCCCATGAACCAGGCGTACGCCAGGGCTGCCGTGGAGGCATAGAAGAGACCTGGCATGGCGCAGGCGGCGCCCGCCAGCGCGTGGAGGAGGGCTGCAGCCAGCGCGACACCCACGGCGGTGCGCAGCTCTGCGGCGGGCGTGGAAGAGAAGTTGGCGCCGACGCCGTCGGCCAGGAAGGCGGTCAGGAGCAGGGCCAGGGGGACTCCCATCATGACGGTTCCCACGAAGAGGGCCGCCTCGGCAGCTCGGTCCTGGACGTCGTGATGGCGCAGGAAGTGGCCGACTCCCGAATAGATTCCGCCCAGGACGACCAGGGCGTATCCGAGGAGGATTGGAGGGTGTCCGGAGTGCAGCCCGAGGAGGAGGAGGGCCGCCAGCGCTGCCGGGGCGGACCACAGCACCGCGGCTCGACTTCGCTGCAGGAAGCCGGCCCCGGCCATGAAGGCTGCACCCAGAACCAGGAGGGAGAGGTCGCCCAGCGGTGGTCCGGGGGAGGTGGTGAAGAAGGCGGGGAAGGTCGACAACAGGGCCAGCGCGGTCAGTGCCTGACTCAGACCGAAGAGGTGGCTTCTGAAGGGCGCGAGTGGAGCTCCACCCTTCAGGGCCGCCATCAGCCAGACGATCGCCACCGTCAGGCATCCCAGTCCGAAAGTCGGGGGGTGCCCGAGCCAGGAAGCCAGCGCGGCGCTGGAAGCGGCCAGGCCCGCACTGGCGAGATCCAGGCAGAGGACGTCCCTCAGGGCCCAACCCAGGGCCAGCCACACCGACGAGCTGACCAGGAAGACGGCGAAAGTCCAGGGGGACCAGCCGACGCTCAGGCCGCCCAGTTCGAAGAGTCGGAGCGAGACCAGCCCGGACGGCAACAGGAGTCCACCCAGCAAAGCCAGCACTCGGCTGGAATGAGGGAGGCTGGCTCGCAACCTGCGGGCCGCCAGAAAGCATCCCAACGGAGCCGCCATCAGGGCCAGTGGCACGATGGTTCGCCCATGGGCATTCCACTGGCTGGACAAGAGTCCGATGCCGGCCGAGGCCAGCAGCAAGCCTCCCAAGACCAGAAGCCAGCGGATGTTGGCTTCTTCCAGAAAGGCCGAGAGCCAGCCGAGAGTCTTCCTCTCGGCCGAGCCTCTCCGGGGGGGGGGATTCCTGGCGTCGGGTCCTTCTTGGAAGGCGCCGGCGGGGGAGCCGTCGCCTTCCTGGCCTCGGGGGGCGGAGGGGCCGGCACCTTCCTGGCCTGAGGCGGCGGAGGGGAGAGCAGGTTGTGGCGTCTGCGCTCGTATTCGCTGCGGAGGGCGGTCCGTCGGGAGGGGTCCAGCCAGTCCCACCGGGTCGCCTCCCGCAGGAGGTACTCGATGCTCCGGGCCAGGCCTGTGCGTTCGGCGGGGGAAGGCCTCAAGATCTGCCCGCACCGGGCGCAGAATCGATGGCTCTCTGCCTGGTGGATCCCGCAGTTCCAGCAGTCTGGCAAGGTGCCTCCAGGTGGTCCGCTGGCAGCGACCAGCCGGGATGTCCAGTTGTGTGCGGTGCGGAACGATCTGCCGACCACCGGCCTCCAGGGAACCGCGTCCGCAGCCGGGCTCCTGACGAGTTCCTGCCCGCCTCGCTCCTTTCCTCCGGGAGGACTCGGGCAGGGGATGCCTGGGGCTTGTTGAAACCAGGATCCCCGGATTTGCGGGCATCTGCTCGACCCTGGGCGGGGACTCCAAAGCGCAGGTTTCTAGAAATGGGCGTGTCGACAACTTCTCTTTTCAGAAAATGGCGGTCCCAGTCTTTTGAGGACCTGGTCGGGCAGGAGGCGGTGGTTCGCACGCTGCGGAATGCCTTGTCTTCGGGGTCTCCGGCACGAGCCTACTTGTTCTGTGGTCCGCGGGGTACCGGCAAGACCAGCACCGCTCGCATCTTCGCCAAGGCGTTGAACTGTGTCCAGGGCCCGACGGCCGAGCCCTGCAACCAGTGCAGCCTTTGCAGGCGGATCGCCGACGGCTCGTGCATGGACGTCCTGGAGATCGATGCCGCCTCGCACACCCAGGTGGACAAGATCCGCGAGTTCATCGTGGACAAGGTCCACTTCGCGCCGGCCGAGGCCCGGTTCAAGGTGTATATCATCGACGAGGTCCACAAGTTGTCGACCTCTTCGTTCAACGCCCTGCTCAAGACGTTGGAGGAGCCTCCAGCGCACGTGGTCTTCATCCTGGCCACGACTCATCCGCAGGACCTGCTCCCCACCATCCTGTCCCGCTGTCAACGCCATGATTTCCATCGCTTGACGCCGTTGGAGATCCGGGACCGCCTGACGCTGGTGGCCCGCGAGGAGGGTTTCGAGCTGGACGAACGGGCGGCCGAGATCCTGGCGCGCTCGGCGGAGGGGTCGCTGCGGGACGCCCTGGTTCAGCTCGAGCAGGTGGCCACCTTTGCGGGTGTTTCGGTGCGCGAGGAGGACGTGCGGACGCTTCTGGGTCTGGCCGGCCGAGCCGCCATGAACGGCCTGGTGGCCGCGATGGCCGAACGGGATGCTCGGATGGCCATGCAGAGGCTGGACGATCTGGTCCAGTCCGGCCGCGACCTGGGCCGGCTTTCCAACGAGCTGGTCGAACATCTCAGGTGCCTGCTCTTGATCTCGGTCAAGGCCGTCCAGACCGATCTTCTGGGGATTCCGCCGGAAGAGATGGCGGATCTGGAAGCGCAGGCCTCCAGTTTGGCCCCCGCCCGCATCATGAACTGGTTGAAAGCAGCCATGGACCTCCAGGGCGGCGCGCGGGATGCCCAGAGGGCTCGGCTCCTGTGGGAGATGATGCTGATCCGCATGACGGTTCCCGAGGTCGACCTGGATCCGCTGGAGGATCTCAGGCGCCGGGTGGCCCGACTGGAGGCGGGCCTGGGGACCCCCGCCGGCATGCCCAGACAAGGCCCGCCCTCGAACGCAGAGAGGAGCTCCGGCCCTCCCGCTCCGCCAGCCCCCGCGCGCTCCGACGTCCCTGGAGCACCCGCTCGCACCGGCCGGGGAGCTCCCCCGGTTTCCGCCCGTCCGACATCGCACGCCGCGCAGCCTCGCGCCGATCGCGCAGGGCCCTCGGATTCGCCTCCTCCTGGACGGAGCCCCATCAAGACTCCAACGGGAGCCCCAGGGGCCCAGGAATCACCGGGCACAGGTCTTCAGGATCTGGGCTGGGGCGGATCGGCGAGGCCTGTTCCCCCGCCTGCGCCTGAGAAGCCCATGGGCTCCGGTCCGTCCCAACCCGATCGTGCGATCCCTGCTTCGCCCTCGCCCTCGACGCCTCGGGCCGCCGGCGGTGCCGGACTATCGGCCAGGGACGCCTGGCAACGCCTTCTGGCCTTTGTCAAGGACAGGGATCGGCGCCTGCACGCCGTGCTGGTCGAGGCCCGCCTCAACAGCCTGGAATCCGGGACTTTGACGCTGAGCTTCCCGAGCAGCTTTTCCTGGCACTTCGAGAGATTCCAGAAGGAAACCGGTGTCTTGGACGCCATGGCCCGGGAGGCCTTGGGGGAGCCGCTGCGCCTGGTCGCCAGCCTGGAGGCGGTCGCGGCCGACGCCCCTTCGCCGCGGCAGGAACATCGCGCATTCGTCCATCGGGCCGAGAGTCTCTTCAACGGTCGGGTGGTCGATGATTCGCCAGTTTGAGGTCCGGAACGCATCCTGGAGGTGAGGGATTTGAGCGAAACGGCAAAGGTCGCCCGGCACAGGATTCTGGTGGTGGACGACGATGAACATATCCAGAAGTCCTTGTCCCAGTATCTGGAGATGGAGGACTTCGAGGTCGAGGTGGCCTCCAGTGGCCAGGAAGCCCTGGAGCGGGCGGCGCTTCAGGCCTTCGACCTGGTCCTTCTGGACATCATGATGCCCGAGATGGACGGCTTCGAGGTGGTCGAGAGCTTGCGGGCCCAGGAAGCGACGTCCCGGGTTCCCATCATCCTCTTGACCGCGCGGGGCCAGGATACCGACGTGCTCAAAGGCTATCATCTCGGGGTCAGTTCCTATCTGACCAAGCCCTTCAACCTGGACGAGCTGGTGGAGACGATCCGCGAGGTTCTCGAGGCGGACGCTGCTCCCAGACACGATTGAATCGCAAATCGGAGGCGGACATGCAGAGACAGTTCATGCGGCAGATGCAGAAGATGAAGAAGACCGGAGGGGGGGGAAATCCGGTTCAGATGATGCAACAGAAGATGCAGGCGGAGCTGGCAGCCGTCCAGGAGGAGTTGGAGGAGGCCACGGTCGAGGGGGTCGCCGGCGGTGGGGCGGTTCAGGTCGTGATGACCGGCGGGCAGGAGATCTCGTCGGTCAAGGTCGCCAAGGAAGTCGTGGATCCTGAGGATGTCGAGATGCTGGAGGACCTGATCCTGGTGGCAGTCAAGGATGCGCTGGAGAAGTCCCGGGCGCTGTCGGCGGAACGCATGGGCCGCATCACTTCCGGCTTGAACCTGCCGCCGGGCCTGTTCTGATCTGAAAGGGTGACTCTTCCCGAACCTCTCGAACGGCTGGTCGAGGAGCTGCAGCGTTTGCCGACGGTCGGCCCCAAGACGGCGTCGCGGCTGGCCTTTCACCTGCTGGCTGCTCCGGACGCTCAGGTCCAGGCCCTGGCGCAATCGCTGCTGGACGTCAAGAGCAA
Source organism: bacterium UBP9_UBA1432 (assembly GCA_002329445.1). Taxonomy (GTDB): domain Bacteria; phylum Vulcanimicrobiota; class Xenobia; order Xenobiales; family Xenobiaceae; genus Xenobium; species Xenobium purgamenti. The sequence goes on from DCTU01000035.1 coordinate 10,280, forward strand.
GCTGAGAACCTGCGTCCGCTGCGGTCATCTCAGCGACACGGAACTGTGTGGCGTGTGCCGGGATCCCCGGCGGGATCCCTCGGTCTTGTGTGTCGTGGCCACCACCCGGGATCTGATGGCCGTCGAGAGGACCCGGGAATTCCGGGGGATCTACCACGTCCTGGGAGGACTGATCTCGCCGCTGGATGGCATCGGGCCCTCGGAGCTACGGATCCAGGCCCTTCTGGATCGCCTGGAGGTGGAGGCGCCGGGTGAGGTGGTCCTGGCCACCAATCCCACGGTTGCAGGCGAGGCGACGGCGCTATACCTGTTTCGGCTGCTTGCTGCCCGAAATCTGCGGATCACCCGCCTGGCTCTGGGGTTGCCCGTGGGCTCGGATCTGGAATATGCCGATGAAGTCACGTTGGGGCGCGCGTTTGCTGGACGCCGCGAGATCTCTTCGACGTTGTAGGCGTTCCGGACATGAAGAAGGGCGCTGCCATCCAGGCAGCGCCCTTCTTCATGA
>DCTU01000035.1:10810-18409 GCA_002329445.1 bacterium UBP9_UBA1432
CCGACCTTGGCCTGGACCGGACTGTCCCCGAAGTTGGAGCGCAGCCCCAGGTCCCACTCGTAGACGCGCAGGAAGCCGTCGCTGGCGTTCGTGTTGGCGACGCCGACCGTCTTGGTGAACATGGTCGGATAATAGACGAACTGGCCGTAGACGCTGACGGGGTCGAATTCCACGTCGGCCCCCAGTCCGAAGCCGATGCCAGAGGCCGATTCGATGTTCAGTCGACCGACGGTTGGGGCGGTGGTGGGAGCCGTGGCGTTCAGTTGGGTGTTCTTGTAGCCCACGTAGCCGTAGAAGGGGGAGAACGCCGGGGTCGGGCCCATGGTGCGGTCGGAGTTGGCGAAGGCTTCCCAGTTGAACGGGATCTTGGCGTAGAGCTTGAGGTCGCCGTATTCGACGTCCGAGAATCCGACGTTGGTCAGCGTCTGGTTCCCGGCAATGCCCGTGATGGTCAGGTCGTTGCTGTTGGCCCAGGTGTAGCTTCCACCAAACATCAGGCCACGGAAGACCCGGCCCTCACCTCCGACGGTGATGGCGCTCATGTTTGAACTCACCACCCCGGACGGATTGCTCGTGGAGACCCGCAGGGGAGAGTAGGTGAGGTCAAATCTCATGTCGTGGTCCGTTCCGGTTTGAGCGGCGGCCGGAGCGGCACCCAACCACATCAGGCCTGCCAGGAGGACCGGGATCAATCTCTTCACGAAGCTCAACTCCTTCCGCATTTCTGGCGTCAAAAAGTGAATCTGATTCCAGAATTCAGCTCAGGTTCCACGAGTGCGGCGGGAATCCTTCTCGGCCGGACCAGGAAACGACTCAGGGCGACCATCAGCCGCCCTGAGCCATTTCATGAGAAGGTCTCGGTGCGTCAGTCTTCTTCGCCGTGGGCCTTCTTGAGCTTGATCTCCACGTATCGGCTGTCGGGGCGGATTTTCTTGGCAGCCTCAAAGGCCTCGGCCGCTTCCTGGTTTCGCCCCAGGTGCAGGAACGTGTCGCCCAGCAGGGTGGCGGCGTCGAATCCCTGGGTGAAGCCGTTGGGGTCCAGTTCGAGTGACCGCTGGAGATAGGGGATGGCCTCTTCGAAGCTCTTGAGGTCGAAGAGGGCCGATCCCATGAAGTAGTAGCCGTCCGGATAGGTCGGCAACTCCGCGATGATCCGCTCGAAGAGATGGCGCGCTTCCTGGGGCTTGTTCTCGTCCACCAGGAGGATGTTGCCCAGGCGGTCCATGGCCATGACGTCATGGGGGTTCAAGCGCAGAGCCCGGATGAAGTAACCTTTGGCGCGGGGCATCATGCGCTTCTGGAAGTAGACCAGCCCGATCCCGGTGTAGGGCATCGCCAGTTGGGGGTCGCCCTGGGAGGCCGCACGGAACTCGGTGAGGGCCTCATCCAGCACGTTCGGCATGATCATGCCGCGCAGAAAGTAGGCCATGCCCAGATGGGCCTGCATCTGAGGGTCTTCGCCCCGTGCCACGGCCTTGCGCTCGATCTCCGAAATCGCGCCGTCGATGTTGTGCATCTTGTAGTTGGCGTGGAGGATATAGGAGATGGCCAGGGTGTTTTCGGGATCCTGCTCCAGGACCTTCTCGAACGCTGCGTTGGCCTCGGTCCACTGACCTGCGTAGAAACGGGCCAGGCCCTCACGCATGTCCGGGTTGTCGGCGGTGCTCTTCTCAGCGTGGGCCGGGGCCAGCAGGACCAGCAGCAAGGCCAGAACCAACCCCAGGCTCGGAAGCGATCTTTTCACGTGTTACTCCTCGCGGCGGATGGTGTCGGGGAACGCGCAGCCCGCCGGAACTTGCGCCTGTTCTGTTCGAACCCCGGAAGTCCTTCCCCGGTTTCGCCCGGTCAGCGCCCGCACAGGGTGCGGTACTCGGCCAGGACCCGGTTCACGTAGTCAAGGGTCTCGGGGTAGGGGGGGATGCCTCCGTAACGCTCGACGGCGCCGGGGCCGGCGTTGTAGGCAGCCAGGGCCAGTTCGATCCGGGCCCGGCCACTTCGGTCCGCATATCGGTCCAGGTGGCGGCGCAAGACCCGGCAGGCACCGTGGATGTTGGAGGCGATGGGGCCGGGGTCGACTCCTTCTGCGCGGGCGGTCCCCGGCATCAACTGGCCCAGTCCGCGGGCCCCGGCAGACGAGACGGCTTCGGGTCGGAAGCCGGATTCACAGGCGACCAGGGCCGTGACCAGGCGGGGGTCGAGGCGGTAGTGGTGGGCGTAGTGCAGCAAGGCCCGAACGACGGTTTCCAACGGTTGGGCGCCTAGTCCGGGGTTGTAGTAGAGGACCGCCTGGCGATAGGCATTCAGGTAGGCTTCGTCACGATAGTAGGATTGCGCGAATCGCGTCGGGTCGGCCGAGGTGGGGCTGCCAAGAAGCAGGAACGCCAACAAGATGCCGATCACGAGCCGGAATTCGGATCGCGGGCACACCGCGTCCTAGCCTTTCAGGGCGCCGCGGGTCAGGCCCTCGACCAGGAATCTCTGCAGGGCGAAGAAGAGAACCAGGATGGGGATGGCGCCCAGGATCGACGCGGCGGCGAAGAGCGTCCAGTTGGTCGAGAAGTTCCCCGAAATGAAGCTCTGCATCCCGACGGCCAGGGTATACTTGCTCTCTTCAAACATCACGACCGACGGAAAGATGAAGTCGCTGTAGGGAGCGATGAAGTTGAAGATGGCCACCACGGCCAGGATCGGGCCCATCAGGGGAAGCACCACCAGGAGGAAGGTCTGCGTCGGGGTGGCCCCATCGATCGTCGCCGACTCTTCCAATTCGCGGGGAAGTGCGTCGACGTATCCCTTGATCATCCAGGTATTGAAGGGGATTCCTGCCCCGATGTAGACCAGCGACAGCCCCAACAGCGAGTTCAGGCCCAAGACGCCGCCAGTGGCAGCGCCCAGATACTGCAGGAGGCGGAAGACCGCGACCATGGCCATGGCCGCGGGGAACATCTGAAGGAGCATCATGGCCATCAGGCCGTTCTTGCGGCCCAGGAAACGGAAACGCGCGAAGGCATAGCCGGCCAGGGCCGTGACCACCAGGGCGATCAACGAGGCCACGACCGAGACGATCACCGTGTTGAGCATCCAGGTCAGGAACGGGGTCTGGGTGAGGAGCTCGTGGTACTTGGCCAGGGAGAGTTCGTCCATGCCTGGGAAGAGTCGGGTCGAGATCAGGGTCGAGCCCTTGCGCAGGGAGGCCGCCAGGACCAGCACGACGGGCATCACCGTCAACCCGGCGCAGGCCAGGAGGATCAGGTGGGTCAGGGCCAATCGGAAGGGGTTCGGACGAGTGGGCATCTAGTTGGCGTCCTCGAAGGCTCCGGTCAGCTTGAAGTTCACACCGGAGAGCGTGGCGACCAGGATGAAGATGAAGATCGCGTAGGCGCAGGCCATCCCATACTGGAACAGGTTGAAGGCCAGTTTGTAGGAGTAGGTGATCAGGATATCGGTGGCGCCGGCCTCGCTGCCGGGGACTGCGGGGCCCCCCGCCGTCAACAGGTAGATGGCAGCAAACTGATTGAAGTTGAAGGCGAAGCTGGAGAGAAGCACCGGCAGCAGGGCCGAGCGCAGAAGCGGCACCGTGATCCGGCGGAACTGCAGGCCGGCGGTGGCGCCGTCCACCGACGCTGCCTCGTACACGTCCGAAGGCACCGATTGGAGTGCGCCCAGGCAGGTCGTCAGTTGGAACGGAAAGGCCAGCCAGACGTTCACGGCCAGGACCGCGATGTGGGACCAACCCGGGGTGTTGAGCCAGGCGATCGGGGTTGCGACCGGTTCATTGGTGAAGAGCCCCACGATGGTGGCCAGGGCCTGGTCGAGGCCAAGGTTGGCCAAGAGCAGGTTGATCGCGCCAAACTCGGTGTTGAGCAGACCCTGCCACATCATGACCGAGATGAAGGCCGGAATGGCCCAGGGCAGGATGAAGATGGTGCGGTAGAAGGTGCGGCCCTTGACGTGGGCGTTGTTGAGCAGAATCGCCAGGAAGAGGCCCAGGCCCAGGCTCAGGAGGACCGAGGCGCCAGCCCAGACCACCGTCCAGGCGAAGACGCGTCCGAAGGTGGCAGCCTCCGGACCCTGGAGGATCCGCGCGAAGTTCCGCAGACCCACGAAACTGTAGTCCGAGTAGTGGTTCAGCGAATAGTTGGTGAAGGCCAGCCAGACCGAGTAGAGGTTGGGAAGCAGGCTCAGGAGGGCCAACAGCAGCAGCGCCGGCGCCAGATACAGGTAGGGAAGTCCGCCAGAGTTCCGTTCTCGCATGCCTACTCCAACATCAACTGGATCTTCTGCCGGATGCGTTCGTCGGTGGCACGGAGCTCGCGGTCCGCAGGGGACTTGCCGGTCGTGATGAGCTCCAAGGCGCTTTTCAGGGGAACCCAGATCGCGTTGACGGCCGGATGGCTGGGCATGGGGGTTCCCTGTTCCGCGATCATGGCAAAGGTGGCGATGTCGGGATCGCTCTGGATCCGCGCCAGCGCACCCCGGCGTACCGGGGGGCGGCCCGAGGCCTGGCTGATGGCCACCGTGCTCTCGACCGAGGCCAGGTGTTCCATCAGCTTGAGGGCTTCAGCTCGGCGCGTCGCCCGCCGGTTCAGCATGATTCCCTGGACACCGACCAGGGGACGGGGTTGGCCTCCGCTGGCGGTGGGAGGGAAGGGGTCCACCGCGTAGGGGACGCCCGCCGCCTTGGCGTCCTTGAGCATCCAGGGCCCGTTGATGATCACCGCGGCCCGCCCTTCCTGAAAGAGCGTCCTGGAGATGTTCTCAGAAGCTCCCGGGGGAATCAGGTGGGATTCCTGTCTCAGCGATCGCAGGAACTCGGCGGCGCGGACGCTTCCCGGGGTGTCGATCCCGATGTCGAAGGGGTCGGTCCGTCCGTCCTTGTCCCGCAGCAACCATGCTCCCTCGGCCGAGAAGAACGGCCAGGCAAAGTACGGCTCTTGGAGGTCGAAGTAGAAGCCCTTGAGCGTGGGGTCCGCCTGCTGAAGAGCCGTGGCCCGCGCCACCAGTTCGGGGATCGAGCGGGGACGTTCAGGCATGAGCCGGGTGTTCCTGAACAGGGCGTTGCATTCCATGAACAGGGGCACCGAGTAGACCTGGCCCTGGAAGGTCACGGCCTGGACCGAGACGGGGACGAAGTCTTCTCCGGGGAGGGCTTCCTGGGGTATGGGCTCAAGCTGGCCTGCGGTGGCCAGGACCCCGACCCAGTCCTGGGGACCGATCACCAGGTCCGGGCCCAGGTCGGCCGGAGCCGCGATCAGGAACTTGTTGCGGAGCTGTTCGAAGGGGACCTTGAGCATCTGGACCTGGATCCCCGTCCGCTGCTGGAAGTCGGCCACCACCCTCTCGATCACCGGATACTCGGCGTCCAACCCGGTCCACAGCCGCACGGCGTCGGCCTGGCCGGTCGTCGGACCGCAGCCGAAACAGGTTGCGAAGAGAAGGGCGATCAGTAACAAGAGCCGACGCATGGCCCGGCAACGTTCGTGCCGCTGGGGTCGCTTCCTCCTGGGGCTCCGGAGGGCGCGTGCCCACGACGGGTCGGACGCGGGTGGCGCAGAGTCCGGTCTCGATGTCCGACGTTCGGACACGGGTCGGACCACCTTCAGAGATTACGGTTGGGGGAGCCGGAGAACCCGGCCAGACAGGGATTGGGCGACCTGTGGCGCATCATGTCCGGCGGGTCGCCGACGGCGCCCGGTAGTTCTGACGGGTCCGGGAGGCCTTTGAATGGCACGCTTCCAGTGCCGCTGTGATTGCGACGTCTTCGCCCTGCCCAGCAACGCGAATCGCGACCTGGGGCTCTTCCTGGTCTTCACCGGGGTCGTCGGCGGTGTCCCACTGTACTATCTGTACCGGGTGCTGGTGCTGCACACGCCTGTGTGGGATTGGCGCAAAGGGGCCGCCCTCGGCCTGCTGCTGGTTCTGGCGGGTCTGTCGCTGCTGGCGTGGACGCGTCGGACCTTCCGGGTGCGAGAGGGGTTCGTCGAGGTTCGGGATGGGTTGATCCGCCGTTCGGTCCGCTACGCCTATCGCCAGGATCCGATGATCCGGCTCCAGGTCCTGGAGGTGGAGGTCCGGGGGCGTCCGGTTGAGCTGTGGCAGGTCATGCTGGTGGATGGGAAGTACGAGTTCCTGCTGGATTCACGCCCGGATCACATCCAGGAGAGCCGCTGCCTGGCCGAGTTCCTGGCCAAGAGGATCGGCTGCCCGCTCCGCGTCCGGCGTGAGGCGGGGGTCCACCTGGACATCGAGGCCGCGGATCTGGATCTGCCTCTGAGCGAGAGGGTCCATCGCGATCCCTCGTTGCTGGGGGAACGGGTCCCCCGTCCGGAAGTCTTCCCGATTCGGGAGGAAGGGACCGGCTCGACGCGGACCTTTCGTTGGGGGGTTCGAACCTCCAGCCTGGTCTCAGAGATGGCCGGACTCTTCCTGGCGGCCTTGGTGTTCAGCGTCATCCCCATCTCGGGGGCACAGGATGAGCAGTACTCCTTGTTGGATCTGGCCCGCTTGCATGGGGACTACCTCTATTTCCAGGTGGTCCTGGGACTCTTTGCGTTGGCTCTGTTCTTGCAGTTCGGTTATCAGGTGAAGGTGGCCCTGACCCCGGAGCTGGTCCGGGCGCGGACGAGCTTGTGGGGAGTCCCGTTGTGGTCTCGGGCGATCCCGGTCGGCGAGCTGGAGGAGATCCTGGTCCGCAGCCTGTCGCAGTCGACCTTGCTGCAGTTCGTCTCGGATGAGGAGATCTTCAGTCTGCGGGTGTTGCGGCGGGACCTGGCCGAGTACCTGGCTTCGGAGCTTCGCCACGCCATCGCCGCCACGGCGAAGGCGCGAAGCGTGAACAAGGTGCCTTGCGGGCACCGTCCGGTTGAATCGCGAAGGAGGTGCCGACAAGGCACCTCCTTCGCTTTGAGGTCTGGTCGGCTTTCCGACCGGCGACGTGACGGGCCGGCCGCCTACTGCAGGGAGCCGTACGTCCCCTTGGCAGGGCTCTCGACCACCAGGTTGGTGGCGGATGTCCCCGGGGTGTCCAGGGTGAGGTCCAAGGGAGAGCCGTCTCCTCCGCTATAGCGCGAGTAGAGGTTGGCCCAGGGCTTCAAGGTCAGGGTGTCCTCTGCGGTGGGCGGGTTGGCGGAGCGCGCAGGCGTCGCCGCGGGCAGGTTGGCGTTTCCCAGGCCGCGGATGTTGTAGGTTGCGTCCAGGTTGAGGCCGGGATAGGTGTACCGGGCAGGGGCACCGGCGACAGGGTCGAGCAGGTTGGCCAGGGCCCAGTCCTGGAACAGGGTGCCGAAGGGGATGCCGGTCTGATTGGCGATGTTGTTCCGTCCGACGGCGGGGGAGGTGGCGATCCGGGTGAGGGTCTCCACGCCGAACCGGTCGTGGAGGTACTTCATCAACAGGTAGCCCTTGCCGTAGTCGGCGTTGTAGTTGTCGAAGGTGAAGAACNNAGTTGTGGGGGGCTTGCAGATAGGCCCGGGCGGAGCCGAAAACAAACGAGTTGCCTCCGCCGGGGGCGACCAGGCCGAACCCGGTCTTCTCCTCCGCCAGGACGGACTGCCCCTCATTGATCGTGTCGTCCTCGTCTGTCCCGTTGAAGGCGCCTTC
>DCTU01000035.1:18432-18579 GCA_002329445.1 bacterium UBP9_UBA1432
TTGCTGGTGGAGATCTGCGTCTTGGAGAAGGCATCGTTCGGGCGGAAGAAGCCGTAGAGGTTGGAGCCGCCGATGCCATTGGCGGACAACAAGACGAAAATGATCCTGGTCTCGCCGTCCCGTCCGCCGCCGGTGCTCCACTCGCTT
>DCTU01000035.1:18592-19288 GCA_002329445.1 bacterium UBP9_UBA1432
TTGGAGGTCACGGGGAGCCCATCCACGACCTCGGCGAAGACCAGGGTGGAGGTGGTCTCGGAGTTGTCGTGCATCTTCTGGACCGTGACCGTCCTGCCGGTCGTCGCGATGTAGAGCGTCGTGGTTTCGCCTTCAGGGATGTCGGAGTAACGAGCCCGGACCGAGTCCAGGCGCGGACCTTCGGAGCGCAGGCGGGGGGTGGCCCGAGCACGCAGTTCGTCCTCGACAGCCCGCACCTCCGCCGGCATGTCGCGAGACCTCACGAGGTCCTGGTTCGCGAAGGAGGTCTTCAGGCCGGCTGCCCGATCGCTCTGCCCCAACGTCCCGGCAAGCCGGTTGGCCGCCTGGAGGGTGATTTCCGCGTCGGCTGCCGAGGTGCTGGAGGGCTGGTAGCCCACGACTGCGGTGGCCACCTGCGCGCCACCAAAAGCCGGGACCCGGTAGGTCACCACTCCGGTGTCCCCACCGCCTCCTCCGCCGCCGGAGGGGGACCCCCCCCCACTGGAACTGCCTCCACCCCCGCAACCCGCGGTGAACAGGGCCAAAGCCAGGGTGAGGATGAGCCATCTGCGGTGGCGCAACGCGATCCTCCTTGCCTGCCGGGCAGGCGATTCAAGACCCGGCGGGGGACCTGGTCAAGGACCCTTGCCGAGAGGGGTGGGGGTGGGAACCGGAGCGGGTCTGTAAGCCGGGTTC
>DCTU01000232.1:0-4751 GCA_002329445.1 bacterium UBP9_UBA1432
CCTGCGCAGCACCGTCTTCCCCGGAATCTCGGCCCATATCCGCAGATTCCTGGCCGAGCGGGGCCTGCAGATCGAGGTCGCCTTCTGCCCCGAGCGCGTCGCCCAGGGCTTCAGTCTTCGCGAGTTCCGGGAACTGCCCCAGATCATCAGCGCCTTCGACGAGCAGATCCTCTCACGGGTTCGCCAGCTCTTCGAGGGGTTCTCGGCGGAGATCCTGGAGCTGCCTCCCATGGAGGCCGAACTGNNCGCTACCTCCAGTTCGCCGCGGTGAACCAGTTCTACATGATCGCCGCCCAGAGTGGCCTGGACTTCCAGCGCATCCTGCACGCCTGTCGTCACCGTTATCCCCGCATGGCGGGGATGCCGGGCCCGGGTCTGGCCGCCGGCCCGTGTCTGGTGAAGGACACGATGCAACTGGCGGCCTTCAGCCAGAACTCGTTCGCCCTGGGCCACGGCGCCATGCTGATCAACGAGGGCCTGCCGGCCTTCCTGATCGAACAGGCGGCACGCCAGACCGATCTGGGCGACAAGACGGTCGGCATCCTGGGAATGGCCTTCAAGGCGGGCTCGGATGACCCTCGCGACTCGCTGAGCTACAAGATGCGCAAGCTGCTGACGCTGCGGGCGGCCCGCGTCCTGTGCACCGACCCGTACATCCAGGACGGCAGGACCGTCTCGATCCAGCAGGTGCTGGAAGAATGCCAGGTCCTCTTCGTCGGGACCCCCCACCCGGAGTATCGGAGCCTCCGCCCCCGACCCGGGACGGTGGTGGTCGATGTCTGGAACTGCCTGGGAGAAACTCAAGAGATCGGGCCGTCCGCGACGGCTGACGAAAAGGACGGACCGGAATGAAGATCTTCGTCACGGGCTCCGCCGGGTTCATCGCCGGCTACCTGGTCCAGGAGCTGCTGGACCAGGGACACGAGGTGGTCGGGCTGGACAACTTCTCGAAATACGGCCGGATCGAGAAGTCCTACCAGGACCACGAGCGCTACACCTTCGTGGAAGGCGACGCCCGGGACACCGACCTGATGCGTCGCCTGCTGGCGGACTGCGACCACTTCGTCGCCGGAGCCGCCCGAATCGGGGGCATCTCCTACTTCCACGCCTACGCCTACGACCTGCTGGCCGAAAACGAGCGGATCATGGCCGCCAGCTTCGACGCGGCGCTGGAGGCCTTCAAGCAGCACCGGTTGCAGAAGATCACCGTCCTGAGCTCCAGCATGGTCTTCGAGAACGCCACCGTCTGGCCCACCCCGGAATCCCACCTGGCAGAGTGCCCTCCCCCCACCAGCACCTACGGATTCCAGAAGCTGGCCTGCGAGTACTTCGCCCGCGGGGCCTGGGAGCAGTACCGACTGCCCTTCACCATCCTGCGCCCCTTCAACTGCGTGGGGATCGGCGAGCGCCGCGCCCTGGCCGACCAGGAGGTGCTCAGCGGCAACATCCAACTGGCCATGAGCCACGTCGTGCCCGACCTGGTCCAGAAGGTCCTCAAAGGGCAGGACCCCCTGCACATCCTGGGCGACGGTTCCCAGGTGCGCTGCTACACCTATGGGGGCGATCTGGCGCGCGGCATCGCTCAAGCGGTCTTCCATCCCGAGGCCACCAATCAGGACTTCAACCTCTCGACGCCCCAGGCCACCTCGGTGGTGGAGCTGGCCGAGGTCATCTGGCGCAAGATCCACGGCCCCGAACGCCCCTTCCGACACGTCTCCGATGCGCCGTACCCCTACGATGTCCAGAAGAGGATCCCCGACACCTCCAAGGCTTTGAAGGTCCTGGGCTTTGAGGCCCGGACTCCCCTGGAGGAGATTCTCGACGAGGTCATCCCCTGGATTCGGACCGAGCTGAAGGCGGGCAGGATCTGATGGGTCTGGAGTCGCTGACCTCGGTCGTGATTCCGGTCTACAACGAAGGGCCGAACATCCAGACCTGCGTCCGGCGGGTGCATGAGGCCCTGCGAGAGCATCCCCACGAAATCCTGGTCTGCTACGACTTCGAGGGAGACGACACCTTGCAGGCCCTGACCGAGATGGAGGATCGCCCCGCAACCGTCCGCACCGTGCGCAACGACCTGGGGCGAGGCGCCGCCTACGCCATGCGCGCGGGTTTCCAGGCCGCCCGAGGAGACGTCGTGGTGACCACCATGGCCGACCTCTCCGATCCTCCCGAGGTCATCCCGGCGATGGCGGCCCGGATCCGCCAGGGTGCCGCGGTGGTCAGCGGCAGCCGCTACATGCCCGGGGGACGTCAGGAGGGAGGGCCGCTGCTCAAGCGCACCATGTCGCGGCTGGCCGGCCTGACGCTGCGCTGGCTGACGGGGATCCAAACCCATGATTGCACCAACAACTTCCGAGGCTACTCCAGGCAGTTCCTCTCCGCAACCCGAATCGAGAGCCTGCATGGCTTCGAACTGGCCCTGGAATTGACGGTCAAGGCCTGGGTCCAGGGGCTGGCCATCGACGAGGTCCCCACGACCTGGACCGACCGGACCCAGGGTCAGAGCCGCTTCCGCCTTCTGAAGTGGTTTCCGCTCTACTTCCACTGGTATCTGGTGGCCGTGAAGCACGCCCTGCGCAAGCGCCTGGCCCGTTCACAGGAAAGCACCTGAATTCGCGGGCTATTCCTGAAGATCCCTCACGGCCGCGAGCAGGACGTGGGCCGTCACCTCCAGGGGGGACTCTTCTCCCCGTCTCGCCGGCCGACCGGCGATCCCCGTGATGTGAACCAACCCCGAGCTCGTCAGGATGCCCAGGTCCCTCCCCTCAGGAGGAGCCCCCCGGCGCCGGACCACGGCGATCCCCTCGATCTGCCCCATCCCGAAGCGGTGGGTCTCGCCCTCCGGCGTGGTGCAGGACAGCTCCCGACGGGTCACCTGGAACCCGTGCGAGCGGCCCGGTTCCGAGGCGACGGGAACCGTGAAGCTCCATGCCTGCTGGTTGAAGGCCAGGTCCTTGAGCAGGGCGCGACCAGGAACCTCGGTGGGTCTGCGGGCGACCCCAGGCTCCATCCAGAAGCGGTAGGAGCTGGCCGTCGGACGACCCGTCTCCGGGTCCGGCTCCATCCAGGGCACCCCCAAACCCTCGGCGAGGAGACGTCCATCGCGTCGAAGCTGAAGGACGTCCGTGCCGGTCCGCACGACCAGAGGAGAAGCCCGGCGCCGGCGCAGGACCAGGCGCCTCTCACGGTGCCCCACCTTGGGCAGCAGCTCCAGGGTGCCCACCTCGGAGGCTTCCACCACCCGACGCGACAGTCCCCACAGGACCGTGCAGGTCAATCGCCTGGCCGTGGGGTCCAGGCGCCATCTCGCGGGCCGCGCCAAGAACCCGAGTGCCACCAGTGCCACCAGGCAGGACACGACCAGGAAGCGGGACAAGAGACCGTCCCCCGACGGGAATCTCCCGAAAAGCAGGAAGGCCAGGACCGCCAGGAGACACGCACCGACCAGGAGCAGTTCCCGGGTGGGTCGGTTTCCCCGGACAGAGAAGCCCTCCATCGCCTGCACCTTCCTGGTCTGGATGCCGAACCCTCAGGAGGCGTCCCAGTCCCGCTCCCAGGCCTCGGCTCCCACAGGAGTGCTCTCGACCTGGAAGGCCGCGTGGTCTTCCTCGGTGTAGTCCCAGGCGGACCCTCCCAGGGCCCAGGCACAGAACAGAGGGTCCTCCCGGAAGGCCTGTTGGCCTTGCCCCCCCGAGGCGACCACCTGGCGACGGGCACATCCCACGCACACGGTCCCACCGGCCGCAGGCCAACCTCCCGGAGCGGGCTGTTCGGGAGGCGCCTCAGCCGAACTCGGACGCGAGTGTTCGGCGCAGATCGGTTTGCCGCAATGGTCGCAACGACCCACGGCCGGATTCTTGCAGGGGTGCGAGAACAGGAAGCCTGCCGTCTCGCGGCAGCGTTCCGAGATCGGTTGAACAGGAAGCGTCATCGGACCTCCAGGGCGAAGACCACCAGGCCTGCCTGAGCCAGGGGATCGGTCTCGGGGAGCATCCACCAGATCGCGACCGCCGGATCCGAGGCTCCTCGGAGGACGGCCGCTTCTCCCCCGGAGGGGTTGTGGAAGAGGACCTCCCCGGACCCGGCCTCGGCGCGGGTCAACTCCCGGCCCTGGGCATCCTCCAGGACCAGCCCTCCCCCACGCTCGACGATCCTCGCCAACGGGGCTTCCGCGCCGTCCTGGATCTCCCACCCACCCCGGTTGGGACGCGCCCGCAGCAGGCGGCGTCCGGTGGCATCCTCCAACTCCCAGCCCTTCAGCTTGCTCTTGACCTTGAAGAGTTCCCGATCCTGGGCGTCCCGGACCTTCACGCGGTCCGGCTGGACCTTGAACTCCGCCAGAGGGCGATCCTGGCCGTCGACAAGCTGCCACTTCTGACCCGGCTGACGGACCTTCAGGTTGGCCCGAACGACGTCCGCCGGCATCCGAAACTCCAAGCGGTGACTGGCGGGTGGAGCCTCCGGCTCCAGGGCCTGCGCGGCGGGCACGCCGGGATCCGAGGCCGCCGGAGGCTGGGGTTCGCGCGCAGGGCTCGAACAGCCCAACAACAAGAAGAGGAGGCAGGGAACAAGCCACTGGAAGCGGCGACGGTCGAGCATGTGAAACCCCCGCGAGTCCATGTTGAGGACCAGTTCTCCGGCCCTGGTCGCCCCCCCTCCGCAGGGCCGCCCTCCGAGACGTGGAATCTCGCGGTCATGGACGAGATGGGGCTGTTGGAGAAGGCTCGCCAGCTCGCCGCACGAGAGCG
>DCTU01000232.1:4818-7331 GCA_002329445.1 bacterium UBP9_UBA1432
CCTGGCAGGGCCTGGCTCCCCTGGCCCTGCTCCCCGCCGGTGCAGCCCTGGCAGAATTCCTGCGTCCCCTGCGCCCCGTCCGCGCGGCCTACCTGGCCGACCGCAACCTGGGATTGCAGGAGCGCATGGGGACGGCCGTGGAGTGGCTGGTCTCCCAACGCCCCCGGAACGTCATGGCCCAGGTCCTGCTGTGCGACGCGGCCCACCGGGCCCGGCAGGTCCGCCCCCGGGCTGCCTTCCCCCAGAGCTGGCCGACCAGGCTCCGCACGGGTCTGCTCCTGGCCAGCCTGACCGTCACCCTGGCCGCCCTTCCCGCCGACCGTCTTTCCTGGCGACGCCCGGACCCCGAGGTCGTGGCCGCCGCCCGAGGGCAGGCTCGAGAACTGCGTCGGGACCTGGAGGCGGCGCGACCTCTTCAGGTCCCCCGACGGGAAGAACTCCAGACCCGCCTGGAGGCGCTGGAGGGCGCCCTGGAGGATCCCCAGGTCGACGCCCGCGACGTCCTGGAACGCCTGACGGTCCTGTCCCAAGAGCTGCAGGCCGGCCTGGATGTCGCTCCCGACCATGACGCCACCGGAAGAGCGCGGGCCAGTCGTGACCAGCAGACCGAAGCGGCTCGTCGACTGCGCGAGGCGGCCCGGGCCCTGGCGCAGGAGCCCGACTCGGAAGATGCCCGAACCCTGCTTCGCCAACTGGCCAGCGACCCGGCCTTGTCCGAAGAGCTCCGCGGGGCTGCCACCGCAGGCCTGGAGGCCCTGGAGGAAGGAGACCTGGAGGGCGCCGAGCAGGCCCTGGCCCGTGCCGGGGACGGCGCCCCGGACGAGGGGGGGCGGGAGGAGGGCGGCCCGGAAGCTCCAGGCGATGGCCCCGAATCGCCAGGAGAGGGTCGGCAGGCCCTCGCCAACCCGGGGCAGGAGGTCCGGCCCGGCCGCGGGGACGGACAGGCCGACTTCGGCCGCCAGACCACCCTCCAGCGCCAGGAGGCCGGCCAGGCCGAAGACCGGGATTTCGTGCTTGAACGTCAATCTCACAGGACCTCGGACTGGTCGGAGGAATACCGCCGTCTGCACCCGCCTCGACGGGACCATCTTCCGACCGCCGACGCCCGGATTCCGGGCCGACCAGGACCAGGCCCGACCCTGCCAGGGGCCGGACAGGCCCTGGGCCGTCCTCGCGCGGGAGGCCCGCAGCAAGCCCCCCCCGGGGATTCCTTCCTGCGGGCGCGAGAATCGGCTGAAGCCGCGGTGGCGCGGGAAGACGTTCCCATGACCCGGCGGGATCTGGTGCGCAACTACTTCGAAGGGATCGACCCCCGTCCGTGAGCGAGACTGCCCTGACCGACCGCGTCCGAATCTTCGAAGAGACCTTCGCGCGTCTGCGCCGCGAGCTGACCCGGGTGGTGGTGGGTCAGCCCGACCTGGTGGAGCACGTCCTGCTGGCCCTGGTGGCCGGAGGGCACGTCCTGCTGGAGGGGCTGCCCGGGTTGGGCAAGACGCTCCTGGTCCGAACCCTGGCCCAGGCCCTGGACCTGTCCTTCTCCAGAATCCAGTTCACCCCGGACCTGATGCCTGCCGACATCAGCGGGACCACCCTGGTCGAGGAGACGCCCGAAGGGCGGAGGGCCTTTCGCTTCAGCCCAGGCCCGGTCTTCGCGAACCTGGTCCTGGCCGACGAGATCAATCGGGCCACGCCCAAGACCCAGTCGGCTCTGCTGGAGGCCATGCAGGAGGGGCGCGTGACCGTCGCCGGAGAGGCCCGCGAGCTCCCGGCGCCCTTCCTGGTGATGGCCACCCAGAACCCCATCGAGATGGAGGGGACCTACCCCCTGCCGGAAGCCCAGGTGGACCGGTTCCTGTTCAAGCTGCAAGTCGGCTTCCCCGAGCCGGAGGACCTGATCGGCATCCTGGACCAGACCACGGGCAACCGCCTGCCAACGGTCGAAGCCGTCTGCGATGCCCCGACCTTGCTGGAGATGGGGCGCCTGGCGCGGGAAGTGGTGGCAGGCTCCGCCGTCCTGGGCTACGCCGCCCGCCTGGTCCTGGCCACCCATCCGGACCGGCCTGAGGCCCCGGAGGCGATCCGCCGCTATGTGCGTCATGGATCCAGCCCGCGCGGAGGACAAGCCCTGGTTCGGGCAGCGCGGGTGCGCGCCATGGTCTCGGGCAGGTACAACGTGGCCTTCGAGGATCTGCAGGCGGTCGCCCGGCCATGCCTGCGCCACCGGTTGATCCGCAGTTTCGAAGGAGAGGCCGAGGGGCTGGAGCCCGAACAGCTCCTCGAAGAGGTGCTCCGGGCCGTCCCACTCGAGGTCCCCGCCTGATGAGAACCTGGACCCTGGTGGCCCTGTGGCTCTGGCTGGCCAGCTTCCCGGTGGCAGCCGCCGCGGAGATCGAGATGCAGGCGAGGCCTGCCCTGGGACGCAACGTCCGCTTTGGAGACCCCGTTCCCGTCTCGGTTCAGCTCTTCAACCGGGGGCCGGCTTGCACTCTCCGGATTCGGGCCCGCCCGATCCA
>DCTU01000175.1:0-881 GCA_002329445.1 bacterium UBP9_UBA1432
CCGTGCGCAACCTGCAGGGCACCTGTCCAGAAGGAGCCACCTGCCGCTGCGCGTCTACGGCCTGTCCCCGGTCAAGGGGAGCGAGTCCCGAACCTGCCGACCCGGCGCCCCTCTCCAGGAGAGGCCGGGTCTCCGACGGGGCGGCCTCGCCTCCGCGGGGGGAGACGCCCGACCCGGGCCGTCCGGGGCACCTGCAGGACAAGCGCTTCCGCACATCCCACAAGCCGCCAGCGTCCATCCGGGGCGCCCCCAGGACTCCACCCGCGAGGGCCTGCCATGGGCCACTCGCAATGGAACTTCAGGGAACGCCGCTCCGGGAACGCGAACGAAAGGCATTTCGCACAGACTTTCGGGGAATCCTGCAGGACCCCGGCTTTGGCCCGGGTCCTGCAGGCACCCGGAAGAGGCTACTCGACGATCTCCTCGATCAGCTTGCGCGGAGCCGGGCGATCCGGCCCGATGGCGATGGAATCCAACAGGATCTGCCGAGCCTCGGCCAGGGTCTGGCGATCCCGGGCGTGGACCACGGCCAGGGGCTGGCCGGCCTCCACCGCATCGCCCACCCGATGTTCCATGATGATCCCGACCGCCGGATCGATGGGGTCTCCCTTGCGCTTGCGCCCGGCGCCCAGGGCCGTGCCGGCAAAACCGATCTGTTGGGCGTGAATCCCCGTCACGAAACCCGACGAAGGCGAGGGAACCGGCTCGATGATCGGCGCCTGCGGCAGAAGGGAGGTGTCTTCAACCACCCGGGGGTCGCCGCCCTGGGCACGGAACATCTCGCCCAGCTTGCGCAGCCCCTCGCCGTTCTGGATCAGCTCACGGACCCGCACGCGAGCCCGTTCGAGGTTCTCGGACACCCCGGCCATCTCCAGCAGATG
>DCTU01000175.1:1005-5409 GCA_002329445.1 bacterium UBP9_UBA1432
GAGATCACGGCCCGGACCCTCCGGCCCAGGGCCTTGCCCAGGTCCACCATGCGGCGGGCCAGCTCGCGGGCATCCGCCAGGTTCTCCATGAAGGCCCCACGGCCGTACTTGACGTCCAGGAGGATCACCTCGGCCCCGCACGCGATCTTCTTGCTCATGACCGAGGAGGCGATCAAGGGGATGGAATCGACCGTGGCCGTGACATCCCGAAGGGAATACATCTTCCCGTCGGCGGGAACCAGGTTCCCGGTCTGGCTGATGACGGCCACGCCGATCCGGCGGACCTGGTCCAGGAACTGCTGGGAGGTCAGATCGGTGCGCAGACCGGGAACAGACTCCAACTTGTCCAGGGTCCCCCCGGTATGTCCCAGTCCCCGGCCAGACATCTTGGCCACGGTCGCTCCGGCAGCGGCGGCCAGGGGTGCCAGGATCAGCGTCGTGGTATCTCCCACACCGCCCGTGGAGTGCTTGTCCACCTTCACCCCGGGCAGGCTGGACAGGTCGATCTGGTCGCCCGAATCCACCATGGCCTGGGTGAGGGCCGAAAGCTCCGGGACCGTCATGCCCTTGAACCAGACGGCCATCAGCCAGGCGGCCATCTGATAGGTCTCGATGCCCTGATCGTTGGCGAACCCCAGGACGAGTTCGCGAATCTCCTCGGGGGTGTGTTCTCCACCGTTGCGCTTCTTGAGGATCAACTGATATGGATTCATCCGGAAATCTCCCTGACGACCCCACGGACCAGGGAGACGAAGCGGGGTCGGGCCTCGGCTGCCGCCCGCAGGACATCCTCATGGGTGTCCTGGGAAGGTCCCTGGTGAAGAATGTTGGTCACGCACGAGATCCCCAGCACCCGCATGCCGGCATGCACGGCCGCGATCGTCTCTGGAGCCGTGGACATGCCCACGGCGTCAGCTCCCAGGCGGCTGAGCATGCGGATTTCGGCGGGGGTCTCGTAGGAAGGGCCGGCCAGGGCACAATAGACCCCTTCAGCCGGTACGAATCCGACCTCTGCGGCCACCTTCCGAGCCAGTGCCAGAAGGTCGGCATCGTAGGCTCGCGACATGGCCGGAAATCTGGGGCCCAGACTGTCGTCATTGGGCCCCCGCAATGGGTTGTCTCCCATGAGGTTGAGATGGTCCCGAATCAGCATCAGGTCGCCGACCTTCAAGTGCTCACTGATGCCTCCACAGGCATTGGTCACCAGCAGGGTCTTCGCCCCCAGGGCGCACAGCACCCGGACGGGCAGGACGATCTGCGCCATGCTGTGACCTTCGTAGTAGTGCACCCGCCCCTTCAGGACGCCCACGGGACGCCCCTCCAGGCGGCCCAGGACCAGGGCCCCCACGTGTCCGTGCACCGTCGAGGTGGCAAAGCCGGGGATCCTGGAGAAAGGGAGGACGACGGGGTCCTCGACCTCGTCGGCCAGCCCTCCCAGGCCTGAGCCCAGCACCAGGGCGATCTCAGGGACCAGGTCCGTCTCCCGGCGGACCGCAGCGGCGGCCTGGGCAACGATTGAGGATGGGGATGGGTTCAAGTCTCCTCCTCGGCTCGGGTCCGCTTCCGAAGGGCGTCCAGGAGCTGGAGCTCCTCGGCGAAGCGGTTCACGTCCTTGAATTCCTTGTAGACCGAGGCGAAGCGGACATAGGCGACCTCGTCCAGGTGCAGGAGGCTCTCCATCACCAGCTCGCCGATCTCCCCGGCCGACACTTCGGTTTTCCCCAAGCTGCGAAGCTCCTGCTCGATCCGCGCCGCCATTTCCTGGATGGCCTCGCTGGACACCGGTCTCTTCTCGCAGGCCCTCAGCAGACCATCGAGCACCTTGCGCCGGTCGAAGTGCTCGCGCCTCCCGTCCTTCTTGAGCACCAGCAGGGGGGTCTCCTCATAGCGTTCGTAGGTGGTGAAACGGCTCGAACAATGCATGCACCTCCGCCGGCGCCGGATCGAGCGACCGTCCTCGGTGACGCGTGAATCCATGACGCGGGTGTCGGTGTGCTCGCAGAACGGGCAGTTCACTGCCTCAGAAGACCTGGATCAGGATGCGGTGGACCCGCTCGAAGAAGGCGCGGACGGGCGAGATGTTGGGCGTCGTGCCCTCCTGATGGTGGATCCGCGTCGCTCCATACAGCACCAGCCCGACGGCCGTTGCGTAGACCGGCGAGGCCAGGTTCAAGGGCAGGCCCGGCGGATAGCAGGGGGCCGCCACGCGGGTCGGCAGTTCCAGCTCCCGGTGGGCCACCAGGGCCATGCCCGGCAACTGCGAGACGCCTCCCGTCAGGACCAGGCTGGTGACCGCCAGGCCATACTTGTGGCGCGCGGTCCGAATCTCCTTGCGCACCCACTCGAAGATTTCCTGGATGCGGGCTTCAAGAACTTCCGAGAGCTCCCGGCGCGAGATCTGGACGACCCCGTCCCCTGAGACCGGCGGGGCCTCCAGCACCTGCTCGTCTCCCTCGGTTTCCTCAATGAACTCGGGGGAGGCGATCCCCGCCTCCAGGATCAACCGTTCGACCTCCATGGGAGCGACCCGGAAGTAGCGCGACACGTCCTGCACCAGGAACTCGCCCCCGACGGGAAGGACGGCCGAGTGGCCGATCTCCCCTCCGCAGTAGACCGAGAGGTCGACGGTCCCCAGGCCCATGTCCAGCAGGGCGGTGCCCAGATCGCGTTCCTCATCGGTCAAAACAGCCAACGACGAGGCGATCGAGGAGGCTACCAGACCCTCCGGATGGATCTCGACTCCCGCCCTCTGCACGACCTTGCGGATGTTCTGCAGGAAGGCGGAGGATCCAGCGATCACGTGGGCGTCCGCCTCCAGGCGCAGACCCGAGAGTCCGACCGGGTTGCAGATTTCCCTCTGCCCGTCCACGGTGAACCCGCGCGGGATCGCGTGCACGATCTCCCGATCCGAGGGGATGCCCACCTGACGGGCCGCCTCGACCACGCGACGAACGTCGTCCGGAGTGATCTCCCCTTCGGTGTTGCCCACGGGCCAGACGCCGTGGCTGGGGCGCGAGGTCAGGAACTCGCTGCTGAGGTTGACCAGGGCCGGTCCGACGGGATAGCCGGCCTCCTTTTCAGCCTCCGACACGGCGGCCTCGATGGCCCGGACCGTCTCTTCGGCGTCCACCAGGGCTCCGCGGCGCAGACCACAGCAGTGCTGAACGCCCCGGGCGACCACCTCGAGGTCCCCCTTGCGATCCAACTCGGCGATGAGGCAAACGACCTTGCTGGTCCCGATATCCAGCGCGGTCAGGGTTTCTAGTCTGGCCATCCGGGAACTCCGATCCGCCAGGGAGGGCACCCCCTCCCAAAGCCGTCGCCACGATCAAGAATCATTACTGGGAAGCATCCGGCAGTTCTCCGGAGAGGCCCGAGGATCCTCCAGGTTCCGGGGGGTTGCCGGTCGGAGCCGGAGGGTCATTTCTGTTCCTCGCAAGAGCGGGTATACTGACCATGCGGCCCCTCCAGGAGCCTGTGTGAATATCCGGACCGAGCATCGCCGAGGGATCTTGTGCATCCCGTAAGGCGCAAAGAGTCGTGGTTTGCTGGAGGCAAATGAGACTCTTTGTAACGCAGCGGGGGCCCCGCACCCGCGCGGGGTGCGGGTGCACCACCTCGAGCGGCGAGGCGACCGACGCGGTGTTCAGACAGGCTCCTATGGGCCGGGAAGACTGGAACTGGAGGTGAGCCGCATGTATTCCAGGATCCTGGTTCCCCTGGACGGGTCGGAGCTCTCGGAACGGGCCATTCCCCACGCCCTGGATCTGGCCAGGAAGTATGGGGCCGAGATCACGCTCCTGCGCGCCACGGCCCTGCCGGACCGGGTCTACGCCCTCCCGGATCTGACCGCAGCCGCCTACATGGAGCGCTACCGCGAGACCGAGCAGGAGACGATCCGGCAGTACCTCGAGGACTGGAAGCAGCGCCTGGAAGCCGAAGGGGTGACCTGCAAGCCCGTCCACCGCCTGGACGACGCGGCCAGTGCCATCGTCGACCAGGCCGAGATCGACGAGGTGGACCTGGTGGTGATGTGCACCCACGGTCGGGGCGGCTTTGACCGCTGGGTGCACGGCAGCGTCGCCTCCAAGGTCATGCGCCGGATCCTCTGTCCGTTGTTG
Organism: bacterium UBP9_UBA1432; assembly: GCA_002329445.1. Taxonomy (GTDB): domain Bacteria; phylum Vulcanimicrobiota; class Xenobia; order Xenobiales; family Xenobiaceae; genus Xenobium; species Xenobium purgamenti. The sequence continues at coordinate 5,127 of DCTU01000175.1, forward strand.
CTGATCCGAGGCCAGTCGAAGCGCGAGGCTTCCTGAGTCATCCAGAACCCGGTACGCCCTCTCCTGTTCAGACGGTGCCGGGGACGGCGCAGCCCGGAGCCTGGGTCCCGCATGAAAGGAATGGACCCCGCCGGGCGGAGAAGACTGCCCCGCGGCGCTGTCCGGACGGAGCCCTGAGGGCGCCCGACGGCATGCTCCGACTCTTCAGCCGGGGAGCCCTGGACCGCCGGGAACTTGATGAAAGTCGGATTCTACTCGTTACTGACGGCCGATGAGAAGGAGT
>DCTU01000230.1:0-3972 GCA_002329445.1 bacterium UBP9_UBA1432
GCGGCCATCCCACCCTCCCACGGAGCGCTGGAGGCCCCCTGGACGCGGCTGGCCCGAAAGGCGGACAGGGTCGGTCTGTGGCGTGGACCCTGGCCGGTGCGGGAAGACCAGGCGGTGGAGGGTCTGCGCGGATGATCGAGATTCGGGTCGAGGAGGCCGGGTTTGACTATCCCGACGGAACCTGCGCCCTGCAGCAGGTCGATGCGCTGATTCCTGCCTCCGCCACGGTCGCGCTGGCGGGGCCCAACGGTGCCGGCAAGACCACCCTGGCCCGCCTCCTCAACGGACTGCTGGTACCCACCCGCGGGCGGGTCCTGTTGGATGGAACCGACACCTCGCAGGTGCCCGCCAGCCGGGTGGCCGGATTCGTCGGTTACGTCTTCCAGAATCCCCGGCGCCAGGTCTTCGCCTCGACCGTGGCGGAGGAAGTATCCTTCGGCCCGCGCAACCTGGGACGGTCCGAAGCCCAGGTGGAGGCGGCCGTCCAGGCCGCTCTGGAAGAACTGGACCTCACCAGCCGGGCCGGCTGCCACCCCTACGAGTTGAGCCAGTCCGAGCTCCGGCGAGTCGCCCTGGCCTCGGTCCTGTCGATGCAGACCCCCGTCCTGATCCTGGATGAGCCGACAGCGTCCTTGGACGGGGCCGACCAGGAGCGACTGCTGCGGGTCCTGGCTGGCCTGCGGCGGCGAGGGGCGACGGTCCTGGTCATCACCCACGACATGGACTTCGTCGCCGAAGAATGTGAGAGGATGCTGGTCCTCCGAGGCGGGCGCGTGGCAGCCGACGGCCCGCCGGAGGTGGTCTTCGCAGCGGGCCCGGGTCCGGGACTGGAAAGACCGGCTGTCTGGCGCATGGCCCAGGCCTTGGACAGGCCGGGGGTCCTGCGGAGCGCAGAGCTGCTCGAGAGCCTCAGGCCTGGGCCTGGCGCTTGAGGTAGCGGGCTTTGAGTTCGCGGTAGGTGGCCTCAGAGATCTCGCTGCGGGCCAGGCGCTCCTCCAGGGCTTCCAACAAGCGCTCGACCTTTCTGCGCTCGAAGTCGCGCAGGTCGAGCTGCCTGGCTCTGGGGCCCTCGGTCCCCGACCAGATGGGGCGAGGTGGAGTGGTCCTCGCCGGCAGGGGGGCATCGTAGGAGGTCGGCTCGACCTGCAGAACCGGAACCGGAGGCGGAGCCGAGCCATCCGGCCCCTGCGCCGGTTCCTCGCGCGGCGCGGTGGCCATCCCGGCCATCCCGGCCATCTCGGCCTGGAGCGCTTCGGCCCGCTGCCGGTACGCGGTTCGCTGGATGGCTCCGGACACGTAGCTCATCCGGAGCTTCTCCAGCTCCGCCTCGACCTCGGGCAGGCTGCGCCCTGTGGGGACGGCTGGCATGGCGGGAGGTGGGTCGGGGTCCACCTGAACCTCGGTCGCCGGGCTCTCCGCCTGGAGGGCCTCGGTCAGGTCCCGGGCTCGGGCTTCCGGGTCCAGGGCCTGAGCCAGCTCGCGGCTGCGTTCTTCCTGGCGCCGGGTCTTCTCCTCATCCTGGCGCTTCTGCTTCTCCTCCCGCTGCGAGGTCTCCAGCTCAGCCGACTCCTGCTGGTGGGCCAGCATGCCCCAGCGGCGGGCGTCCACCGCCAGGGACTCGGAGTCGGTGTGGTTGACCCTCAACTCGCGACCTTTGAGGGTCACGAGATCCAGTCCACCGCGCTCGTTGAAGAGCAGTTCATAGCGCAGGCCCAACCGGTCCAGGGGAGCGAGGTCGGCCTGGCAGACGATCTGGTCGGAGAAGTCCTTGATGAGCACCTGGGGAGCCGGCCCGGTCCAGAGGGTCACGCTGCGCAGTCCGAGGTTCAGGACCCGGTAATCGGGGGGCGGGTTCATCACCAGCTTTTCGCCCTCCAAGGTGGTCAGGACCAGATAGGCCTCCTGGGGTGAGACCCGGACCTCCAGGAGAACCGTTCCCGTCTCGGTCACCCAGAGGTTCGAGATGTCAGGAACCTTCATCTCGAACTCCGAATAGATGGACTCCTCGCGGGTGTGGATCAACTTGAAGGTGAGGGTGGGCTTCCGCCCCACTCCAGGCACTCCAACCAGGAGGAAGGCGAGGTTGGGTGAAGCGGTCCACCAGAAACGCCCCTTGTGCTCGGGACCGACATCCGTCCGGCAGAACTTGCGCAGCGCCCCGGTATTGCGGTTGAAAAGCAGGAGTTCGTGACAGTCCACCTGAGGTTCCACCTCGGTGTTCTCGCCGCGACGCAGCATGCGCAGCAGCTTTCGGGAGAGGCGTGCCGAGGTGGTGATCCGTTCGACGCAGATCTCGGTCCCCTCGGCGTTGACGCGCACCCCCCCGAGGTGGCCTCCCTCCTCCGCCGAGAGGGCCTCGTCCAGTGCCTCGATGGGCTCCATCTCCGAATCCCGGCTCAAAGGCAGTCGGGCCACCCCGTGGTCGGTCCGGAAGAAGACGTCCCCCTGGTTGCCCACCCGGACCAGTTCGCGTGCGGAGGCCACCGGACGGGTCCACAAGGGGGCAGCCCCCCGATACAGGGCCATCCGTCCGTCGCGCAGGACCGCGAAGAATCTGGAGTTGTAGCTGCCGAAGATCTGGGGCATGGCTCTCCGCCGGGGTCCGAAGATTCCGAGCGTCGCAAGACGCCGGGCGGGCAGGGTCCCCGCGGGGGGAGGATTCTCCTCGGGCCCGCCAAACTCCCTGCCGATTCCGCCCGACCTTTCGGGCCCATAGACCGCCGGCTCCCGCCGGTTCGCAGGAGACCCCTCAATGTCCTGGACCACCATGCTGGCCCTACCCGCCCTGGCCCTGGTCGGGTTTGAACTCGTCGTCCACCGACTGGGAGACGCCCGTGTGCGCCTGGCCCAGGAACGACTGGAAGACCTGCGCGTCGATTATCCCGACGAGCAGCACGCCCGCCTGCGCTTCGCGGTGCCCTTCCGGAACTCAGGAACTCAACAGGGCCTGGTCATCGACGCCGAGGCCCGCCTGCAGCCTTCCGGCCCCCGCTACAGCGACCTCCAACCGGTCGTGCGCCTGATCGATCCGGCCCATCCCCGGCAGGATGGATACTGGGAGGCCTGCATCGTCCCCGCCGGCGCCGAGATGCCCGTGGAGGTGGAGATCTGGCTGACGGCTCCCCAGGGGGCTCGCCAGGCGGTCGCCGAACTCGGGGAGTTTCGGGTGGATCTCCTCTACAAGTTCTACTGCCGGACCCCCATGCAGTACCGCCGTGAGGAGATCGTCCTGCATACGGGAGATTTTCGGGAGGTCCCCGCGGGCGAAGGGCCAGCCGTGCCCCTTGAGCCCACCCCCCGACCGGTTCCGCCGGACTCCCTGGTCCTCCCTCTGCGGACCCATCTCCTGCGCCCCGGAGAGGACGTGGTGGAGGTGTGTGCCCGGTATCTGGAAGGAGTGGCCCGCCCCGGAGACATGGTGGCCCTGGCCGAGAGTGCGGTGGCCATCATGCAGGGGCGCCTGGCCTACTGCGAAGACATCCATCCCCGCTATCTGGCCCGTCGGTTGAACCGGATCTTCGGGATGAACTCTTCGCTTTCGTCGGTCTATGCCTTGGAGATGGCTTTTCGTGAGGTCGGCACCTGTCGGATCCTGCTGGCCACGACCGCAGCGCTGATCGGGCGACTGCTGGGCCGCAGCGGAGACTTCTATCGGGTGGCTGGACGTCGGGTCGCGGTGATCGACGACTGCACCGGAACCCTCCCTCCCTTCGACAAACACGTCGTCCTGTCGCCAGCCCGCCCCCAGCAGGTGGTCGAGGAGATCCGTCGGCGCACGGGTATCGACGCCACCATCGTCGATGCCAACGACCTGGGCAAGGTCGACGTCCTGTCGATCTCCGACCCCTCCCGCCGGGTCGAGGTCGAAGAGGCCTTGCGCCCCAATCCACAAGGAAACGGCGGCGAAATGACCCCCCTGGTGCTGATCCGCGGCCGGGGAACGGCAGGATCGGCCTGATGTCGGCCCGGGTG
>DCTU01000230.1:3990-6105 GCA_002329445.1 bacterium UBP9_UBA1432
GTCCCGACGTTGGCCATCGTGGACGCCACCGGCCAGGAGGCCGCCGTGCGCTTTGCGCGGGCCAAGACCCGGGCGTGCCAGAGGCTGGGCCTCTCGGCGCGGACCTTCCGACTGCCGTCATCGGGGAGTGAACGCGAGCTGCTGGAGACCCTGGCGAGCTTGAGCCAGGACCAGGCGGTTCACGGCATCCTGCTGGAGAGCCCCCTGCCTGAGGCCTACCGAAGCCTGGAGGCGGTGACTCGAATCCCTCCTGCCAAGGACGTGGAGGGCCTTCATCCGTTCAACCTGGGGCGCCTCCTGTCGGGATCCGGCGAGTTCGTCCCGGCCACGGCAGCCGCGTGTCGTGAGCTGCTCCACCACTACGGGATCCCGATCGCGGGTCGTCATGCCGTGGTGGTGGGGCGCAGTCCCGTCGTGGGGCGTCCGGTGGCGTTGTTGCTGCTGGCGCAGGACGCGACGGTGACGATCTGTCACTCGCGGACCAGGGACCTGGCCCACCACACCCGTCAGGCAGACATCCTGGTCGTGGCCGCCGGGCACCCCGGGCTGGTGAAGGCCGGAATGGTCAAGCCCGGAGCCGTGGTCCTGGACGTGGGGATGAGCTTCACCGATCAGGGGACGGTGCTGGGAGACGTCGAGGCCGAAGGGATCCTGGAGGTGGCTTCGGCCTGGACCCCACCCTCCGGAGGCATCGGACCCGTCACGACGATCCTCCTGCTCGAGAACGTCGTCCGGGCCGCCGAAAGAGCCGCCGGAACCTGAGCGGCCCGGGAGTTCAGCGCCTCTCGGGCGGATAGGTGTCGGGGTTGCCTGTCTCCGGGACCATGGGGGCCTCCAGGGCTTCCTGGAGGGTCAGGTAGGTCTCGAAGAGCCGACCCAGTCCGGTCAGCTTCAAGACCCTCTGGACCTGGGGGCGATCGGTCACCAGGCGAAGCCTGCCAGACTGCTCGCGCACGCGCTTGCGAGACCACACCAGGAATCCCAGGCCCGTGGAGTCGATGGCGTCGACCCGTGACAGGTCGTAGACCAGGTCCACGGTCCCATCGGCGATCTTCTCCTCGACGAAGCTCTTCAATGAGGGGACCCCGGCAATGTCGACCTCGCCGACCAGGATCACGACCTGGCGGTTTCCGTGGATTTCGACCCGATAATCAAGATTTGAGGGTGCCATGGCGCCTCCCGCCGCTGCTCTGGGATTCATTCTCAACCCAAGGCTCGTGCTCCTCCAGGAAGACAGGGCAGGAACCCGGCGGCAGGCCACAAAGTTGCCGGGGTTCGTCCCCCTCAGCCATCTTTGCAGGAAGACCGACCCATTCCATGGCCAAGAAAGCTCCCCTCGAAGAACGGCTCCTGCTCGGCGTCGAGCAGTTGTCGCGGCGTTGTTCCGTCGAGAGCCTCCCCTTCCGGGATACCTCCGAACTGGAGCCGCTCGAGGTGACGGCGGGACAGCCCCGCGCCATGGCGGCCCTGGAGTTCGGGCTGGATACCCGGGCCAGCGGGTTCAACGTCTACATCGCCGGGCCTTCGGGAACCGGGCGACAGAGCACGGCGCTTTCGCTGCTGCAAGCACGGGCGCGCGATGAACAGGTGCCTCCGGATCGGGTCTACGTCGAGAACTTCCGCAATCCCGACGAACCGCGCTGCCTGGAGCTGCCCTCGGGAACCGCCCGGGCCACGGCGCGGGCCCTGGACGAGCAACTGGAGCGCCTGCGTCAGGAGCTGCCCACCCTCTTCGAAAGCCAGGCCTTCGAGACCCGCCGACAAGGAATCCTGAGCCGCTTCGAGGCAGAGCGCAACCGGATCCTGGAGGACGTCCAGGCCGAGGCGGAGAGCCGACAGTTCCGCGTCCAGTTTGCTGAGGGAGCGGTGGTCACCGTGCCCCTGGTGGATGGCGAACCCCTGCGGCGCGACCAGTTCTCCCGGCTGGACGAGGATCGCCGGCGCGAGCTGGCCCAGGGGTCGGAGTTCCTCCAGACGCGGATTCTCAGCGCCGTCAACGAGCTGCGCCGAGGGGAATCGGAGACCCGCCGCGCGGTGCAGGACCTGGAGAAGGAGATGGCCCGGGAGTTCGTCGGCGGAGTGCTGCGCGAACTGGTCGATCGCTTTGCCGAGGTC
>DCTU01000351.1 GCA_002329445.1 bacterium UBP9_UBA1432
CAAGGTGTACACCATCGAGGGCAACTCGTCGGACTCGGTCAAGAAGAACACCTACGCCCTGAACTCCAACTCCATCGACGGCTACCTGCGCACCTGATCCTTCAGGCCGATTCCGTCCTCGTGAGAGGCTCGCTTCAGGCGGGCCTCTCGGCGATTCTGGGCCTTGGCTGTTCTTCGTCGATCCTGACCAAGGTCTGTGGGGGGGGCAGGGCTCGCTGGCGTCGGCGGGCCCTGCTCGATTTCGGGGGGTGCAGGGAAGGGCGATCTTTGGTCACCCCCATAGACGGCACTTCTGCTTGTCGTGAAGAACCTCCCAAGAAGTTTCGGAAATACCTGGGGTCGTGTGAGGTCATCATGTTGAGTGGTTCTATCCCGATGCAGTATGGAATGGGGATGCCGGGCATGAACGGCATGAACGGCATGAATGGTATGAACGGCATGTTCAGCATGACCGGGACGTCGGGAATGATGCCCGGAATGACCGGCAAGACCGGCATGCAGGGAATGGGCATGATGGGCATGCCGGCCATGGACACCACCATGGCGATGCTCAACCAGATGATGATGGCCCTGCAGTTGCAGATGATGCAGCAGATGATGCAGTTCCTGGCTGCCTTCTCCAAGCAACAGGCCTCGACCACGGCCGACATGTCCAAGTTGATGGCCGGCTTCCTCAACGGGGGGACCAACCCGGCCAGCGCCTTCACCTCGGCCGCAGGGGCTGCGCCCTTGAGCACCTCGTCGGTGGCCACCCCGCAGACCGGGCCGACCGCCAAGGTGCAGAACTTCATCGACATCGCCTGCGCGCAGCAAGGCAAGCCGTACGTTTTCGGGGCCGAGGGCCCGAACTCGTTCGACTGTTCGGGACTGGTCGCCTACGCTCTGCAGAAGGCGGGAGTCAACGTCGGTCGGAGCACGGCCCGAGGGTACCAGTCGATGTTCAAGAACTCGGCGGTCTCACGCGACCAGTTGCAGCCGGGCGACCTGATCTTCTACCACTACAAGAACGACCGCGGGATCCCCTCGGGGCAGGCCAGCCACATCGAGATCTACCTGGGCAACGGCATGGCCATGGGGACCGACAGTCCCAAAGAGGGGGCCAAGATCGAGAAGGTCGATTGGAACGCCTTCATCGGTGGGGCGCGGGTTCCCCAGCTCTACAAGTAGCGGCCCCTGTCCGTTGTTTCCAAACAGGCCCGTCGTGCCGGCGGGTCTGTCTTGTTGTCCACCTGGGCTTGCTCTCCAGGCATTGACTTCAGTCCAAGATGTCGTGATGAAGGGCTCAAGGCAAGTTCACACAACCGCGAGGTGGGATATGCTCCCTGGAATGAATCCAATCCAGATGCTTGGTGGGACCGGAATGACAGGAGTGTCGAACATGACCGGCATGACGGGCATGACGAACATGACCGGCATGTCCGGCATGACCGGCGCCTTTGGGATGCCTGCTGATTTCGGCGCCTCCAGCGCCATCTCGATGCTCAACGCCGGGTCGGCCCTGAACGCGATGTTGATGCAGGCGCTGCAGATTCTGTCCACCCGGCAGATGCAGCAGATGCAGCAGGTCATGCAGACCATGGCGGCCCAGATTCAGTCCCAAGGGGCCAACGCCCAGGCCAGCATGTCCCAGATGTTGGGCAACTACATGGGTGGGAACGCGGCGGGCGGCGCCACGAACCAGCCGGTCCAGGCCCAGGGCAACACGCAGATCCCCAGCTACGGGGCCAATCCCAGCAAGGCCCAGATTGGCCAGCAGTTGTCGGCCGCTGCCAAGAAGTATGGGATCCCCGAGAACATCCTCAAGGCCGTGGCCTGGCAGGAAAGCACCTGGAACGCCAAGGCCTTGTCCTTCGACGGACAGCACGGCAAGGGAGTCATGCAGATCGACGACCGCTACCACGCCTTCGCCAAGACGCCCGAAGTCTTCGACTCGGCCAAGAACATCGACTACGGGGCCAAGTACCTGGCAGACCTGTACAAGAAGACTGGTTCCTGGAGTGCTGCCCTGAAGCGCTACAACGGCGGCTCGAGCTACCCCCCGAAGATTCTGGCGCTGGCGGACAAGCAGCCCTGGAAGCAGTACGGCGGCTAGTCTTCTCTCTTCTCCCAACGACGGCCGGTGGCGCCAGGCGCCCGCCGGCCGTCGCGCATGTCCGGGCCCCTTGATGCTCGACCTGGGCTTCATCCCCGGAGTCGCCTGCCGCGGCGGGAGCGAACTCTCGGGGCGCCGAAGCCTTCCTGGCCATGCGCTGGTGCTCCAACCGCGAAGGTCCGTTGCCCTCGGCAGCCCTGGCCGGCGCCCTCCTGGCCTGGTTGACCGCTGTGTGCCTGGGGGTGGGGTTGCACTTCTCGGGGGCTTTGACGGGGCCGGAGGCGGCCCTTCTGGACATCTGGATGGGCCTGCGCCGACCCGTCCCGGTCGACCCTCGCATCCTGCTGGTCGAGGTGGATGCTGGCGTCGGGGCTCGGCTGGGCAAGCCGACGGTCCTGTGGACCGGGGACTATGCCCGAGCCATCCAGGCCCTCCTTGAACATGGGGCCACGGCGGTGGGCCTGGACCTGATCCTGCATGCGCGTCGCGAAGGCCTGCCTCAAGACAGCCCTATCCTGGCGGCCTTGGAAGAGGGCGAGCTGGCCCTGGGTCTGGAGGTCCTGGGGGGACGGGTCGTGCTGGGAGAGTACTATGGCCCTCCGGTCTCGGGTGGACCAGACGCCTCGGCGGAGCGACGTTCGGTGCCGACCCTCCATCATGCCGCCGAACCCCTCGGCAATACGGCATTCCTGAACGTCGCCACGGATCCGGATGGAACCGTGCGCTGCGTCCCCTTGTTCTGGTCGACCGGCCCTGTCGGAAGGACACGCACCCTGGCAGGACGCCTGGCAGAATTGACTCTGGACGGCGAGATGACCCTTCGGCGCGGGCAGGTGACCCTGGCCGGGGCCGACGTGGTGACGGAAGGCCAGGGCACGCTCCTGCGCTTCCAGGACCCCGGTCCGGGCTTCCCCCGACTGCCCCTCAGCCAGATCCTCGACAGGCTGGACCGCGGAGAGGTCCTCCCGGACCTTCGGGGGCGGGTCTGTCTGATGGGCCCCGGGTTCGACGAGGCCGCTGACCTTCATCGAACGCCTCGAGATTGGCGGGGTGGGCCTTTGAGCCTGACGCCCGGCATGCAGATTCACGCGGCCGCCCTCAACACATGTTGGATTCGACCGAAGAGTAGGCGTTGGCTTGAGTCAGGACAGGGGGGGCGCGCCGGAACCGCCTGACCAGAGTTGGTCCAGGTTGAAGGTTCGCAGCAGCCATTCCCTCCAGAACCTCCACAGGGGGGCCGAGTGGCTTCTGGGAACCCGCTCGACATGTTGGGAGAGTTCGTAGAGGGGGCCTTCCAGGGCGCGGGTGGAGCCGGACGGAACCGGGGCCAGACAGTACAGGGCGGTTTCCAGTTCCTGTCTGAGGGCCGTCGCCGAGGGGTGTCGGTCCTGAGGGCGCAGTTGCAGACAGCGCTCCAAGGTTTCTTCCAGGACGGGAGGCACGGGTTGGAACTGGGATATCTTGGGGAACTTGAACCCGAATGACTGGGGGTCCTGGAGCGTCAGGGTGAAGAAGAGGGTGACTCCCAGCGAGTAGAGGTCGCTCTGGAGGGTGCTCTGCCCGTGATACTGTTCGGGGGCGCAGAAGCCTGGCGTGCCCAGCTCCTGGGTGTCCTTGACCGAGGGGGAGTGGTGGTAGCGGGCGATCCCGAAGTCGATGAAGCGCACCCGACCCAGAGGGGAGACCATCAGGTTGGAGGGTTTGAGATCGCGAAAGACCACGGGCGGGTCGTGCTGGTGCAGGTATTCCAGCACATGGGTCGCCTGCAGGCCGATGGGCAGGGCCTCGTGGGGGAGGAGCGGGCGAAGCCGACCGTGCAGAAGCTGCTCGAGGGGTACGCCGTGGACGCGCTCCATGACCAGGTAGTGCCGTCCGCCCGGCTGGGAGAATCGCCACAAGACGCGAGGCAAGCCGGGGTGGCTCAGGGAGGCCTGGATCTCGCCCTCGCGCTGGAAGAGGCGCAAGGCCATGTCCCGATCCCGCTCGGGCACCGAGGACTCCAGGAACTCCTTGACTGCCCAGCGGGCCCCGGGGAGGTGGAGATCCTCGACCAGGAAGACAGCGCTCATGGCCCCCTCTCCCAGGGGCTCCAGGATTCGGAGTCGACCCGCCAGGACTTCACCGATGCGTTGATTCTGCACGAAGTGGGAATCCTACGAGCCCATCAATCTGCCTTCTGCTGGACGGCCACCAGTTTCTGGCCACCGCGCAGGATGCGGCGGGTTCCGGCTCGATAGAAGTCCTGGCCCAGGCCGCGGCTCCAGGAGGTGAGTTCCTCCAGGCCGGTCTGGATCTCGTTGATCCCCTCTCGGGTCTGCTCGGCCAGGGCGCGCGCCTCGTCGCTCGGCATGGACTCGGGAGGGATTCGGTCCAGGGCCTCGCGACCACGCTGGGCCAGCTCGAAGCCCCAGCGCAGATAGCCGGCGAACTGTTCGGACGAGATCTCACCGGTGGCGGCCTTCTCGGCGGCCTGGGCGATCTCGAACATGTTCTGGGAGTGCAGGTCCTGGCTGGTCGGCAGCTCGGTGGGGGCCGGGGTCAACTCCAGCCGGGGCAACTGGGCCGCGCAGGCCGAGCACACGCGGGAACCGGGCAGGTTGAGCTGGCCGCAGCGGGGGCAGGGGAACTGCCCCGCCTGGGACTCGGTCTCATCAAAGAACCGCTGGGCTTCATGCAGGGCGCGAGCGATCTCTTCAAGCGAGTCAAGAAGCCGCGGAAGGTCGGCGCAGGTCTGCAGGTCGGCTCGGATGGCTTCGAGGATCTCGTTGAGGCGTGCGAAGAGATCCCGGCTCCGGGTGACCTCTTCCTGGACGCGGTGTCCCGACGTGGTGCTCTCCAGGACGGCGTTCTCGAAGTCCTGGTAGGCGACGACCATGCGCTCTTCCAGGGCATCCAGGGCCTCGGTCAGCATCTCCTCGGGCATCTCGCCTTCAGCATAGGCCCTTCCCGAGATCAGCACGGCCTCCAGCCAGGAAGAGGGCGGTGGGGCGGCGGCCGGTTCCTCCAGCAGGGCGGTTTCCAACTGCGAGCAGGCCCCGACGATCTCCGGGAACAGGTTGGTCCCGCCCGCCTCCAGGGCCTGGACTGCCCGCTCGAAAGCCGCCGACAGGGGAGCCAGGCGAGGGTCGGAGGCCGTGGTCCGCATCGCCTGCTGCAGGACGGGAGCGCTCCACGCCTTCATCTCTTGGGCCCGAGGGTGTTCCGGCTGGCCCAGCGTGTCGCGCAGGCGCCGCAGGAGGTTGAGAAGGGGGTAGGGGGTCTCGCCGGAGGTCATGTCGGCCCAGTCGAAGGCTCGCAGGGAACGGTCCACCTCGCAGGCCGTCTCGACCAACTGGCGGGCAGCCTGCTCCAGGCGTGGCCTCTCAGGAAGGGTCAGGGCCTCGGCCACCTGGTCCAGGGCCGCCAGGTGTGCCTCGAAGGCTGCCTCCACCTGCTGGGCTTCACCGGGAGCCTGGCCCTGGCTGCGCTGGCGGAAGTCCTGTCGGACGAGTTCGACTCGAGCTTTGCGAGCCGAACGGACCTCCTCAACCTCGGCCGCCATCCTCCGGCCTTCGGCCACATCGGCCAGAAGTTGGTACAACTCGTTGGTGGGCTGGGACGGGGTGGGGCCTTGGGGTTGCATGGCTCGTCTCCTTCGGGTTAAAAGGACGACGCGCTCCGCACCGACGGCAAGCCGTCTCGAGCGGGGCGCGCGCCGGTCACTGGCTCAAGCGCGCCGTGACCGTTTTTCGTGACCCCCTGGCGGGGATCCTACCTTGAAGGCGGGAGAAGCCGCTGGGAATGTCGACCTAGAAGCCCATCCCCATCTGAGGCATCATCATCTGGGGCATCATCATCCCCTGCATCTGCATTCCGCCCATGCTGGACATCATCATGGACTGCATGTACTGCTGCAGTTCCTGCTGACGGAGCTGAGAGTACTGGCCCATCTGCTGGTTGTACATGTTGGACTTGTTGGCGTCGTCACCCATCTTGAACAGGGAGCCGATACCGCCGCCGAGACTGCCACCGAGGCCAGCGCCGATCATGGTGCCCACGCCGGGGCAGATGATGGTGCCGATCACGGCGCCGGCGATGCCGCCGAGGATGCCGCCGATTCCAGGGGCCGCCTGGGCGAGCTTGTTGCGCTCGGGGGGCATCGGCGGGGGGGTGGACTGCATGCCGTACATGTTCATCGCGGTATCTCCTTCACCGGTATCTTCAGTTCCATGTTCACGCCTGAGGCGTCGGGCGACTAGGGCGCCTTTGTTAAATTTTTGCGATCACCTTCCGGGCGTCGCTTGCGATCGACGTCCTCGGGTCCAGGGGGTGGGGGCCGGGCCCAGAATCATGGCCCCTGTGTCTGAACGTCTTCATCTGGATTTCTTCGATTCGTCTCGGGGCCGGGAGGTGCCGGTCAGCTTCCATCCTCCGCGGCTCGGAGTTCCGGCGCCGTGGCCGCTGGTGGTCTTCTCCACGGGGTTCGGGGGAGGCCGGGATGGCTATGGGGGCCTGGCCCGGGCCTGGTCGGATGCCGGCCTGGCGGTGGCCGTCCTGGAGCATCCTGGAAGCGGTCCGGAAGCCCTGGCCCGGCTCCATCGCCTGCCTCGCCCGCGGCGCAGCGCCGCCTTGCAGGCCATGGTTCGGGACCCCGCCGAGCTTCAGGCCCGCCCGCTGGACGTCTCGTTCGTCCTGGACCAACTGGCCCTGGACTCTCGCCTGGACCCGAACCGGGTCGGGCTGGGGGGACATTCCTTGGGGGCGGTGACCGCGTTGGCGGTGGGGGGCATTCCAGTCCGTCTGTCGAGCGGAGTGCGTCAGACCCTGCGGGACCGGAGGCCGTGTGCCTTCCTGGTCATGTCGCCGCCCACGCCGGACCAGTTCTTTGCGCCCGAGGACCACGCGTGCTTCGACCGGCCCATCCTGCTGGTCACAGGCACCCGGGACCACGGTCCCTTCGTGGAGGGCCCCCGGGAGGACCGCGCCGGGGTCTTTCCCCTCCTGACCGCGGCACGAGCCTGGCAGGCGGTCTTTGAAGGTGCCGATCACATGACCTTCGCAGAGATGGGTCTGAACCATCGCCCCTTCATGGCGCCTCTGCGTTCGCTCAGCGTGGCCTTCTGGCGGTGGGCCCTGGCGGAGGGGCCTCCCCTGGAGGCAGGGTTCGTGGCGCGTGAGGTGGCGGGCCCCGAGAGGATGCGCTGGGAGTCCTCGGACCATCCCGGGGAGCCTTCCGGTCAGCTCAACTCTCGAGCCTTCTGAAGCTCTTCGCGGTTGAGCCGGGCCAACAGGATCTCCTTGAGAAGCTCCAGCAACTCCCGGTCGTCCCTCTTGCGGGCCCCCTTGGTGACCTGGAGGAAGCGTACATCGAAGCTCTTGGGGATCGTTTCAAAGCCAGCCCCGTGCTGGCGCAGGACGTGCGCCAGCAGCACCCGGGCCGTCCGGCTGTTGCCATCCTCGAAGGGATGGATGTGGATGAACTCGTTGTAGACGAAGGCCGCCAGGGCCAGGACTTCGGGCAGGTTGGAGACGGCGCGGCTGCGCAGGGTGTACTCCTTCACCAGGCTTTCCAGAAGTCCCAAGATCTTCCGGGGCGGCGCGGTCTTGAAGCAGGGGTTGTTCTGAATCTGGACCGCAGCGGTTCGCAGGGAACCGGCAAACTCGGACCCGCGCATCAGCACGCCGTGATACTCGCGCAGGACCTCGAGGTCCAGGGGGGCGCGTTCCTGAACCCGCTGCTGCATCCGCTGCATGGCCTCCTGGAACCTCTGTCCCACCTGGGGGTCGAAAAGGTCCGGGTTTTCGGGAACCAGGTCGTAACGGATGATCTTCTGGATCTGGGATGGGCTGTAGTTCGGTTCGGGGCAGCCCGGTGGGAAGAGCATCCGGCTGGCGCGCGAGATCTGCTCAAGGTCCTTGCGGTGCATGGCCATGAACTTCTCGCCGATCACCGAGTCCAGCCGGATCGTGCGGCCAAAGATCCGGCGCACGGGGCGGACCTGCAGGAACTCACAGATCCCATCCAGGAAGGGATTCCTGACCAGGCGGCCCATGAAGGGCTCGTAGCGGAAGGCCAGCAGCAGGCCATTCTCCAGGAAGCGACCGAGGATCTGGCTGGAGAGCCCCTCCGGCTTGAGATCGGAGGCCAGGAAGACGTCCAGGTGGTAGGTTCTTCGGACGAATTCGACCATCTCGTCGGTCAGGTAGGCGTTGTAGTCATATTCATAGGCCAGCGCAAAGGCGAGGGTGCCGAACAGCAGATCCGCCCGGGGCGAGGTGGCTCGGCAGTACTCGTCCTGCTCTCGGTGCAACAGGCCCTGGGCAACCAGGGTCTCCAGATGGGGTTCCAGGACGCCGGAGTCGGGCAACCACAGCGAGCGGGCCAGAGCCTCGACGCCGATGGACTTCCGCCCGGCGACTGCCAGGAAGACATCGAAGAAGGTCGGAAGCGAAGCACCCCCGTCGGGCGGATTGGGACCCTTCACCCGGTCGATTGGGAGCGGGTCATCAGGAGGACCTCGATCTTCCCGAAGCGGACCTTGGTCCCCGGATCGATCACCTCGGCCCCGCCAATCCGGCGTTCACGGACCCAGGTCCCGTTGGTGCTGCGCAGATCCTCGACCTCGTAACCCGATCCCCGCTTGTTCTTCTTGATTCGGGCGTGGTAGTTGGAAACCGATGAATCGTTGAAGGGCCAGTCATTGTCCGCGGCCCGGCCGACCCGGATGGGGTCGCGCTCCATGGGCAGAAGGTTGCCCTCCGAGTCGACGAAGGCCATGGTGACGCCTTCCGGCAGCCGGGGCAGGACCGAGAAGGGGGGGGGCTTGTTCCCTCGCCGCAGGACCACGGCGGCGACCCCGCCCACCACCAGCAGGCCGCAGGCGACGGCGATCACATAGCCCAGCCAGTTGTTGGAGGGGGCCTTCTTCTGACCAGGCGCGCCCTCCACCGGAGCCTGGGAACCGTCCAGGACGCGCACCGAGGCGGTGGCACCGGAGGCCTTCGCCAGGTCATACCCGAAGGCGGCGGCCAGGTTGCCGGGGATGGCCGTCCGCGCGGCATCGTTGCCGGCGCTGGCCCGCGACAGGGCGATCCCCACGACGTCGCCGGAGTTGGTCGAGAGGATCGGTGCGCCCGTGCTCTCGTCGGTCAAGGCGGCATCGAAGAGGAGTTGCAGGACTGTGCCCCCGGGGCGGTTGAGGATGTTCCCCACCTTGCCGCGGCGGATGAGCGGAGTCATGGCTGTCGCCAGATTGCCTTCCTCCACGGGGGCTGCGGTGATCATCTCGACGGGGTCGTCAGGGCGGAGGAGGTCCGAGTCTCCGAGTCGGGCCGACGGCAGATCCGCGACGGAGATCTTCAGCAAAGCGAGGTTGGCTTCCGGGGCGAACTTGTCGAGGTGGGCCATCACCAACCCCCGGCCCGGAACCAGGGCGTGGATGGCGGCAGCGCCCCGGATCGCTTCGAAACTGGTCAGGGCCAGTGCTTCGGGGCCGCTCTGGACGATCACGGCCGAGCCGCTTCGGATCGTTCCGGCGACTTCAACCTGCAACAGCAGAAGCGCCTTCTGGGCTGCGGGAGCCGGGCTCGCCGGGTCGCCTCCCTGGGCATGGCTGACACCCAGGGAGATCAGCGCCCAGAGGGCCAGGAACATCGTGATCCGCAGTCGCATCCCGAGCATACCTCGCAAGGCTCCATCCCCGGCTCGTGCGACCTCAGGCATCCGGTCGGCGCTGGCCAGGGCGACGAGACATATTTGCAGGAAACCGGGCCCGGATCCTCTTCACGGGAAAGGGCAGGACCGGATTCACGCTCCGGGCCGAATGGGGGCTTCCAGTGCGCAGTCTGAGCTTTTGAGACCGGGGGCGTGGCTCCTCCCCTTGTCGTCGCCGATTTTCTGGACCCTGTAGAAGGGGCCCTCAGCCCCCCCGGCGAACGAGGAGGACCCGCCTGACCTCCTCCATGCTTGATTCTTTCGCCTTCACGGAAAGCCCGCTCTTCCGGACCATCGTCCTGATGTGTCTGGCCGTGGTTGCAGCCACGGTTGGAGACATCTTCATGTCTCAGGGCATGCGGGCCGTCGGGGAAATCCGGATCACCGGCCTGGGCTCGCTGTGGCGGACGGGGGTGCGGATCTTCTCGGCCTGGAAGGTCTGGATCGGCATCCTGCTGGCGGCGACCTTCTTCTTCTTGTGGCTTTCGGTCCTGTCCTGGGCCGACTTGTCGCTGGCCTTGCCGATGACCGCCCTGACCTACGTCTTGAACGCTGCGCTGGCCGGCCCGTTCCTGGGGGAGAGGGTCTCGGGCTTGCGCTGGCTCGGAACCCTCCTGATCTTCGCGGGGGTGGTCGCCGTCACCTTGAGCGCGGACGCTTCCGGGTCTCAGGCCGCCTGGGGTTCGGCTTTGAAGCCCTGAGAGGCGCGGGTCCGTTGGCGAAGTCGCTGCAGACTCCAAAGGTGGCCCGATCGCGGGCCTGCAGACCATGATGCCCTCCTCGGATTCGACGCACCCCTCTTCACCGGTTCCGACTTCCCGGATTGCCCGGGTCATGATGGCCTTGGCCGACCTGGCCTGGAGATTCCCGGTCCTGATCCTGGCCTTGGGCACCCTCCTGGCCCTGGGATCGGCCTTCTATACCTGGAATCACCTCGAGTTTGACGCCGATCGGGCCAACCTGATCCGTCGAACGCCCGAGCTGCAGGCGAACCAGGACCGCTACGTCGCGCAGTTCCCCAAGGCCGAGGACATGGTCGTGGTGGTGGAGGGAGGAACGCCCGAGGACCGCATGGCCTTCGTCGATGACCTGGCCACCCGCCTGCGGGCTGAACCCCAGACCTTCCGCGATGTCTTCGAGAAGGTGGAACTCTCGTTCCTGCGGACCCACGCCCTGCACTATCTGGACCTGGCGACCCTCGAGAAGCTGTCTGGTGAGCTGGCCCGAAGCCGCCCGCTTCTCGATTCGTTGTCTTCCTCGAAGGACATGACCGGTCTGCTGGACAGTTTCGGAGAGGTCGGCAGTGGAGAGGACCCGGCCGGTGCGCTGGCCGAGATCCTGCCTTTCCTGAATGAGGCCATGGGGCAGTTGCTGGTCAGCCTGGAGACCCGCGGGCGTTACGCCTACAACTCTCCCTGGGCGGCCGCCTTTTTCGGAGAGGTTGCCCAGGAGGACCAGGCTCCCCAGGAATTGGAGGCCGCAGGGCAGACCGTCTTCTACAACACCGTCGCGAAAGGGCGGATCCATCTGCTGTTGGCTCGCCCCGCACACCAGGCAGGGGGGGGCGGTCACGAGGCGACCCCCTTTGCCGTGCAGAGGCTCCGGGAGCTCCTCCCCGGAGTCCAGCGCAGCCATCCGGAGGTTCAGGTCGGCCTGACGGGTGAACCGGTCCTGGACACCGACGAGGGCAACTCTTCGACCGAGGACTCCACACGCTCGTCGGTTCTGTCCCTGGTCTTCGTGGCGCTCATCTTCGCGCTGGCCTTCCGCGAGCTGTACCGCCCCCTGATGGCCGTCTTCACGCTGGTGTTGGGCGTCACCTGGACCATGGGCTTCACCACCCTGGCGGTCGGACACCTGAACCTGCTGACAGTCACCTTCACCACGATCCTGATCGGTCTGGGGATCGACTTCGGCATCCATTTCATCTACCGCTACGATGAGGAACTGGTGAAAGGTTGGTCGCCCCTGGAGGCGATGAAGATCACCTTGTCGGGAACCGGCGTCGAGAACCTGACCGGGGCGGGCAGCACGGCCGTGGCCTTCTGGGTCTTGAACCTGACCGACTTCATCGGGATTGCCGAGCTGGGGACCATCGCGGGGACCGGCATCATGTTGTGCTATCTGGCCATGGTGACCGTGCTTCCGGCACTGCTCTTCCTTCAACACCGCTGGTTCGGGGGGGGCGTCGGCACGGGCATCAGCCAGTACCGGACCTTGGCCCGGATGGAGCGGGCCTGGTTGAGGCATCCCTGGATCGTGGCCTTGCTGTGCGTCCTGTTCTCGGTGTTCTGCGTGCTGGAAGCCCGGCACGTCCGCTATGACTACAACCTGTTGAATCTTCAGGCCCGCGGTCTGGGCTCGGTGCAGACCGAGATGCACCTGATCCACGCCAGTGAGCACTCGCTGCTGTACGGGATTTCGCTGGTCGCAGACCTCACCGAGGCTCGGCGCCTGACCGAAGCCTTCCGGAAGCTTCCCACCGTGGCCAGCGTCGAGTCGATCGTGCCGATGATCCCCGACGGCTATCCCGCCAAGCGCCCCTTCCTGGAAGCCATCACTCGNNCCTCCGGCAACCTGCTGGCCATGGCGGGCTCCTTCATGGAGCTGGACCACACCTTCCGGGAGGCCTGGCCCACCCTGAGAGGTTCTGAGGACCAGTCGGTCCGCCGGGAGGCCGCCCGCTTCAAGACCGCCCTGGACCGTCTCTTCTCGACCCTGGAGGGGATGGGCCCCGGGCCTATTGAGGACGGACTGACGGCCTTCCAGAAGGACTTCTTTGCCGATCTGCAGGGGTTGGTGGCCTTCTTGAAGGACCAGGTCGACCATCCCCCCTTGACCCTGGAGGATGTTCCAGAAGTCCTCAAGGTGCGGGAGGTCGGTCGGACGGGCCTGATCCAGTTGCGGGTCTTCCCGCGCCAGAACGTCTGGGAGCGGGGCCCCCAGGAGCGCTTCGTCCACAGCCTGCAGCAGGTGGACCCGCGGGTGGTGGGGATGCCCGTGGTGATGTACTACGACACCCACGAACTGCGCAGGGCCAACGAGCAGGCCGGTTGGTACGCCCTGGTGGCCATCTGGATCCTGCTGCTGGTGCACTTCCGAAGCTTGAAGATCGCGCTGCTGGCGATCTTCCCGAAGGCCGTGGGGGTTCTGTGGATGGTGGGGATCATGGGCTACGCCGGGGTGGACTTCAACAGCGCCAACTTCCTGGCTCTTCCGTTGATTCTGGGCATCGGGCTGGTCTTCGGGGTGCATGTGGTGCACCGGGTCCAGGAGGAAGGCGGGGACGGGGTCTTCAACCACTCCACGGGTCCGGCCATCGGCCTGGCGGCGCTGACCACCATGATCGGCTTCGGGACCATGATCTCCGCGCACCACCAGGGCATCGCCACGTTGGGCTTCGTGATGACCGCGGGCGTCGGAGCCAACCTGCTGGCCTCGATCCTCTTCCTCCCCGCCGTCCTGAGGATCCTGCGCAACTTTAAAGTCACCTTGTAGGTTCCGGGCTTCAGGGGAGCGTTGGTCTCAGGCGAACGAGCCTTCGACAGGACCGGCGATCTGCCCGGAGAAACTGCCGCTCTCCATGTCCATTCATCCCATCCTTCAAGGCCTCAACCCTCCCCAACGCGAGGCCGTCACCCGGACCGAGGGCCCCCTGCTGGTATTGGCCGGGGCTGGGAGCGGCAAGACCCGGGTGCTGACCCGGCGCATCGCGTGGCTGTTGGAGAAGGGCCTGGCCCGGCGGCATCAGTTGCTGGCCGTCACCTTCACCAACAAGGCGGCTCGCGAGATGGCCCATCGGATCGAGTCCCTGTGCGGGCCCGGCCGCTTCCCCTTCCTGGGAACCTTCCACTCGGTGTGCTGCCGCTGGCTGCGCTTGTTCGGTGAGCGTCTGGGGATCCCCGCGGGCTTTACGATCTACGACTCGTCCGAGCAACTGGTGGTCATGAAGGCCGTCCTCAAGCAGATGAACCTCGACGAGAAGCGCTTCCCCCCGCGCTCGATGCTCTCTCGGGTCAGCCACGCCAAGAACCACCTGGTGGACGCCGAGCGTCTGGTCCATTCCAAGAACCCCCTGGAACGCGACGTGGGACAGGCCTTCGAGCTGTATCAGGAGCGCCTGAAGGCCAGCGGGGCCTTGGACTTCGACGATTTGTTGGTGCGAACCGTCCAGTTGTTCCGGGAACACTCCGATGTCCTCGAGCAGTTTCAGGAGCAGCTCGCCTACATCCTGATCGACGAGTACCAGGACGTGAACCAGGTCCAGTATGAACTGGTGCGGATGCTGGCTTCACGGCGCCGGAACCTGTGCGTGGTGGGCGACGACGACCAGAGCATCTACGGCTTCCGAGGCGCCGACCTCAGCATCCTGCTGCGCTTCGAGCAGGACTATCCCGAGGCGCGGGTGGTCAAGCTCGAGCAGAACTACCGTTCGACCCAGTCGATCCTGGATCTGGCCAACGCCCTGGTCCGGCACAACACCGGACGCAAGGGCAAGAACCTCTGGTGCGACCAGGGGAAGGGGGCTCTTCCGCGGGTCTTCTCGGCCGCCGACGGTCGCGACGAGGCCCACTTCGTGGTGGGGATGATGAAGAGGCTGCACGAGCAGGGCCGTTCCTTCCAGGACATGGTGGTGCTGTATCGGACCAACGCCCAATCCCGCCTTCTGGAAGAGACCTTGAATTCCAAGGGGGTCCCCTACGACATCGTCGGGGGCCTGCGGTTCTATGAGCGCAAGGAGATCAAGGACGTCCTGGCCTATCTGCGGCTTCTGGCCAATCCCGCGGACTCGATTTCGCTGCGGCGGATCCTGGATTGCACCGAGGGGGTCGGAGACACCAGCGTGCAGAGGCTGGAGTCCTTCGCCCGGGTCCGCGGGGTCCCGGTCTTCGCGGCCCTGGACCTCGCCAGCGAGGCCGGGGTTCGAGGCAAGGCGGCCGAGAGGATGCAGGCATTGAAGGCCTGGATGGGGCCCTTGATGCAACGGCTGGGGAGCGAACGGGTCGGGGTGACCGAGCTGGTGGTGGAGGTGCTCACCCAGAGCGGCTACCGCAGCGCCCTGCAGACCGAGGCCCAGGACAAGGTGGAGTCCCAGGCTCGTCTGGAGAACCTCGAGGAGCTTCTGAACGTCACCGGTGAGTTCGATCCGGGGGCGGGCGATGAGGAGTCACCGTTGCAGGCCTTCCTGGGCCAGGTCTCACTGCTCTCCGACCAGGACACCTACCAGGAGGCCGTCGACCGGGTCACCTTGATGACGGTCCACACCGCCAAGGGCCTGGAGTTCCCCGTGGTCTTCCTGGCCGGCCTGGAGGAGGAGACCTTTCCGCACCTGCGTGCGCTGGAGGAGGGCGATTCGGGGATGGAGGAGGAGCGTCGATTGTGCTATGTCGGGATCACCCGGGCACGAGAACAGCTCTTCCTGAGTTGGGCGCGTTCGCGCGAGATGCGGGGCATGCGGCTGCCTCGCCGGATCTCGAGGTTCCTCAAGGAGGTCCCGGAAGAGCTCTTGGATGCACCGGACCTCGCGCTGGGTTCCGGGCGCTATCTGGACGACGAGGGCCCGGCCATCGGGTCCGGGCGCTGGAGGGGAGCGACCGGGACTTCCGGGTCAGGGCGTCCGGCTTTCTCGCGCCCGGTGGCGGCGCCGGTTCCCCGGGTCCAGACGGCCCGAGGCGAAGCTGCCCGGTCCCGGGTCGCCGAGATCGGCGCGGTCCGGGCTGGTCCAAGGGCCGAGCGGGAGGCCGAGGTGGCCGGTCGCTTCCCCGTGGGGACCCCGGTCACCCACAAGGTCTTCGGCCGGGGAACCGTCCAGGGCGTCGAGCGCGACCTGGTGACCGTCCTCTTCGAGGGCGGCAAGCAGCGCACCCTCAAGCAGGACTTCCTCCAGACCTCGGCGCCTTCGGCCCAGGCTCAGTCTCAGCCCAAGGAATGCGGAGATCGCGTCCGTCACCCCCGCTGGGGAAACGGTGTGGTCAAAGCCGTCGATTCCCAGAACGTGACGGTGATCTTCCCCGGGATCACCGTCACCATGTCGCACGAAGAAGCCCGGCGGGGCTGAACCGCGCCGGGCTTCGAGACCACCTGACCCTGGAGGCTATTGCCGGGGGCCGAGATTCTCGGCCAGGTGCAGGGCCTGTCCGGGTTCCAGGCCCTTTCCCGACAGGTTGTGGAAGGGGGCCTCGGGACCGGTCTGGAGCCAGTGGCTGCGAAAGTCCACGGGCTCTTCGGAGTCAGGCTCGTAGAATTCCATGATCCCCTGGCCCAGCCAGGGATTCTGGAACTTCTGGCGGGACTGGCCCCGGAAGATGTCGCCGACCCCGCTGACGGTGCCCTGAACGGTCAGTTCGGCCCCTTCCGGGCCTTCGAAGACGATCTGGTAGGAGGCTCCCCAGTCCGGAGAGTCCTCGGCAACGACGGACTGGACCAGGAAACCTTCGGGGAGGTCGGCAGGGACGAAGACCTGCATCGGCAGGATCCGAAGCTGCCAGTCCTGGACCGGGCTGAAGCTGGGGGCAGGCACTACTTGTTGGGCAGGAAGACGCGGTAGGAGGTGCCGTAGTTGGTGGTCTGGTTCCGGACCAGGTCGCTGACTTCCCGTCCGTCCCCCAGGGAGATCGAGATGTGGCCGTGCTGGTGTCCGTTGCCCCTGTTCCAGACCACGATGGCACCGGCCGGGAGCTTCTTCAGGTCGGCCTGGCTGACCTTGACCTCGCGGAACTCCTTCTTGGTGGCCAACTGGTCGGCCGCCATGTAGGCGCTGCCGCCGTGGACGCTGACGCCGTGGCGGGCCAGGGCCTGGGCCACGTACTTGTAGCACCATCCACCGGGCCCCTTGACGGAGTGATTCAGGGCATCGGAGGCCAGCGAGCGGCCCCAGGCCGTGCCGTTGCCCAGGGAGGCGGCGCTGACGGTGCCGGCCGAACTGCCCTGGCTGAGGGCGTTGAAGCCACCAAGGGCGGCCAACGAGGCCTCTGGCGTCACCATCGAGGCCACCTTGGCGATCATCTGGTTGGTCAAACCGCCCATCTTCATGACCGATTCCATCTGGGCACTCAGGTCCATGCAGGGGAACATGCCGGAGGCGGCGTTCCCGTTCTTGGAACTGCCCAGCATCTTCTTGAGCAGGTCGTTCATCGACTTCATCTGCTTGCTGAACATCTGGTCCAACTGCTTCATGACGTCGTTGAGACCGTTGGGCCCGGCCATGAATCCAGGGCTGTTACCTGTCGGAATCCCGGTGGTTGTCGGCATTCCGGCCATCATGTTGAGGTTGTTGAAGCCGCCCGAGGCAAACATGCACAAACTCCTTCTCCCGTGTGTCCCAAGGGCCCGGGGTGGGTTTGATCCTTCTTCACGCAAGGGGGCCGGATTGTCTAGGCCGGGCGAACTGCCGGAATCTGCCGCCTGGCGTGAGAACCG
>DCTU01000403.1:0-165 GCA_002329445.1 bacterium UBP9_UBA1432
CCCGAGCGGGAGTACAACTATCCGTTCATCTCGGACGATGCCGGCACGCTGGTCCTGACCGAGGGGCGCAAGGCAGGCCAACTGATCAACCTGCTCTATGGCCGACAGCAGTCGGGCTATGACCTGAGGCCCCTGCCCGGACTGCAGAACAAGAAGCCCGGCGTC
>DCTU01000403.1:180-4141 GCA_002329445.1 bacterium UBP9_UBA1432
GGCCTGTACTACGCGGCGATCCCCCCGGGGCGCTGAATCTGAAGGTCGCTCGGACGCCCGACGACCCCACCCGCCGGCTCCTCGTGGCTTGTGCCCGGGGGGCCGGTTGTCTTGTCCTGGCGCCATCCGTGGTAGAATGCTCTTGTGTCGTCTGACCTGTCCGCCTGGTGGACCTTCTGCTGGAACCACCTGACGCATTACTACCAGGTTGATCCCCTGGTCTTTGCGGCCCTGTACGCGCTCAAGAGCGTGGTCTTCTGCTGGACCCTGGCGCGGATCGTGGCCCTGGTCCGACGGCGCTGCTTCCAGCCCATCCCTGCGCTGGCCTTGTTGAACCTCTCCAGCACCTTGTCGCCCTGGACCTACGTGTGGGTCTTCGGAAGGAATCTTCCCGACTGGTATACCGCGTGGATGGGGGGGATCCTGGTGCTGGGCCTGGGATGGCTGGTCTGGTCGGTCCGCCTGCGCCTGCGGCGATCCCGAGGGCTGGTCGGCGTGGCGGCTTCCGCCGAGGACCCTGCGTGAGTCGGGGGGGCTACGTGCGCTGCCCGCAGTGCGGGGCCAGCAACCGCGCCGGGGAGCCGGCCTGCTTCCAGTGCCAGGGTGCGCTGGCGGCGCCAGGGGCCCCGGCCTGCCGGGCGGCCCACGGGGTGGCCTTGGAGATGCAGTCCCTGCAGGACGCCTGGCGCTGGCGCTTCCACGTGGGGGTCCTGATCCTGGCGGCCTGGCTGGCGTATCCCTACTTCACCCGCCCGGCCCACTTCGGTCTGCTGGACTATGCGATCCTGCCCTTCCACGAGGCCGGCCACCTGGTGCTGATGCCCTTTGCACCCAGGTTCCTGGTGGCGGCGGGGGGGACCCTGGCCCAGTTGGGTCTGCCCCTGGGATTCGCCGTCTACTTCTTCTGGAAGCGACGCGAGCCGTTCTCGGCCTGCGTGGCCCTGCTGTGGCTTTTCGCCTCGATGCAGAACATGGGCATCTACATGAAGGATGCCCGCTTCCTGCTGCTGCCGCTCTTCGGGGCCGATCCCCTGGAGGGCCACGACTGGAACTATCTCTTCGGGCAGATGAGGTTGCTGCATCGCAGCGTGGAGATCGGAGCGTTCTTCCAGGGGTTGGGCCGGCTCGGCATGGCGGGCGTGCTGGCCGGGATGCTGGGCCTGGTGGTCCGGGGACGCCCGCAGCCTCCGCCCGGCGCCTGAGGGTCGGGCGCTTTCAAGCCCCCGGGCTCCACTCCCGCCATCCCCTCAGCAGCGGGAAGTACAGACCCAGCCGCAACGGTCGCGGGTCCAGGCGCTGCATCAACCTGGCATAGCGCTCCATCTGCGGACGATAGCGCTGCTGTTCGGAGTCCAGGAAGGCTTCCAGGTCTCCCCCCTCGTGGGTTCCCGTCTTGTAGTCCACGATCCAGCGGACGCCCTGGTCGTCGACGAAGGTGCGGTCCACCTGGACGCGCACCACCCGCCCGTGCAGGCGGCCCGCCAGGGCATACTCGCTGCGCGCCTCGCGGTGGGTCGGATCCAGGATCCAGCGGCCTCGGGGGCAATCCAGAAGACCCGACAGGGCCTGCATCGCGGCCCGGGTCCCGGCCTGCAGTTCGTCCTGGGGGACGCCCAGTCGGACCAGGGCCGCGCGCAGGGCCCCTGGCATCGCCTCCAGGCGTGAGGCGTCCCACGCCGCCAGACCCTCATGGGAGATGGATCGCAGGACGCGATGGACCAGGGTGCCCACGTGGCGCACCGTCTCGCTGGCCCAGCGGAATTCCGGGGCCTCCTCCAGGGTCTCGTCCCGCTGCGGGCGCAGGGCCACGGCGGGGGGAGGTTCGGGAAGCCGCGGCTCGGCTTCCAGGCGCCGCAGGGGGGGCAGGGCGTCGGCCAGGGGATCCTCCAGGGGATCCTTCATGTCCAAGGGCGCGCCTGGCAGCAGAGGTCGCACCTCTCCGGGGGGCGGGGGAGGTTCTTCCAGCAGGGCTTCCCTCGGAGGAAACGCGGGTGCGACCACCGGCCAGAGCAGTCCCAGCATGGTGCCTTCGGGCGGCTCGGCCACCTCGCCCGTCTCGGGATCGCGGTCCACCTGGCCGAAGAGGTGCAATCGCCGGATGGCCCGGGTGGCCGCCACGTACAGCAGTCGGGACGTCTCGTTGACCTCCCGACGGGCCTCGACGTCGGCAAGCCAGGAGTAGACGGGGTCCCGATCCCGGCCGATCTCGGTGATCGGGCCCAACAGCAGGTCGGTGGTGCCGACCTGGTTGAGGCGCTCGGCCCACAGCATCAGGGGTTGGCCCGGACGACGGGTCCGCCGCCCCAACCCCGGAAGAAGGACGACGTCGAACTCCAGGCCCTTGGCCCGATGGATGGTCATGACCTGCAGCCGAGGGCCCGCCGAGGGGTCGGGGCGGGCGAAGAGACGGCGAAGCCTGGAGTCCAGGGCCGTCAGGTCGGGCCACTCCGAGCGCTCGTCGAAGCCATCCAGGATGGCCAGGTACGCCAGGGCATCCTCCAGATCGCCGGGCTGAGCCAGGCACGCCGGTCCCCCCAGGGCCATCCAGGTCCCTTCCACCCAGCGCCGCAGGGGCTGGCGGCGACGCGAGCTCCAGGCCTCCTGCAGGATGTCGTGCACCCGTCCGGCGCGTGCGCGAGCGTCGGGAGAGAGCCGATCCAGGGCCACCGGGTCGGCCAGCAGGTCGGGCAGGGCCGCTTCCTCGCCCGCGGCCAGCAGCGTCAGGTCGTGAAGCGTCAGGCCACACCAGGGGGCGCGCAGAACGGCCAGCCAGGCCACCCGGTCGCCGGCGTGCAGCAGCGTCCGGGTCAGGGCCAGCAGATCCTGGACCACCGGGCGGGTGTCCAGCTTCTCCAGCTCCACGGCCTGGAAGGGCTGGTCGGCCTGGCGGAGTGCGGGCAGGATCTCGCGCAGGTGCTCGCGGCTGCGGACCAGCACCACCAGGCGGGCATGAGGGTCCGCGCTCCTCTCCTCCTGGATGACCTTGACCACCTCGGCCGCCTCGACCCGGGGGTCCTCCTCGTACAGAGGATGGACCAGGACCCCGGGACCCGGGAGGGCAGGGCGTGAAGCCGTGGCCACGGAGTAGCAGATGGCGCCGGTGTTGCGGTCCTCGGTGTGGGGGAAGACCCGGCTGAAGCACTGGTTGAACCAGTCCACCAGGGCGGCCTGCGAGCGGAAGTTGCTGGTCAGCGAGAGGGCGCGCAGGGGCAGGGCACCCAGCCCCTCGTCCCGGGCCCGCAGGAAGAGCCCGACCTCGGCGTCCCGGAAGCGGTAGATCGACTGCATGGGGTCGCCCACCAGGAACAGCGTCCGGCCATCCCCCGGCTCCCAGCCGGCCGTCAGGCAGCGCAGCAGCCGGTCCTGGGAGGTGGAGGTGTCCTGATACTCATCCACCAGGAGGTGGCGGATCCGATGGTCCAGCGCCAGGGCCAGGTCGGTCGGAGCGTCTTCGGGACCCAGGGCCTCGACGGCCTTCAACGAGAATTCGGTGAAGTCGCAGCGGCCGGCTTCGCGGAAGACCAGCGTCAGTTGCGCGGTGGCCAGCATCAGGACTTCGAAGAAGGCCTCCAGGACCTCCCACTGCCGGTCCTCGTAGGCCGGGGGAGGGAGTCGCCGGACGCCGGCCAGGCGGCGCGACAGGTCCTCGATTTCCGCCAGGTCCAGGCACAGGGCCGCGAAGCGCTCCTTGCGCAGCTTGCGCTCCAGGCTGCCCGGGCCCTTGCCCGCCGGAGGGAAGCCCTGGCGCTGGTCCACCCGTCGGCGGAAGTCTCCGTTGGCGGTCAGGAGGAGTCCGGCCAGGGCTGCCCAGGCGGGCATGTCCTCGGGGCGATTTCCCGGCAGGTCGCTGCATCCGTCCAGGGGGGCCAACTCCAGGTTCCCCTGCCTGCGGGCCTCGTGGGCCAGGTCCAGGAGCTCCCCGACGGCCGTCTGGGGGAAGAGGGCCCGGAGCGTCCCGAGC
>DCTU01000196.1 GCA_002329445.1 bacterium UBP9_UBA1432
GCCGCGGCTGGTTCCGGTCACGCGGACCTCGCTGCCGGCCAGGAAGACCTCGGCGACCGAGGGGTCGGAGATCGTCACCTTGGGAGTTCCGGACTGGTGGAGCCAGCGAGCCGGGCGCGTCTCCCCCAGGGGGACGGTCAGGCGGGTCGGTTCCAGGGTCGGGAGGGCCGGAGCCTTCCCGGTGCGGGCGGCCTCCAGCCGACTGGCAAAGGTCCGGGCCAGTGAATAGGGGGTTGTGCCNNCAGCGGGCGGCCTCCAGCCGATGGACGAAGGTGCGGGCCAGCGAATAGGGTGTCGTGGCCCAGCGCGCCGACTGCTGCTGGGAGATTTCCGCCAGCAGCTCGTCGCCGCTCCAGACCAGGGCCCGGTCCTGTCGGGTGGTCACCCGCAAAGGGAAATCCGCCCGCAAGGCCAGGTCGGCCGCACGCCGGCCCTGGGCAGGCGTGCCCCCTTCGATCTCCAGGGCCACCTCCGCTCCCCGACAGAGCTGGACGCGGACCGGATCGGAGAGGGCGCGCACGGTCAGTTCGGCGGGCCGGGCCATCAGGGGGGAGGCCAGCAGGAATCCGAGCAGGATCAGCAGGAGGGGTCTCAGGATCGCGGCTCCTTCAGGCGGTTCTCCAGATTGCGCAGCTCGTCGCGTTCGACCCGGTCCACGTAGGACCTCAGGCTGCGGAGTTCGGCCAGGACGTCCCAGAGGGCCAGGATCGCCGCCAGACCGACCAGGGCCAGGGTCCCCATCCAGTAGTGGAGGCGGGCCATGGCCTGCTCGGGGGACATCTGCTCGGGGAGCGTGGTCTCGGCGAACTGGAACATGGCGGCGATGCCCACCAGCAGGGCGGCGCCGAAGAGGCGGCGGATCAGGCGGGGCCAGGGGGGATTCCCGGCAGCCCGATGGGCCAGGAAGTACCGGACTTCGACCAGGGCCAGCCAGACGGCACCCCCGACGAGCAGGAGGGGAAGACCGTAGAACCGCAGCTCCATGGCCAGGACTCCTTTCCTGGAATACCGCCCGCATGGGGGGCGGTGGGTTCTCTGAGGTTCAGGCGTCGACCACCCGGAAGATCTGCACCGGGTCGCGGCGGCCGCGGACGAAGAGGGTTCGCAAGGGCTGCACCGGAACCCGGTCGTCCAGGCTCTCGGCGCAGATCAGGGTGGCGTCCGGGTGCTCCCGGGCCAGCATCTCCAACCGCTGGGCCCCGTGCATCAGTTCCTTGCGGGCCATCTCCTCCCACGAGTCCCCCGGCGCGCGCGGCGGAAGGCTTCCTCCGAAGATTCCGGCAGAGAGGGCTGGAGGCGGAGTCAGGGCATAGCGGCGCAGAAGGGACTGCACCCGGGCTCGCATCCGGCCCACCGCCTGGACTGCCCGAAGTCCCGGTTCCCGGCCCGCAAAGGCGGCGACGATCCGGGTTCCGTGGCGCTCCAGCAGCCGGCCAGAGTGGGCGCGCAGCGCTTCCTCCAGCTCGCCCGAGAGGTCGGCCATCATGGCCGAGACCTCCAACGGGCTGCGGTCCAGCCCCAGGCGGGAGAGGCCTGGAAGGTCGGCGGTCAGCAGGCAGACCCGGTCACCCTCGGAGAACGGGCTGCCCGGCGCCGGCCGCACGGTCGGCAGGGCCGGGGAGGGGAGGCGGTTGGCCGTGAAGATCAGGGTGGACTCTGCCGACTCGACGGAACCCGCGGCCACGGGGGCCGGCAGGATCTCGCCGCGCAGGCGGGCGGCGATCCGGCGCATCTCCATGGCCAGGATCCTGGCGCTGGCCGGCCGCCGCGCGGGGTCCTTGTCCATCAGGCACAGGATCAGGTTCTCGACGTCGCAGGGCAGGTCGGGGTTGACCGCCCGGGGGGGCTCGGGCGCCTGGTGGACCTGCATGTAGAGCACGCTGGCAGGCTCGTCGGCCGAGAAGGGGACCATCCCGCACAGGAACTCGTACAGCATCACGCCGACGGCGTACAGGTCGCTGCGTTCGTCGGCCTCCTTGCCGGCGGCCTGCTCGGGAGCCATGTAGGAGCAGGTGCCCAGGGCCGTCCCGGAACGGGTCAGGGCTGAGAGCTCGGGGATGCGCAGCATCCTGGCCAGCCCGAAGTCCAGCACCTTGACCCGGCCATCCGGGGCCACGTAGACGTTGTCGGGCTTGAGATCCCGGTGGATGATGCCCCGGGAGTGGGCGTGCGACATGGCGTCGGCGATCTGGGCCATGAGTTCCAGCAGCTCGGCGGGGCTCGGCTTGGCCCGCCGGACGTGGCGACGCAGCGAGATCCCTTCCAGAAGCTCCATGACCAGGAAGGGGCGGTCGTCCTGCCCGTGGTCCAGGATTCGGACGATTCCGGGGTGGTCCAGCAGACCTGCGGCCCGGGCCTCCCGGGCGAAACGCCGGCGCGAATGCTCGCGCTCGCACAGCTTCCGACGCAGCAGCTTCACCGCCACGTCCTGACCGGTGCGCAGGTCCAGGGCCCGATAGACCGAGCCCATGCCCCCTTCGCCGATCCGCTCCTCCAACCGGTAGCGGCCGGCCAGGATCCTCTCGCTCATGCGGCGCGACCCTTCTGGAACCTCGTGTGAATCCCTTTCAAGTCAAGAACCCCAGGCATTTCAGTCGATGCGGAACTCGGTCTTCTCCAGCAGGACCTCCAGCTTCTGGCTGGGGATGGCGATCTTGACGACCTGGTTCTGGTCGTTCAGGAAGAAGAGCATGCCCTTCTCGGTCTCGTATTTTCGGGCCAGGATCTCGCTGCCGTCGGCCAGGGTCAGGTTCTCCGCGTCCCGGGCCTCCAGCACCAGTTCGCGTGAGCGCAGGTCTTCAGGGACGAAGACGTGCAGGGTCTGCTTCTTCTCCGGCGCCACGGTGTCGCCCGGCTTGGGCTGGGGAACCTGCCCCACAACCAGGGCCCACTGGGTCAGGAATCTCTGGTCGGTCAGGTAGGTGCCGCGGGCGAAGGGGACGTCGCGCTCCAGCGGGCGAGTCCCCCCCTTGACGGACTGGTGCAGGGTGTCGGCCTTGAAACGCAACTCGGTCTCGACCTGCACCGCGGGGTCTCCGGAGACCATGTGGAAGCGGACCGGCAGGCCTGCCGGGTCGACCAGCAGCTCCGACTTCATCTCCAGGGTCTTCTCGCCATCCTGCAGGGTGGCCTGGGCCTCGAAGGTGTAGACCTCCTGGTTGTCCAGGAACTGCATGTCCCCGACCCGGGCCACTTCGGTGCCCACCCTCTCTCCGTCGCGGAGGATGGCGTACACGCGCTGTTCGCCGACGGGCCAGGCCAGCTCGGTGTTGAAGTAGGCGACCTTGCGGGGGGCCCGCGGGGCGTAGTTCTTCACCTGGATGGCCGTGGACTGGATGTCTCCGCTCTCCCACAGGGCGATGTGGCTGGCGCCGATCTGGCCGGCTTCGTTGGTGGTGGGGTCGAAGGGGGTCCAGGCTTCCTGGGCTCCCAGCCAGATCTCCGCCCAGTGGTGGGGCACGAAGTCGCCGTTCTGGAAGACCAGTCCGCCAATTCGCCGGGCAGGAAGCCCCGAGGCTCGGGCCATGGCGACCAGCAGCAGGGCGCGGCTCTCGGCGTTGCCCACGCCGCTCTCCAGGCAGAAGCGGGCCGAGGGCAAGGACAGTCCGGTCTCGATCTCCCCGGCCACGAACGAGTTCAGGCGACGCGCGGCCTGGAAGGCGTTCTCGGCCTTCCAGGTCAGTTCGGCGGCCTTGGTGGTCAGCGGCACGAAGTCGCTCTCCACGCCGGGGCCGGGTTGCAGGTAGGCCTGAAGCTCCGTCGGGATCTCCCCGCGCAGGGGGAAGGGGGTTCGTCGGGAGACCTCCAGGGGGACCGAACGGACCACCACGCGGCCCTTCATGAACCCTTCCGCCATCTGTCCGGTGAAGTACTGCCGGTAGCCCGAGATCTGGTGGTCTGCGAACTGACCCCCGCGCAGGTTCAGTTCGACGTCGGCCTCCAGCGTGGTCAGCTTCTCGGGATCCGGGAAGAAGATGTTCGAGTTGCCGGTCTTGGCGGCCCACAAGTCCAGGCCGGCCACCTTGTCGATGCGGCCCACGATCGAGGGGTCGGAGCGCCGAAAGACCAGGCCGCGGCCGATTTCACGGATCTCCAGGGGCTCCATGTTGGAATCCAGGACTCGGACCCGGGCCAGAAGGGTTCCTTTCAGGTCCGTCACGGGGTAGACGCGCGTCGCCACCTTCCGGCCATTCCAATCCCAGCTCTCGGTCGTCGGGGCGTACACCACGACCTGTCCGCCCCCGCGGAGGATCGGGTCGTAGGCCGGAAGCACCCCGCCCGTGGAGGCGGCGCGGACCAGCAGCCAATAGTGCTCGGCGAAGGTGTCCAGCTCGCCCCAGAGGTTGTTGAAGATCAGGTGCGGCGCCGGGCCCTCGAAGTTGTGGAAGTGGGTCTGCTCGAACTGCCCCACGTGGTTGCGCTGGGCCACCATGGTGGGGGAGTAGACGCAGTTGACCTGCAGGGCGCCCTCGGCGGACTTCTGGACGCACTGGAAGGAGGAGGGCGCCAGGGTCTTCTTGTCGACCTCCAGTTGGGAGGAGAACTTCAGGTCCTGGACCCCGCCCACCCCGATCTTGATGCGGGTGGCGGAACTCAGCAGGAAGGAGGCCTGGCCGCCCAGGGTCAACTGGCGGTCGACCGAGAAGTGGCTGTAGCCGACCAGCTTGCCGTCGTAGTCCAGGGCGAAGTGATACCTGCGCCCCACGGGCAGGTTGTTCCGCACCACCGCCGGGCCCTTGGGCATCGGCAGGGGGGCCGGGGGCTGGGCGATCGGCTCTTCGACCGGTGCGGCCGTGGGATCTTCAACCGGCTCGGAGGGGGGCGCTCCTCCTGGTTCCCCCGGCTCGGCCTGCTCCCCCGACAGCGGTGGCAGGATCAGGGGAGGCAGGCGATCCGGCACCAGGGGGTCCTGAGCGGCCGGAACNNCGGCGGGGGGGGCCGGGACGCCCTCTTCAGGCCAGGCCGACAACGGCATCAGGCACAGCAGGGCCAGGATCGCGGCAAGCAGGGTGAGCCTCTTCATGGTGGGGGTCTTGCTCATCTTCTTGTGTAATTCAGTTCGGCGCCCCGGGTTTCTGGGGCTCACGGCGGCGCGACCCTGGCGCAGGACAGGTCGGGCGATCCGCACCGGATCGCCTCGGGGGAGCTCTGGAGGGGTCCGCAGGCGCCGTGATTCCTTGGAGAAGCACCGGTCTGGGGGAGCCGCGGTGAACAACGCAAGAACCAGACGGGACGCCCCGCCGGGTCCTCTGGCCATTCACCCACTCCGGTGAAAACGCGAAATTCTCGACTTTGCAGGGATCTCCTCCAGTTCGCTGGCGGGCGGGTGACGACTCAGGAGGCGGCGAAGAGTTCCTGGAGGTAGCTGAACATGCGCGGGTCCTCGGCCTGCAGGGTGGCCCGCCCCTTCTCCTGGAACCAGGC
Source organism: bacterium UBP9_UBA1432 (assembly GCA_002329445.1). Lineage (GTDB taxonomy): Bacteria > Vulcanimicrobiota > Xenobia > Xenobiales > Xenobiaceae > Xenobium > Xenobium purgamenti. Next base: position 5,425 of record DCTU01000196.1, read on the forward strand.
CTCGACCGACTCGGCGAAGTACTCGGCCGGATTGGTCGAGGCGTAGGACGAGACCATCCCCGTCCGCTCGGTCCGGAACAGGTTCCACAACTGGACCGAAAGCGGCAGCTTGCGCCGGTTCTTCTCGCTGAAGGCGTGGTCGAAGGCGTGGGCGAACTCGTGGCGGGCCACCGAACGGAAGGGGCTGCCCAGCATCTCCTCGCCCAGGACCAGCAGGCGCCGGGACTGGTCATAGAGTCCCCGGACCGTGTCCCAGGGGCGGCCGTCGAAGGTGCGCTCGCCCGGAGCCACCACCGACATCCCGCGGATCCGGATGTGGGAGAGCAGCCGGTTGCGTTCCAGGACGATCAGGCGGACCCCGAAGGCCTTCACCTGGGCGACCAGTTCGGGGCCGAAGACCTCCAGCTCGCGTTGCACCATCTCGCGGACCTTGGACGAGGAGGCGTAGTAGATCATGGCATCGATCATGTCCCGGGTCGGCGAGGACGGTCGGGCGGCCCGTGGCCGGGGGGCTCCGGGGACATGGTTGGAGAGGGTGATGGTGCTGGGGAAGGCGGGCTTGCCCTCCGGTTCACCGGACTCTTCCTTGGTCTGGTTGCGGAACTCCTCAAGCCCGGCCAGCAAGGCCTGGAAGTCCTCTTCGGTGGCCCGGGCCTGTTCGGTGGAGCCCTTTCCCTCCGCGCGCATCCTCTTGCGCAGTTCCCGCAGGTAGGCCTTGGCTTCGGGTGAGAGGTTCACCGCGTCGGTGGTCAGCAGCAGGGCCGCCGCCACCTTGTCGTCCAGCTCGCGCAGGACGTTGGGCTTGACGCTGCGGGCGATCTCGCGCTGGATGGCGGCGATGTGACCCGGGTCGTATCGGCCGAGGTTCAGTCCTTTGATGTCCACGTCAGGATCATGATGCCATACCGAAGCATCCCTGCCAACATGCCTTCGCAGACTGGGTGCTGATCCTCAGGGTTGGCGAATGTGTGTTCGATAAGCGGCAGGTGCGAAGGCCCCCGATCTCATCCCCCGAGTCGGCCCCGGGGGCGGGGGCTCAGGCGGCGCGGGTCTCCGATCCAAAGGTGGCCGGCCCGCACCGGTACTCGGGCGTGGCCTCGCAGACCCGGTCTTCGCTCCCCTCCCAGTCCAACGCCTCTCCGTCCACCAGCCTGTCGTCGCAGTAAACCCGCCAGGGGGCACCATCCGCCAAACCGATCTCCCAGATGCGCGTCGCCGGTTCCTCGCCCTCCACCCGCATCGTGCCGCCGTGAAGGTGGCGCAGGTGGTGGGCGGCGCAGACCACGGCCAGGTTCGGAAGCTCGTCCGACCCGCCCTGGGAGCGCCGCTGGACGTGGTGGACGTGCAGGTTGGTCCG
>DCTU01000037.1 GCA_002329445.1 bacterium UBP9_UBA1432
GCCAGGGCATCCAACCGGACGAAACCCAGACCCTTCCGGCGCAGCTCCGGGATCAGGATCTCCAGGGCCCGCACCGTCTGGCTGCGGTCCCCTCCCCCGTCGTGCAGCAGCACGACATCTCCCGGGCGGGCCCGGTCCACCACCCGTCGAGCCAGGACCTCGGCCCCGGGGCGCTGCCAGTCCCGGGGGCAGTTCGACCACAGCGCCGTGGTCATGCCCAGGTTCCGGGCCTGTTTCAGGGTCCAGGGTGGACGCATCCCATAGGGCGGGCGGAACCACCCGGGCTCCTGCCCCATGACCAGGGCCAGACTGCGGCAGCCTTCCAGGATCTCGCGGCGGGAGCGCCCAGGCGTGGAGAAGAGCAGGTTGCAGTGGTTCTCGGTATGGGTGCCCACCAGGTGCCCCTCCCGAACCATCCGGCGAACCAGCTCGGGGTGACGGCGAACCTCGCGCCCCAGGCAGAAGAAGGTGGCCTGGACCTTCTCACGGGCCAGCACGTCCAGGATCCGGGAGGTATGGGGCGGGCAGGGGCCATCGTCGAAGGTCAGGGCCAGCACCGCCCGATCCGTCCGCCCTCGTGAGAGGACCGGGCCGTAGAGCTGGCTGCCCACATGGACGCCGGGCTCCAGGATCGCCCCCAGGGCCAAGGCCGCGACCCAGGCCCCCAGACTCCAGAACGGCGAAGCTTCGGGGACGACGGCCCAGGCCCCCAGAGCCAGTGCCCCCGTCCCCAGGACATAGGCCAGGCGGTAGTTCTCGTGCACCCAGTCGCGCAGGCACGTGAGTCGCTTCACGCCAGAGCAGTTCTGTGCTCCCCGACGCCCCCCTTCCGCCTTTCAGCCTCCGGAGCCCCACACCGCCCGGCGCAGGGCCTGCTCGTGGTCTGAACCTTCCAGGGGTCCGGAGGGCCCCATGCGCAGTCGGGGCGCCTCCTTCAACTGCTCGACCGAAATCTCGCCTCTCTTCAGACGACCGTACAGACCGGCAAAGACCTTCCGGGGGACCTGCTCGGGCTGACGTCGGACCGACGGCGGGACGGCTCCCGCCCGCCCTTTGGCCAGCACCAGGTCGGCCACGAAGCGAAAGGCGTCCCGCAAGCGGTCCAGGTCGACCGATTCGTTCGAGAGCGCGCGCTGACGGGCGCGTTCCAATTCCTCCACCTGGTCCCACACCTCCAAGGCGGCCCCGCTCGGCAGCGAACCCGAGCGCACGGCCGCCAGGTAGCGCCGATACAGACCGTCCCGGTCTGCCTCCAGGCCCCGAAGGCGAGCTCGGGTCCTCTGTCGGACGAATTCCTTCGAACCCGAGCAGACCCGGTCTCGAATCCGACCAAAGAAGCCTGGCTCCCCTGGCCCGGACAAGAGCCGGTGAACCATCCGCTGCAGGCAAGCGGGTTCGAAGGGCTTGTGCAGCAACCCGTCCGGCCGGACGGGCCCCTCGGAGAGGAGGGCGGGCCGACGATGGGAGGAGGCCAGCAGGACGACCTTCAGCGGGGGGTGGCTCTCCTTCAAGGCCCCCACCTCCCTCCAACCCGGAGCCCCCAGCGCCCGGGTCGCGGCCAGCAACAGATCCGGAGGGCCCTGCGGATTCACCAGGATCTGCCGGGCCTCGCCGACCGAGCGAACGCTGAAGCCCTCCTCCTCCAGGTACTCGACCAGGAGCTCACGCAGGATCGAGTCCTGTTCCAGGATCAGGATTCGTTTCGACATCGCCGTCTCACAAGCTGACCAGGGCCCGGGACACGGGAAGGAACAAGGCCAGCAGCACGAGGCCGACGAAGATCCCCACCACGCTGACCACGACCGGCTCCAAGAGCGAGGTCAGGCGGTTCAGCGACAGTTCCAGGTCCTGCTCGTAGAATTCGGCCAGCCGCAGCAGCGGACCGGCCAGGTCGCCCGCCTCTTCGCCGACGGCCACCATGCTCCGGACCATCGGCGGGAAGAAACCACAAGACACGAATGATTCCGCCACGCCAGCCCCCTCGGCGAGGTCCAGGCAGACCTCCTCCAGGGCCTCGGCCAGAGGGCCGTTGGCCAGGGCGGAAGCGGCCACCTGCAAGGCACCCACCAGGGGCATGGAACTTGAAAGCAGGGTCGCCAGGGTCCGACAGAAACGCACCATGAGCCTCTTGCGGCAAACCCCTCCCAACAGGGGAAGATTCAGGAGCGTCTTCTGCCACTGGAAACCTCCGTGCGGGGTCTGCAGATGCATCCCGACCAGGGGGAATCCGAGCACGGCCGTGCCCAGGGTGACCGCCCAGACTCCGGGGTCCCAGGCCAGCCGGGTCAGGTCCAGAAGGGTTCGGGTGATCCAGGGAAGCTCCTCGACCCCGCGGAGGATCCCGGTGAGGAAGGTGGGCAGGACGTGACCCACCATCAGGCCCGCCAAAGCCAGGCAGACGACCCCGACCAGGGAAGGATAGGCCAGGGCGGCCCGCACCTTCTCTTGAAGGCGCACCTCCCGCTCCTGGAGGTCGGCCAGTTGCCCGAGGATGGACACCAGCGCCCCCGAGGCCTCGCCGGCCCGGGTCAATCCCACCTCCAACAGCCCGAAGGTCTCGCTGTGGCGCGCCATGCCCCGGGACAGGGGGCGTCCCCGCAGAAGCCCGAGGTGGACCTCCCGCCAGGCCTGCACCAGGCGCGGGTTGCCTTCCTGGCGGGACAGGACCCCGACCGCCCGTTCCAGGGGCAACCCGGAGCCGACCATGACGGCCAGTTGCCGAGTGGCCACCGAGCGCTCGCGCAGGGTCGGTCGACGCCGTCTTCCACGACCTGCCCCCCAGACTCGGCTCATTCCCCCTCACCTCCGTGGATCGGCTCGAAGCCGCCTGGGGCGACCAGGGTGGACTTCCAGACCTGGCCGCGACGGGTGTTCAGGTAGACCACGTTGCGGAAAGGGTCCAGGCAGATCCCCGAAGGGCGGGCCTGAACCAGGTCGTCGGGGAGGCGACGCCGGCTCCAGACCGGGGCGTAGCTTCCCGCCGAGATCGGCACGAACTCCAGAAGATGCAGGCTGCCCTCATCGACGCACAGGACGGCGGAGCTCCAGGGGTTCACGGCCACCCCCTGCGGAGAGCCCATCCCCTCCTCGGGTCGAAAACACTCTCGATTCCACCATCCAACCCCGGGCTCGACCTCGTAGTCTGCCGGGGGGGTGGGTTCGCCTCCCACAAGAAGCTGACGCAGGCAACCGTGCTCGGCATCCGCCACCCAGATGACGGAGGCCGAGCCATCGACGGCGACTCCGGCCGGGGTCCCCAAGGCCGGTTCCCGGGGGGCGAGAGGGCCCCGAACCCGCTCCGAGTCGACCGGGGAGTCGGCCAGGATCCACACCGCCCGATTGGCCCGGTCGGCCAGGACCAGGCGGTTGGCAAAGCCGTCGCTGGCTAGGCCGGCGAAAGCCGGAGTCTTCGCCTCGGAGGGAGGCACCAGGGCGTGCACCTCACCATCCTCGAAACCCCCGGACTCCTTCTGGCGGAAGTAGACGACGTTCCGATGCACCTGGTCGGCCACCCACAAGAACCCCGCCCCGGGTGGCCCGGCCAGCCCACCGGCCCGCGCCGGCGAGGGCCCTGAAGGCAGGGACGGACCCTGCGCAGCACGGCCCCCGTCCTGAAGGATCCGGACCGCGGGATCTCCCGGGACCGAGAAGACGAGCCAACCCGCCCACGGATCGCAGGCGATCCCAAAGAACTCACTGGTCCGGCGCAGGGTGCGCAGGGAACAACGGGCTCCACGGGGCGAGAGCACGAGGACCTCGAGCATCTTGAGGTCTCCCTCGAAGTCGTGGAGCGTCACCTCCCAGGTGTAGCCCCGGTAAGGTTCCGAATGCTCTCCGGTTCCAGGCGAGACGTCCTCCAGCGGGCAGGCCAGCAACTCCTCCATCCGATTCCCAGCCAGCAGCGTCGCGATGGAGTACTCCCGCCCCCGAAGAGCCAGGCCCTGCCCGGATCCGAAGAGCCCCAAGAGACACGAAGCGGCCATGAAGACCAGCAGGATGGCCAGGAGGACCTCCAGCAGCGAGATCCCTCTCGGGCGAGGCCGGCTCACAGGTCCCCCACCCGGACCTCGAGCCGCAAAGGCAGCCCCGTCCGCGCCCCCGCGCCCGAAGTCCGCCCTGGAACCAGCTCCAGCCCCAGGAAGCGTGAACCGTGCCTCCGGGAGGGATCCGGACTCCACAGGGCCATCCCCACGACCCCGCCTGCCAGGCGGCGGGGGGGTTCCATGAGACGCGCCTGCGAGGATTGGCCTACGGGAAAATCCGGGTGGTAGAGGAGCCGCTCCAGGACCCGGCGCGAACCGTCCAGACGGAATCCGACCACCTGGTCCGCCCGAGGTGGGGGGCCCGGACGCCGGAAGACGACGACCGCAGACCCCTCGGGCGAGGCTGTCCAAGGTTGCCCCCCATCCAGCACGGCCGGGTCCGGATGATACAGCTCCCGGCACATCCGGAGCTCGCGTCCCATCCGAAAGCAGGCCATGGCGGCCTCCCGGAAGCAGGTCCCTTGATCCGTGCTCTGCGCGAAGAAGTGCCGGGCCGCCACCGAGAGTTCTCCCACCGCCGCCAGCACCAGCCCCATCAAGCCCAGGGCCACCAGGACCTCGAAGAGGGTGTTCCCCGACGAGCGCGACGCTCGACGACCAGAGGCGTGGACCGGTTCGGGAAGAAGCCGGCCGCCCTGGGCCGGACTGTCAGAAGAAGGGCTCATGGGCTTCCTCCAGGAGACCCGACGGGACGACCAGCGTCCTCTCGAAGATGGGGAGACGCTCCGACCAGGACAGGGTCTGACGGACCACCCCGCGGGAGACCAGGGTCCCATCGGGGTGGACCTGCACCTCGAAGGAGTGGGTGGAACTGCCTTCAGGGACTGAACGGCAGACCGGCTCTCCCGGCGCCAGACCGGTGGCCAGGGCGTATTCCACCCCGGCCCGGGCCAGGAACCAGGCCTGTTCAGAGCGTTCCTGACAGCCCGCCAGACGATGGTCCCGCTCCAAGAAGCTCAGGAACGCCACCCCCAGGACCAGCAACAGGGCGATCACCAGGAGTGCCAGGATCAACGCCCCACCGCGCCGCCTCGAGCGGGGCCGCCCCCCGAAGAACGGGCCAATGGACTTTCCCATCGCACTGCCTCCCACCCCGCCACTTCTCTAAATGAACAACAAATCCTCCGTGACCTCCCGAATCAAAATCGACACGACATGCTCGGGGCCAAGGCCAGGATGGACTTGAGGTGCCGCTTCCAGCAGCGCTGGGCGGAGTCATAGGCCAGCAAGGCCTGGCGCAGGTTCCCGGCGTCTCCCCCACCCGACCAGCGACGCAGGTGTTCCAGGCACCTCTCCAGGCCGGCCAGTTCGTCCCTGCCCTGACGCCAGGCCTCGCGCAGCGTCTGGAACTCGGCTCGGGTCAAGCTCCGTCGGCGCCAGGCCTGGCAGAGCTCTTCGAGGTCCTCCCGGCGGCGGGCCAACGTCTGGTCGACCCGGGCCAGCCGGCGGCGCAACCGGTCGGGGGTCAGTCGTCGCTGCAGGGCGTCCTGACAAAGCACGGGGATCAGGTCCAGTTCGGTCATCTCGGCTTCACCTCCGAAGACGATCCTGGCTTCCGAAGCCGGGAGGGATCTGGGAAGAAGCCCCCAGCTTGTTGCCGGGAAGTGAGCGCGATGTAAACACCTGCGACCGCCCGAAACACCCGAAGAAACACAAAAGCCTCCTGACAGCAGGAGACTTGTGCTCCACACGGCGAAACAGGCAGGATGAGCCCGCCGGCCCGGATCCTGGTCCTGGAAGACGACGACGCGATGCGCGAGCTGCTGACGGAAATCCTGAAGGACGAAGGGCATCAGGTCCTGGCCGTGTCCCGCGGACAGGAAGCGGTCGAGGCCGCCGAACGCGAGCCCCTGGATCTGGTGATCCTGGATGTCCGGATGGAAGGCCTGGACGGATTGGAAGCCCTGGCCCGGATGCAGGAACACTTGCAGGGCGCGGCCAGCCTGGTCGTCACCGGCTATGCCAGCGAGGCCGACTCGGTGCGAGCCCTGCGCCTGGGAGTCTCGGACTATCTGCGCAAGCCCTTTGATCTGACGCAGTTCCTGCAACGAGTCGAGGGGCTCCTCTCCGAAACCCGGCGCCGGCGATTCCGCCAGACCCGCGAAGAACGCCTGCGCAGGCTTTCGACCTGGGCTCTGATGGCCCTGATGCGCACCCTGGAAGGCCAGGGGCTGCCCGCAGGCGTGGTTGAGAACCTCGAGCAGGTCGGCTCCCTGGCGGGACGGCTGGCGGAAGGGGCGGGCATGGAGTCCCCCGAGACCGAAGAAGTCCAGGCCGGCACCATCCTTCTGGCGGCCCGACGCCTCTTCGCCCTCCCCGCGCCCGCCCTGCCCTGCCCCGCGCCTCCCTTGGCCCTGGCTGCGATGTGCGAAGAGCCCGGTCTGGCCTCACGGGTCGCCGACCTGGCGGTCTGTGCCGGCCAGCACTCCGACCCCGACGAGCGCTGGCCCGGACGCTTCGACCCGATCCTCCTCGCGGGCCTGGAAGCCGCCCGTGCGGAGTGCTCCGGCCGGCTCCCCCGGGCCCAGGCCTTGCTGGGACTGGCCCAGACCCTGCTACACGCCGGGGACCCCCACCATGCCGGACAAGCCTTCCGGCGGGTCCTGGCCTCGGGGAATCCGCGCGAGAAGGTGGCCGCCTCGCTGGGGCTGGCCGAAGTCGCCCTGAAGGCCGGTTGCCGCCCACAGCTCTCCGAGGCCGTCCACTCGGCCCTGCAGGAAGCTCGCCAGGCAGGCCCCGCCGAAACCGGTCGCGTGGCCCTGAAGGGCGGCATCCTGTTGATGCGGGTCGGAGACTCCGAAGCGCGGGCCTTCCTGGAGGAGGCCATCCGGGTGGCCCGGAGGCTCAACCTGGCGCCCGCCCTCTCGCGGGCCCGGCTGGCCCTGTTGGCACTGGGCCTGCTGGAGCCTCCGGACTGGGAAGGAGATCTGGAGATCCTGCTCCGTCCCGAGAATCAACCCGAGCGACGGGAAGACCTGCCCTGGCTCCTCCCCACCCTCCTGGAGACGGGGACGCCGCCGGGGAGCCTGGCCCGCCTGATCCGTGAAGCTCCCGGCGAGCTGGCCCGCTGGCTGGAATCCGGCTCTCCCTCCGCGTCCGCGCGGCGCCGGGTTGCCTCGCTCCTGACCGAGGTCGGCGGTTGCCTGCCCTTGGACTGCCTGGAAACCCTGACCGCCGATCCCGACCCCGAGGTCCGTCGGCAGGCCGCCGTGGCACTCCAGAGCCGGTCCGCCCCCCCCCTGCGCCCGGTCCTGCGAATCCAGTCCCTGGGGCCTCTGGAGGTCTTCCTGGGAGAGGACGTGATCGAGGAACGGACCTGGCGCTCTCCCCGCGTCAAGCACCTCTTCGCCTATCTGGCGGTTCAGCCCCGTCCGGTCCCTGAGGAACGGATCCTGGAGGAATTCTGGCCCGAAGACGCCCTCCGCGGCCGCAACGCCTTGTATTGGACCACCTCTGCGCTGCGTCGGACGCTGCGCGGTTGGTCCACATCCAACCAGGACCCGGTCCAGCGCGTTCGCGCCCGGCTCTTCCTGAACCCCGAGCTGCCTCGCTGGCACGACCTGGCCGAACTGGAACGCGCCGCCGCCATTCCCCAGGGTCCTGAGAGGCCGGCCGCGGCACGCAGGGTGCTGGAGCTGGCCCGGGGCCCCTTCTTGGAAGGCTGCTACATGGACTGGGCCCTGCAGATCCGCGATCGGGTGGACCGATGGGTCCGCAAGGCCCTGGCGGACCTGCACCGGCACCATCATCGCCAGGGCCTGGAAGCCGAAGCCCTGGAATGCGCCCTGCGCTGGAAGGAACTGGACCCGCTCAGCCAGGAAGCCTGCCGGGGCGCGATGCAGTCCCTCCTGGCGCTGGGTCGACCGCAGGAGGCGATCCGGCACTATGAAGGGCACTGCCGGACCCTGCGCCGGGAGCTGGACATGGAGCCCCCCCTGGAGTTGATGGAACTGGCCCAGCGCGCCCGGCTGGGACTGTCGTGAGCGTCGCAGCCGCTCGTGGCCGAGCCCTGACCTTGCTGGGGACGACCGCCCTGGTGCTGGCCGGGCTGGCCCTGGCCGGAAGCGAACCCGCCGGAGCGCTCACCCGCCTGGCGGGAGGGCTGGCCCTGGCGGGGATCCTGGCCGAGCTGGCGGCCACGAAATGGCCGGGCTTCGGCTTCTTCAGCACCGGATTCGCCTTCTGGTTTGCCCTGGCCCTTCTCCCTCCGCCAGCCCCCCGCATCTCCCTCCTGGCTGCCTCCACAGCCCTGATGGTCCGAGTCATGCTGCGGGGCGGGCCCGGGCTCGCATGGAAGACCGGCGAGCTGGTGGCGGAGCTTCTTCCGCTGGCGGCAGGGCTGGCACTCGCAGCCTGGACGCCTTCCACGGCGGGCTCTCTTCCGCTGCTGACGGGAGGCGCCGCCTTTCTGGCCACTGCCTCCCTGGTTCCGGGTCTCCTGGAGGTTCCCACGGCCGTCCCGACCGCGCGAGGGCGCCTTCTCCCTCTCGTGGCAAGTCTTCCGGCTCTGGGCATCCTGCTGGCCGCCCTGACCCGGAAGAGTCCAGGAATGCTGCCGGTCATGGTCCTGCCGATCCTGGCGCTTGGACACGCGGCCCGACTGGCGGCCTCCTGGGAGTGCCAGGAAGAGCCCCGTCGCCTGCAGCGCAGGCTGGAGCAGGCGGACCAGAAGCGCGAGCTGGCCGAACGGGGGCAACGCCAGGCCAGCCAGGAGCTGGCTTTGAGGATCGAAGAGAAGGCCCTGCTCGAAGTCCTGGCCGAGAACCTGGCCGGACACGAGACGGCCGTCGCCAGCGCCCGCAGCGCGCTGGCCGTGGTCCGGCGGATGGTCGCCTGCCGCAGCGCGGTGGTCTTCCTGGCGGAGACCGAAGGCCTGGTTCCCCTGGCCTGGGAGAGCCCTCATCCGGACCGCCTGGCTTCCTGGAAGCTGCTGGGCCTGAGCGATCCGGTGGCCGAGCGAGCCTGGCAGACCGGAGGAAGCACCCTGGCGCCCCCGGCCCAGACCGACCCTGACCTGACCGAAGGCGAGGCGCACTGGCGACTGGCCGTGGCCATTCCGCACCAAGGAATCCTGAGCGTCGAGGCAGCCCGGCCGGGAGGCTTCGAACAGGCCGACCAGGGTCGATTGGAGCTGCTGGCCCGGTGGTTGGGACCGGTCCTGCAGTCGGCCCGTCGCCTCGAGGAAATCCAGGGAGAGTTGGCCGTGCAGCGCCAGGTCAACCAGCGCCTGGAGGGCTGGGCCGCAGGATTGGAGAGAACCCTGCAGGGCATGCCGGAGCTGTCGGGCTCACTGAAGCCCCACGAAGTGCGCCAGGCCCTCCTGAAGCTGTTGAGCGAGGTGGTGCCCCATGACCTTCTGGTCCTGACCCCCCCCCACCCGGAGCCGACGCGCGGGCAGGAGAACGGCGAGGCCGTCCGGGCCCTGGCGGAAGCGACCCTGCGCAATCGCCGGCCCCTGCTCCTGGAAGACGCGACCCGGAGCCGATTCGCGCCGCCGGGTCCCGGAATCCGAAGCGTCCTGGCCGTGCCGCTGGGTCCAGACGACCAGGACGCGGGTGTGCTCGTGCTGGGTTCTTGCCGCCTCCAGGCCTTTGAGCGATTCCACCAGGACCTGACCTGGATGCTGGCCCACCAGGCCGGCGTGGCCCTGCAGAAGGCCCGGCTTCACGCCGACCTGCTGGAAACCCACCGGGCCCTTCAGGAATCGCAGGCCCACCTGGTCCAATCCAGCAAGATGGCGGCAGTGGGCCAGTTGGCAGCCGGCGTTGCCCACGAGCTGAACACTCCCTTGGGCGCCGTCCTGCTGGGCCTGGATTCCGCCCTGCAAAGCCTGCCCCAAAGCACCGAGCGGGCTGCCAGCAGGCTCCAGACGGCCCGTCGCGCGGCCCTGCAGGCGCGCGAGACGGTGGCCAAGCTGCTCTTCTACTCTCGCGAGGCGGGCCAGGGCATGCGGAAGACCGAAGTCAACCAGGTGGTGAGTGACACCCTGAAGCTTCTGGGCCATCACCTGTCGCTGGAGCAGATCCAGGTGCAATGGAACCCGGGGCAAGTGAGCCTGGTCCGGGCCAATCCCAACGAACTCCAACAGGTCCTGACCAACCTGATCCTCAACGCCCGCGACGCCCTCCGGCAATCCGATCCGCCCCGGAGGCTGTGGTTGGCCACCCGCTGCGAGGGCCCTCAGTCGGTGATCGAGGTGGAGGACTCCGGCCCCGGCATCCCTCTGGAGATCCGCGACCGGATCTTCGACCCCTTCTTCACGACCAAGCCCGTTGGACAAGGGACGGGCCTGGGGCTCTGGGTCAGCCTGGAGATCATGCGCCGCCACCAGGGCACCCTGGTCCAGGACTCCGTACCCGACCGGACCCGGTTCTCCCTGCGCCTGCCGGTCGCCCCCGAGGCCCGCGACGGGACATGGGAAACAACCACGCATTGAAAGAAGGCCCCCCCGAGGCGGTGAAGAAGGACCCGGACCTCGGACCCCCTCGGAAGCGCCCGCAGCACCGGCAGCCCCTCTCGTCCATGCCTCTCTCGAGGCCCCCTGGCCGCCGCGGACGCGCGAGCCTGCCTCCATGCTGGGAGTCCGCAGAGCACTCTTCCTGGAGGAAACCATGCAGAAGATTCGAGTTGCCCTGTGGGGGTTCGGCGCCATGGGCAGCGGCATCGCCCGGGTGCTGTTGCGCAAGAAGGGCGTGGAAATCTGTGGGGCCTGCGACATCCATCCCGACCGGGCCGGCCGCAGCCTCTTCGAGGTCCTGGATCTGGAGCGGGGCGATCACCCCGACGTGACGATCGAGCCCGACATCGACCAGGTCCTGGACCGCAGACCCCATGTCTGCATCCTGGCCACCGACTCCTTCACCCACAAGGCCTTCCCCAAGATCTGCCAGGTGGTAGAGCGCGGGATCAACGTGATCTCCACCGCCGAGGAGATGAGCTTCCCCAAGGCCCAGCAGCCCGAACTCTCCGAGAAGATGGATCGCCTGGCCAAGGAACACCAGGTGACCATCCTGGGCACCGGCATCAACCCGGGCCTGATGATGGACCTGCTGGCCATCTGCCTGTCGGGCTGCATGACCGACGTCGAGAGCGTCCAGTGCCGCCGCGTCAACAGCCTCTCTCCCTTCGGTCCAGCGGTGATGGAGGAGCAGGGCGTGGGCGTCTCGGTCGAGACCTTCCAGAAGGGCGTGGCCGACGGAACGCTGGCAGGGCACGTCGGCTTCGCCGAGTCCGTGGGCATGATCGCCGAGGCCCTGGGCTGGAAGGTGGAGCGCTTCGAGCAGCAGATGAAGCCGATCGTCACGACGGTGGATCGGCGCTCAGCCCACGGCTTCGCCAAGGCGGGCGACGTGGCCGGCGTGAACATGACCGGCCAGGGCTTCGTGGACGGGCAGGTGAGGATCGACATGATCCACCCGCAGCAGATCGAGCCCGAGATGGAGGGGACCCACACGGGCGACTACATCGTCCTGAAGGGCAGCCCCGAGGTCAACATGGCCATCCAGCCCGAGGTGGACGGCGGCATCGGAACCATCGCCATGTGCGTGAACATGATCCCCCTGGTCCTCAACGCCGAACCGGGCCTGAAGACCATGTTGGACCTTCCGGTTCCGCGCGCGATCATGGGCGACTTCCGGGACGTGCTCCGGCCCGAGGTGCGCCAGACCCTGCGCTGAGGCGCACTTGAATCCCTCACCTGGACCGCCCGCCGGGCCCGCCCCGGCGTGGCGCCCTTCTCCCTTCGCGTCGGAGCGCCGCAGGCCCGACGCCTCGCCAAGAAAGGTCTTCCCATGCCCCGAAAGGACGATTGGGGACTGGTCCATCGGGTGGTCCTCCGCCCGGAAGAACGGACCGCCAACATCCCCGAAGAGACGAAGAAGGTGCCCTTTGAGATGTGGGTCAAAGGCCGCCTGAAGTCGGACGCCGATCTCGGCCAGGAGGTGACCGTCGTCACCCGCACCGGACGCGAGGTCCGAGGCACCCTGCTTGAGGTGAACCCCACCTACACCCACTCCTTCGGCGATTTCGTGCCGGAGATCCTGACCATCGGCGACACCGTGCGCCAGATGCTCTTCGGAGGATCCGCCGATGCTTCCTGACAGCTACCAGGCCGTGCTCTCCCGCAAGGCCGAGATCATGAAGGCCGCCGTCGGCATGGACTTCGCGCAGTTCGAGAGCGGCTCGATCGCCTTCGACTACGAGGGGATGCTGGCGGCCACCGGTTACTCCCTTCAGGACGTAATCGAGATCCAGAAGGGCTTCTCGGTCGGCAACACGCCTCTTCTGGAGCTGCGCAACCTCACGGAATTGGCACGCAAGCTGGCCCCTCCGGGCAAGGGAGCCCGGATCTTCATCAAGGACGAGGCCGCCAACCCCTCGGGCAGCTTCAAGGTCCGTCGCGCCGCCACCTCGGTCTACCACGCCCGCAAGCAGGGCTACCCCGGGGTGGTGACCGCCACCAGCGGCAACTACGGGGCGGCCGTGGCCTCCTGCTGCGCCATGGCGGGGCTGCGCTGCATCGTGATCCAGGAGTGCTTCGACTCGCGCCGGACGGGGCAGCCCGAGATCATCGAGAAGGCCCGCAAGTGCGAGGCCCTGGGGGCTGAGGTCGTCCAGCTCTCGGTGGGCCCGGAGCTCTTCTACACGTTCCTGCGCACCCTGGAGGAGACGGGCTACTTCAACGCCTCGCTCTACACCGCCTACGGTATCCTGGGCATCGAAACCCTGGGGTACGAGATCGCGATGCAGTTCCGCGAAAGGCTCGGTCGGGACCCCGACGCCGTGGTCTGCACCAACGCCGGAGGAGGCAACCTGACCGGAACCGCCCGGGGCCTGATCAAGGCAGGTTGCCAGGCCCAGGTGATCGCCGCCTCGGTCAACCTCAAGGGCCTGCACATGGCCTCGGACACCTCCTTCAACCGGAAGTCCTTCACCACGGGGCACACCGGATTCGGCATGCCCTTCTCGACCTGGCCCGACCGCTCGGACGTGCCGCGCAGCGCGGCCCGACCTCTGCGCTACATGGACCGCTACGTGACGGTGAACCAGGGAGAGGTCTTCTACATGACCGAGGTCCTGGCTTCCCTGGAGGGCCTGGAGAAGGGCCCGGCCGGCAACACGTCGCTGGCGGCCGCCTTCGCCCTGGCCCAGGAGATGGACCGGGACCAGTGCCTGGTGGTGCAGGAGACCGAGTACACCGGGGCCGGCAAGCACCTCAACGCCCAGCTCTCCTTCGCCCGGCGCAACGGGATCGAGGTCCGCTTCGGCGACCCGGAGGAGGAGGTCCCGGGCCAGAGCATCATCCTGCCCGAACACCCCCGCCAGATCCGGGCCCGAGAAGTCGACCTGGATCACATGCGCCGTTCGCTGATCCGCAACGCCCTGGCCAGCGTCGACCACCCGCCGACGGAGGCCGACCTCGAATTCCTCGCCCAAGAAACCAGAACCGACAAGAAATTCGTCATGGAGGCACTATGAAGAGAACCGACGACTTCCAGGCTCGCCGCGGCCACCTGGCCGGGTTGAGCGACCAGCAACTTCACGAGCGCTTCTGGCGACTGGCCGACCAGTTGGTGGACCCCCTTCTCAAGATGGGCCGGGAGTACACCTCGCCCGCCATCGAGCGTTCGGTGCTGCTGCGCATGGGCTTCTCGTCGCTGGAGGCCCGCCAACTGGTGGAAGGCTGCACCGACCAGCAGCTCCTGGCCCACGGAGCCGGCCACGTGGTGTACCGGTTTGCCAAGGCCCAGGGCCTGGACATCCGCCAGGCCGGCCTGAAGCTGGCCACGGGTGAGCACTGGGCCCAGGCCCGGGAACTCTTCACGGGAGGTGCCGCGCGATGAGCCAGGATCACCTGAACCCCGAAGCCCCCATCGATCTGTCCGCGATCCTGCGGGATCTGGACCAGTACCGCCCGCGCCGGCGTGGCTGGACCTGGCGCAAGCCCGCGCCGGGACTGAAGATGGGCCCCTTCACCTATCGCGACTGCACCGAGCCGCTCCAGGCCAGCGTGCCGCTGCCCCCGGCCCACTACTTCGGGGGCATCGATCCCCAGCCGGCCCCGGTGATCACCACCGAGATCGCCTCCGGTCGCTTCGAAGACGATATCCGCCGCATGCGCATGGCCGCCTGGCATGGCGCCGACCACATCATGGTCATCCGCACCGCCGGGCAGTCCCACTTCGATGGTCTGATCGAGGGCACGCCCCAGGGCATGGGCGGCGTCCCGATCACCCGCAAGCAGGTTCGCGCCCAGCGCAAGGCCCTGGACATGATCGAGGACGAGGTCGGCCGCCCGATCAACTACCACTCCTACGTCAGCGGAGTGGCCGGACCGGACATCGCCGTGATGTTCGCCGAGGAAGGCGTCAACGGCTGCCACCAGGATCCCCAGTACAACGTGATCTACCGCAACATCAACATGGCCCGCTCCTTCGTGGACGCCTGCGAGTCCAAGAAGCTGATCGCCTGGTCGGGAATGGCCCAGATCGACGGAGCCCACAACGCCAACGCCACGGCCCGCGATGCCTGGAAGGTCATGCCCGAGCTGATGGTGCAGCACGCCATCAACTCGCTCTTCTCGGCCAAGGTCGGCATTCCCAAGGAGAACATCTGCCTGTCCACCGTCCCTCCCACGGCCACGCCGGCCCCCTGCGTGTTCATGGATCTGCCCTACGCCGTGGCCCTGCGCGACCTCTTCGCAGGCTACCGCATGCGGGCCCAGATGAACACCAAGTACATCGAGGCCTCCACCCGCGAGGCGACGGTCACCCACGTCCTCAACATGCTGATCAGCAAGCTGACCAGCGCCGACATCCAGAGCACCATCACCCCCGATGAGGGCCGCAACGTGCCCTGGCACATCTACAACCTGGAGGCCTGCGACACCGCCAAGCAGACCCTGGTGGGCCTGGACGGGTTGATGGAGATGGTCCAGCTCAAGGACCAGGGCCCCCTGCGCGAGCACGCCCGCGAGCTCAAGGAGCGCGCGGTGCTGTTCATGGAGGAGATGCTGGAGCTGGGCGGCTACTTCGCCGCGGTCGAGGCGGGCTTCTTCGTGGACAGCGGCAACTACCCCGAGCGCAACGGCGACGGCATCGTGCGCAAGCTGGATGGCGGCATCGGCGCCGGCACGATCGTCCTGCGCGAGCCCGACTACCTGGCGCCGGTGACGGCCCACTACGGCTACAACAACCTCGAGCAGTACGGAACCGACGACCCGGCCTCGCTGATCGGCGGGTGCACCCTGGAGGCCCCCGAGAAGATCGTCTACATCGATGAGCTCGACGAGACCGACAACGTGAACCTGCGCATGGCCGAGGTGGCCGAGTTCACCCAGCCCGGCGCCGGCAAGCTGCGCCCCGAGATGGAGTGGCTGGCCGACGGCACCGTCCTGGTCACCTTGTTCTTCCCGACCGGGCGCAAGGTCGCCGAGGCGGCTGCCCTGGAGTTCGGCCGTCGGATGAACCTGACCGACGTCGAGGTGATCAACCGCGAGGTCGGCCACCCCGTCGAGGGCACCCGCATCGAGATCAAGGGCAAGGTGCCCTTCTCGGTGGATATCGACTCGCTGGTGATCCCCGAAGACCCCATCGTCCTGGATGACGACGCGCTGCGGGCCGCCATCGAAGAGAAGCCCATGCGGGTGGTCTGTGGCACGGTAGGCCAGGACGAGCACTCGGTCGGTCTGCGCGAGATCATCGACATCAAG
>DCTU01000317.1 GCA_002329445.1 bacterium UBP9_UBA1432
GCGTCACAGCAAGGCCACGGTGGTCGAGTCCTTCGGCTCGCTTGGCGGAGACCTGTTGGCGGCTCCCGTCGTGGAGATCGACCTGGAGGAAGGAGCCCACCTGCAATACGTCCTGGTCTCGCGCTGGGGGCAGGCGACCCGTTCCTTGACCCGCCTGGACGTGCGACTGGCCCGGGACTCTCAACTGCGGGTCCTCTTTCTGGGATNNTCGCAACTGCGGGTTCTCTTCCTGGGGGTGGGAGGGGCCGCCACCAAGGCCTTCTTGACCGGAAACCTGGACGCCGAGGGCGCGAAGTCGGAATTCCTGGGCCTGGTCTTCGCCAGCGGGCAGCAGCACTTCGACGTGGACACCCTCCAGAACCACCACGTCCCGACCGGGAGTTCGGACGTCCTCTTCAACTGCGCCCTCAACGAAGCCTCGCGCAGCGTCTTCACCGGCAACATCTTCGTCGCGCCCGGAGCCCAGAAGACCGACGCCTATCAGAAGAATCGCAACCTCCTGCTGTCGGGGAAAGCCCACGCGGACTCGATTCCGAAGCTGGAGATCCTGGCCAACGACGTGCGCTGCACCCACGGGGCCACCTTCACGACCTATGACCAGGATCAGCAGTTCTACCTGCAGAGCCGGGGCCTTCCGGATGCCGATGCCCGCCGGCTGATCATCACCGGGTTCTTCCAGGAGGTGATCGAGCGCCTGGAGAGGCCGGTCCTGGTCGACTGGCTGGCGGGTCTGATGCAGGAGAAGATGGAGGCCTCGCTGGGGGGCTGAGGCCCGGCCTTTCCAGGACCCCTGCCGTTCGCCCCGAAAAGGCGGGCGCAGACCTCTCGAGCCGTTCGAGGAGATCATGGAAATCTCAGTTCAAGGACGTCCATCCATCCAGTCCGCACGCCAGGACTTCCCCATCCTGGACCAGGAGATCGGGGGCCATCCGGTCACCTTCCTGGACAGCGCGTCCTCGGCCCAGAAGCCCCGCCAGGTCATGGAGGCCGTGCGGAACTTCGAAGAGTCCTCCTACGCCAACATCCACAGAGGTCTGTACTGGCTCTCGGAGGAGGCCACCCGCCTGTATGAGGAGGCCCGCGAGACGGTGGCCGGCTTCGTCGGCGTGGAGGACGTCCCGGCGCTGATCTTCACCCGAGGCACCACCGAGTCCCTGAACCTGCTGGCCTATACCTGGGGCGAGCGGAACCTCGGCGAGGGCGATGAGATCGCACTTCCCGTCATGGAGCACCACTCCAACCTGGTCCCCTGGCAACAACTGGCCTTCCGCAAGGGGGCCCGCCTGCGCTGGATCGAGATCAACCCCGACGGGACATTGGATGAGGAGTCGCTGGGGGCGGCCCTGGAGCGTCGTCCGAAGCTGTTCACCTTCACCTGGGTCTCCAACGTCTTCGGCACCATCAACCCTGTCCGCGAGCTGGCGGATCGTGCCCATGCGGCGGGGGCCACGGTGATCCTGGATGGAGCCCAGGGCGTCCCGCACCTGCCCACCCGCGTCCAGGATCTGGGCGTCGACTTCCTGGCCTTCTCCGGCCACAAGATGCTGGCTCCGACCGGGATCGGCGTCCTCTGGGGCAAGCGTGGGCTTCTCGAGACCATGCCGCCCTTCCATTATGGCGGCAGCATGATCTCCACGGTCCGCCGGGACCGCTCGTCCTGGGATGTCCTGCCCAATCGTTTCGAGGCCGGAACCCCCAACATCTCGGGCGCCATCGGCCTGGCTGCGGCCTGCCGCTACCTCGACGCCCTGGGGATGGAGGCCGTCCGGGATCACGATCAGGAAGTGCTGGCCTATGCCTTGGAGCAACTGGCCAGCCTCGAGGGTCTGGAAGTCTTCGGGCCTCAGGATCTGTCGGGCCGTTCCAGCGTGGTCTCCTTCCGGTTCCGCAACATCCACCCCCACGACCTGGCCACCTTGCTGGCCCGCGAGGGGGTGTGCGTCCGCGCCGGACACCACTGCTGCCAGCCGCTGATGCGCGAGATCGGGATGATGGGGACGACCCGGGCCAGCTTCTACGTCTACAACAACCGGGAGGACGTGGACCGCCTGGTCCAGGCCCTGGACAAGGCCGGCAGACTCTTTGCAGGAGTGAAGTGCAGACCATGAGTCACCCAGACGCGATCTCCGACGATCTCTACCGCGAGATCATCCTGGACCACTACACCTGCCCGCGCCACAAAGGGCATCTGGAGACGGCCACCCACCGCCTGGAGGGGGTGAACCCCTCCTGCGGTGACATGGTGGAACTGGACCTGGAGGTGCGGGACGGACGGGTTGTGGAGGTCGGCTTCGTCGGGGAGGGGTGCTCGATCTCGATGGCCTCGGCCTCGATGCTGGCTGAATCCGTCCGGGGGCAGACCCTGGATCAGGTCCGCCTGCTGGCCGACACCTTCAAAGCGCGTCTCCTGACCAAGGCAGGCATCCCCGAACCGCCCGAGGGCGTGGAGATCGGCGAACTGGAGGCCCTGGACGGGGTCCGGGCCTATCCGGTGCGGATCAAGTGCGCGTTGCTGGCCTGGAACACCCTTCTGGAAGCCATCGAGAACGAGAGGTGAACATGACCGACTCCACCCCCACCGAGAACGCCTTCCCCAGCGCAGAGGAGATCCGCGAGGCCCTCAAGGAGGTCATCGATCCTGAGATCGGCATGAACATCGTCGATCTCGGCCTGATCTACGACGTCCTGCCAGATCCCCAGGAGCGGTCCGTCCAGATCAACATGACCCTGACCTCGCCGGGTTGCCCCCTGGGTCCGGAGATCACCGGGGCGGTCTACCTGACGGTGAAGCGGATCCCCGGAGTCCAGGACTGCAAGGTCGACCTGGTCTGGCGGCCCGCCTGGGACCCCAGCGTCCACGCCAGCGAAGAGGTCCGGATGGCCCTGGGAATCTGGTAGGGGTCAGGCGGGCCGGGACAGACCTTCGGAAGACGGTCACACGAAGGGCGCCCCAAGGGAAGCTCAAGGTCCGCTGATCCGTCGATAGACCCTCGGGAAGGCCATCCCTGCGGGGAAGGAGGGGTGCGGGGAGGCTTCCTGGAGTCGGCGCAGCCGTGGGTCAGGTGGCAGCGTCCAGCTTGCCGGAGCGATCACCACGACGTATTCGAGGTTCTTCAGGTCGATCCGGGGAGCCGGCAGAAGCCGGTCGACCTGGAAATGATGTTCCAGATAGCGTTCCTGGAACTTCGCGGTCTCTTGCGCGTCCACCAGGAAGAGTCCGACCCTGGCTCCCCTGGGGATCTGCCCCAGAGCCGAGGGGACCGGCATGGGGTCTCGGACGCTGGGGATCCGCCAGTCCGGGAGGGGAGCCCGTGAGTGGTACCAGGGATGATCGTAGAGGAGCCCGGAAAGTCCGGCCCGGGCCAGCGCGCCTTCCAGAGGTGGCATGTTCCCCAGGACCTGGAGCGGACCAGCGCCCAGCATGAAGACCAGGCAGGCGATGTAGGAGGCCTTCCAGCGCGCGGCCCACAGGAATGCCAGGATGGCGAACATGGGCAGATAGGGCGCCAGATAGCGGGCGTAGACGGGGGGGACGATCCAGGACAGGACGGCCAGGGTTCCCAGGGCTCCCAGACCCACCTGCCAGGCCACCGTGCGCGTGGGCTTCCAGGCCGCCAGGAGGAGGGTTCCGGCCGCCAACCACATCAGCCCTCCCAGAGCCATTCCGTTCAGCCAGCAGACGTACTGCCGCAGGCAGGCCTCAAAGGACCAGAAGCCTCCCAGAAGTGGGGAGTTCCACTCCACCTGGGCGACCCACATCTCCCCGATGCGGACCTCTCGGTAGTACAGCAGGTAGGGGCTGGCCAGGAGGCCTCCCAGCGAGACGCTGACGGCCAGTCCGGTTCCCGGAGTCCAGGGTCCGCTGCGGCCGACCCCCAGGCAGATCAACAGGGTTGCTGCCCAGAGGTTCATGACGACCAGAGGCACGAGCCGGTCCGGCAGGGGGATCCGATTGGCGGGCGTGGACGCGTAGTCCAGCATCAGGACGGCCAGCAGGACCAGGGTCGTCAGCAGGACCAACAGCGAGAAGACCGAGCGGCGGCTCTTCCAGAGGCCGCGTCCGGCCACGATCAGCGTGATGGGTGCCAGGATCAGGGGATAGGCCAGGTCGGCCAGCCAGCCCAGGCCCATCGCCAGGCCCAGGGCAGCGCACACCGCCGGGCGTGTCAGGTTCCGCGAGATCAAGAGCAAGAAGATGGTGGCGGCCACCGCGAACATCGAGACCGGCACGCGCGTGTAGTTGCGGACGAAGAGCCATGCCCAGGGGGACAGGGTGACCCCCAGGGCCAGGAGGATGGCTCCTCGGCTGCGGCCGAAGCGCCATCCAATCCCGGCCATCAGGACGGTCACACCCAGGATGAAGGGGACCTGCGAGAGTCGGGCCACGGCAACCTCAGGCCCCCAGGCTGCCATGGCCGCGCCGGCCACGGGGTTGCAGATCGATCTTCCCGTGGTCCAGGCTTGACCCTTCGTGAACAGCTCGTAGTAGTCCCAGGCACAGCGCAACCCGTCGTTGCCGTCGGCCGAGTGGTAGTCGGGGAAGACCAGCTCGGTGTGCCCCTCCCACCAGACCTGGACGGCTACGAAGGCCAGCATCATCAGCGCTACCCAGAGGGCGACCTGGAGTGCCTCCCGTCTGGAAGTCGGGGGGGGAGTCGGGCCGAGGGGGCTGGCCTGCCCGGCAGAGCGGCTCATCGCAGTCCTGCTGCGGGCGGCGTGAGGGCTACCCGGAAGCCCAGGCTGGCGTGGGGAAGCTCGGGATCCACCGGCAAGCGCAGGGAAGTCCGCAGGCTCCAGGGTCCGTTGTTCCAGGATCCTCCTCGGGCCACGCGCCGGGCCCGGCTGCCATGTCCTCCCTCCGCGCTCTCGTCGGCAGCGCGCTCCTCCCAGCCCAGGCACCATTCCCAGACGTTGCCTGCCATGTCCAGGCACCCGAATGGGGAGGCTCCCTGGTCGAGGAGTCCGACCTCGCGCGGGCGTCCTTGGCTGTTCCCCTCATGCCAGGCTCGGTCCGGGTCCAGGGTGTCTCCCCACGGGTATCGTCGGGCCTGAGGTCCTCGAGCCGCCTTTTCCCATTCGGGTTCGGTCGGCAGTCGCAGACCCGCCCAACGGCAGTAGGCGTGGGCTTCCTGCCAGGTGAGATGGACGGCCGGGGCGCGAGGCCCCGAGCGCGCTGCCCAGTCCCGGCTCTTCCCGGAGGGCGCGGACCGGGTGGCCTGGCAGAAGCGATCGAATTGTTCGTTGGTCACCGGTGTCTTCCCGATCAGGTACTGCTCAAGGTCGACCTGCCGGAGAGGGGCCTCGTTCGGGAAGGCCTCCTCCTCGTCCGATCCCATGGCGAAGGGGCCGGCTGGAACCCGGATCAGGATCGAGCCGTCGACCTGGTTGCGCAGTTCTTCGTACCCGAAGGCGTTTCTCCCGAGAGAAACCAGGTCCGCCGTACCGGCAGCGACCTCTGGGGACCCCTCCGGTCGGGGCTTGGAGCCGGTCGGCTCGGGCAGTGGGGACAGCGTCAGCCAGACCAGCGTGACGAAGGCCAGCAGAAGGGGAAAGGCCCAATTCGGCAGATCCCGGTCGGTATCGGCCTGCAAGGACCGGACGGGAGCGTCTGGCGGTGACACCGGGTCAGTCCAGGAGGTCCTTCAGCGGGCCGGTTCCGTCCGGGCCAGGTTTGAATCGCTCGATGACGTCGGCGTACATCTCGAGGATGTCCTGCTCGTAGCGAGGGTAGTCTTGAGGAGCCCGCAGCACGATGTGGGCCACCATGTTGTGCAGGATGTACTGGAAGCAGCGATACTGCAACCTGCGGTCCAGGGCGGACCCTTTGATGTTCTCGGACGGGAGCAGGCCCAACTCATGGAGGTATCGCCCGGTGGTTCGTCCATCCGGGTCGATCTCCACCCCTGTCTGGCCATCCTTCTCCATCTTCAGTTTGTCGAAGAAATCGATTTCTCGAGGGATGTCGAAGTCGTAGACGGGCGTCAGGTACTCGATCCCGTACTCGGCATAGAGGGCTCGCAGCTTCTCGATGGGCTTCTCCATATGGCTGGGAAGGAAGCGCAGCTCTCGGGTGGCGCCGTCGGCCACGGTCCGGATCCCATGCTCCAGGCAGTAGTGGAGTGCCCGGAAGTGATTGGCCAGGGCGCAGAAGGTGCAGTTCTGCAGCATCATCAGGCCGAATCTGCGGAGGCGGGAGAGGTAGTCCTGGAAGGCCAGGCGGTTGAAGATGCGGTCGATCTTGAGGATCTTGTGCTCGAACCGGATCTCGGGGAAGCGCTCAACCAATCTCTGGACGCCCTCGGCGCTGTTCTGGATGTTGTGGAATCCGGAACGATCGAAGGTCAGCAGGTGCATGTGGCGAGAGCGTTCGGCCAGGAGGGCGGCCACACAGGTGGAATCGGTGCCGCCGGAATAGAGGATCGCGAGGGTTTCCTGCACGGGGTCAATCCTGGAGCTGGCGGAGGATGAACCGGGTCACCCGAAAGGCGATCCAGTAGCCGATTTGCAGCATCCAGCCGAGCCCTTCGGAAAGAAGGATCCGGAATCGCATGGGAAGCAGGACGGCCAGCAGGCAGACCAGCAGAACCAGGAGTCTTGTCATGTCGGAACCCCTTCCCGATGCGCTGGACGGATCATAGCACAAGAATCTGCTCTGGACGGATTGTCGGGGGGTGAAAAGGCCTGGGAGCGGGACTCAGAAGATGAAGTACAGGGCCGGGAGGACCGATTCCTTGCCCGGAATGTTGAAGAACATGCTCAGCAGATAGAGGAGGAGAAGCAGCGGCAGCAGCCACCACTTCTTCTTCTGGCGGATCCGGGTGAAGAGGAAGCGCAGAAAGTCCCGGTTGTTCTCGAAGCGCAGGGGTTGAGCCTGGGTCGGGGCTTCCGCCGGTCGGGATGAGGGGACGGGCCCCTCGGTGGCTTCCGCCTGCCCTGGCGAGCCGTCGGGCATCTCGGTGGTCGATCCTTCAAGCCCTGGGGCCGGTTTGACGTCGGTCTGGCTGTCCATGAGCCTCCCCCTCCTTCCTGTGTTGGGGACAACATAACAAGCCCCTGAAGGCTGGTCAATGGCGTATTTTCGGCATCCAGGTCCGGCTGATGCACTTCCGGCCGGCGT
>DCTU01000163.1:0-2338 GCA_002329445.1 bacterium UBP9_UBA1432
GGTCTTCTCCGAGCGCTCCAAGGCCGAATCCGAGGTCCAGCGGGTGCTCAAGGCCGATGGGGCCCAGTTCACGGTGGTTGAAAACCATCGGGACAAGCTGGTCAAAGCCCATCGACTGGTCCTTGCGGATCTGGACTCCGGGTCCGCCAAGGAAGTGGCCGATTTTTTTGAGGGCAAGGGGCTCGAGGTCGAGGTCCAACCCGCCGCTTCAGACCAACCTGAAGATCCGGAATGACTGGGATCCGCCCCGTCGGCACGGGGCGGAGGACCCTCACGGGTTCCCACACTTTCCCCCAACCTGGAGGTCCTCAGGTGTGCAGCCTCAGGACGATGGCCGCCATACTCTGCAAGGATCTCGAGGATGCAGTCCGCAGTCATTCTCTGGTCCTGGTCCTGGTGGGGCCGGTTCTGCTCTCGGTCTTCTTCGCCCGTTCCTTCACGGGGGAGGATGTTCGCCGGCCCGCCATGGTGGTCTGCGACGCGGGGCGCAGCGGCCTGGTCCAGGCCCTGCACTCGTCGGGGTTGTTCCGACTGCAGGAATCCGGCGACTGGGAGGATTGCATCGAGAGGGTTCGCAAAGGTCAGGTGACTGCGGCGCTTCAGATTCCTGCCGGGTTCGATCGGCTGCTTCGCCAGGATCGATTCCCGCGAGTGGATCTGGTCCTGGACGAGAACGCTCGGACCCAGGTGGCCATCGTCCGGGAGGGGTTGCGCGGGGCCCTCAGGCAGCAGGCCGGACAGGAGATGCCGGCCGACGTCCGGGTCACCGGTCTGAACCGCTTCCAAGGAGAGGTCCGCCAGATCCTCTTGCCGATCTGGGTGGTCTTCACCTGTCTGGGGGGATTGATGGTCACCTCGTCGACCCTGGTGGAGGAGATGGAGAAGAAGACGCTGGCCGCCGTGCTTCTGGCACCGGTCTCCCTGTCAACCGTGCTGCTCGGCAAGCTGGGAGCAGGCTTCCTGTTGGCCCTGGCGTCCTCGGCCCTGGTCCTGGTGCTGAACGCGTGGGGCCAAGGCAACCTGGTCGCGCTGGGGGTCCTTCTGGCCCTGGGGTCGCTGGTCTTTTCCGCCGCCGGACTGGTGCTCGGGCTTTGCGCCCGGGGGCAGGCGGCAGCCAACGCCGCGGCTTCCGTCCTCTACATGGTGCTGTTCGTGCCGGTCGCCCTGGCCGATCTCAGCGCCACCATGCGGGCGGTCTCGGAGTGGCTCCCCACCTGGTATCTGTATGACGGAATCAACCGCGCCCTGCTCTCTGGGGCCTCCCTGGACGGCCTGCGCCTGGATCTGGCGGGATTGATGGCCTTCTTGTTGCTGTTGTTTCCGCTGGGGTTGTGGGGTTTGCGCCGTCAACGGGTTGGGGTTTGAAGAGTTCTTGGGAGGCCGGGCGCCTCCGTGGAGATGCAAGTCGAATGAATCGGCCGCGCGGTGCGGCAAAGGCCTAAGGAGAAGATCGAATGGACACAAAGATCAAGGGAGACCTCATCTCGCTCAGCCGGGTCCAGCTTCTGGAACTGGCCCGGCAGAACGGGTTGGAAGGCTTCCAGAAGCTGCGCAAGGACCAGATCGTCGCCCTTCTGGAAGCCCAGGCCGCCCAGGCGCCTCCCGCAGCTCCGGTTGCGGAGGTCCCTGCCCCGGTTGCGGAGGCTCCCGAGGCTTCGCCGCCCGCTGAACCTCGCGCGCGCACCCGCGGGCGCCGCAAAGCCACCCCGCAGGCCGAGCCCGAGGAACCGATCGTCTCCGTGGCCCCCCCTCCGCCCGAAAAGCCAGTCGAACCACCCCACCCGTCCGCCGACCCGCTCCGACCCGTGGGCCGCCGGGGTCGACCCGCCCGCATCGAGCTGGCCGACCCTGGGGACCAGTCGGAGACGGCTCCGCTGGACCTGCGAGCCGAGCATCCCTCGCGGCCCGAGCGCCCGGCGCGGCCCGAGCGCGCCCCGCAGGCGGAACGCGGTGAACATGGCAGGAATCGACGCGATCGCCCCGAGCGCACGTCGCGGCCCGAGCGTCCCATCCAGGAGATCTCCGAGGAACCTGCCGAACGCGAGGATCGCGAAGACCGTGAGGAACTGCGCTTCAACCGCGGGGATCGCCGCCCGAGGGGAGGTGAGGACCGGGCTCGCCCCGCCGAGGAGCGTGGTGCCGAACCGGCCCGTCCCGAGCCTCGGCCGCGTCCCGCCGAGGAACGCGCCGCTGAGCCGGGCCGCCCCGAGCGTCGCCCGCGAGCCGCCGAGGAGCGGGGCGCCGAAGCAGGGCGTCCCGAGCGTCGTCCGCTGGACTCCGAGGAGCGCCCTTCTGAACAGGGCCGTCCGGAAGCGGAGGTCGGACTGGTGACCGAACA
>DCTU01000163.1:2381-6906 GCA_002329445.1 bacterium UBP9_UBA1432
CTGAGGATGGGCGACATGGTGACCGGCCAGGTGCGCCCCCCCAAGAGCGGAGAGAAGTACTTCGGCCTCCTGAAGGTCGTGACGGTCAACGGGATCGATCCGGAGATCGCCCGCAGGCGCCCCCATTTCGACCAGCTCACCCCGATCTTCCCGAACGAACGCTACAGCCTGGAGACCCCGACGAACGACATGTCCGCTCGGATCATCGACCTGTTCTGCCCCATCGGGAAGGGGCAGCGCGGGCTGATCGTGNNGCCCAAGGCCGGCAAGACCATCCTGCTGAAGAAGCTGGCCAACGGCATCACGGCCAACTTCCCCGAAACCATCCTCATGGCGCTGCTGGTGGACGAACGCCCGGAAGAGGTCACCGACATGGACCGCTCGATCCGCGGCGAGGTGATCGCCTCCACCTTCGACGAGCCTCCCGAGCAGCACGCCCACGTCAGCCAGTTGGTGCTGGAGAAGGCACGACGCCTGGTGGAGATGGGCAAGGACGTGGTGATCCTGCTGGATTCGCTGACCCGCATGGGCCGCGCCTACAACAANNCCTGTCGGGCGGCCTGGACATCGCGGCCCTGCGCATGCCCAAGCGCTTCTTCGGATCGGCGCGCAACGTCGAGAACGGCGGAAGCCTGACGGTCATCGCCACGGCCCTGATCGAGACGGGTTCGAAGATGGACGNNTTCAAGGGCACCGGCAACATGGAAGTGGATCTGTCCCGCCGCCTGGCGGAGCGGCGCATCTTCCCGGCGATGGATCTGAAGAAGTCGGGGACCCGGCACGAAGAGCTGCTGCTGGGTGAGGAGGAGCTTCGGAAGATCTGGCTGATGCGCCGAGCGCTGGATCTGCTGGGGGCCGACCAGGACCCGACCGAAGCCGTGATCGAGCGGATGAAGAAGACGCGAAGCAACGCCGAATTCCTCTCGACGCTGGGCCGGGAGGCCTCCCATCGGGGGCAGTAGGATGGCGCGTCGCAACCACGATCGTCCCAGAGGCTCGGCGCAGCCGACGACTTCAGGGCCCGCAGGCAGGGGAAAAGGCAAGGTCCGTTGGGCCGCGGCCTGTGCCGATGCCGGCGGGCGCTTCTGGGACGAGTCGGGTTGGGAGGGGGCGGGCCGCTCGGCCCACCTCGTGCGCCTCCCCCAGGACGAGGAGCTCGTCCGCCTCCCGGCGGGCAGCGTTCTGCAATACCTGCCCGGGCGCACCCCGTTGGGCTGGCCTGTCCGGCGCGCGGGACAGGGTCCGCCCCAGGGCCTGCGGGGCACCCTGGCCGTGGCCGTGCAGTTGCCTTCCGGTTGGACCCGGACGCTGCTGCCTGCCTGGCAGCGCGAGCCCGGAGCCCCCGACCTGCCGATCTTCGGCTATACGGCCGCCTTCTTCCGCAAGGGAGAGCTCTGGTGCGCGGCCGTCCAGACCGAGGACAACCCCCGCTGGAATCCGGGGCTGTACGCAACCCGCGATCTTTCCCGGCGGATCCAGGCCCTCCGCAGGAAACACCCTTCCAACCGTCTGCTGGGGCAGCTCGAAGTCTGCGCTCGGGAGTACGGCTGCTACAACGCCCAGAACGTCTTCTACGGGCGCTGGGAGGGAGCGGCCCCGGTCTCGCCGTCCTGCAACGCCTGCTGCCGGGGTTGCATCTCTTCCCAACCCGAGGGAGCTCCCCCCTCTCCGCAGGTGCGTCTGGCCTTCGTCCCCACGCTCGAGGAGATCGTCGAAGTCGGCCTGGAGCACCTGAACCATCCCGAAGCCCTGTACACCTTCGGGCAGGGTTGTGAAGGCGAGCCCCTGCTGCAGGCGCCCCTGTTGGCCCGTGCCATCCGCACTCTTCGCGAGCGCACGCCCAAGGGAACCCTGCACCTGAACACCAACGGGTCGCTGCCCCAGGCTGCCCGGGAGGTGATCCAGGCTGGCCTGGACTCGATGCGGGTCTCGCTCAACTCGGCGATCCCCGACCACTACCGGGCCTATTACCAGCCCAGGACCTATGACTTCGAGGACGTCCTGGAGACCATCCGGATAGCCCGGGGGCACGGGGTCTGGGTCTCGTTGAACCTGCTGATGGTTCCCGGCGTCAACGACGCTCAGGATGAGGTGGAAGCCCTGATCCGGCTCTTGAACGATCTGGACGTCAACATGGTCCAGATGCGCAACCTGAACATGGACCCGGACCTGTTCTTCCAGGGGGCTCCAGCGTCGGAGGCTCCGATTCTGGGTGTGCCCGAAATGCTGCGTCGGCTTCGCGCCGGCGCTCCCCGGACCCGGTTGGGCAGCCACAATCCCGCCGTGCGTGGCTGAACGGCCGCCAGGCAGCTCCAGGAGACTGCGCCGCGAGCGTAGAACCCTGTTGTTCAGGCTGCAGAGCCACCACGACAAGGAGCAGGACCGCAGATGACCATGGTCAGCGCGACCATCGGACGTTACCACATCATCGAGGAGTTGGGCCGGGGTGGCATGGGCGTGGTCTACAAGGGCCACGACCCCCTGCTGAATCGATCGGTGGCGATCAAGATCCTTTCCCAGCAGTTGATCGGGAATCCCGAGTCCAAGGATCGCTTCATCCGGGAAGCCCAGGCGGCAGCCCGCCTGAATCACCCCAACATCACGGCCATCTTCGACATCAACGAGCACGAGGGCATCTACTTCCTGGTTTTCGAGTTCATCCAGGGGCAGTCCCTGGACCGCTACGTTCGCGAACACGGGATGCTGAGTCTGCAGGATTCCCTGAAGCACTTCATCGCGGTGGCTCAGGCCCTCGATTACGCCCACCAGCATGGGATCGTCCATCGGGACGTCAAACCCGGGAACGTCATGATCACCGACGACGGCAAGGTCAAGGTGGCTGACTTCGGAATCGCCTGGGTCGAGACGTCCCACACCCTGACCCAACCGGGCGAGGTGATCGGTTCCTGCTTCTACTTCTCGCCCGAGCAGGCCCGGGGCGAAAAGGTGGACCGTCGAGCCGACATCTACTCGCTGGGCGTCCTGTTGTATGAGATGCTGACCGGGCAGGTTCCCTTCCGGGCCGACAACCTCCCGGCCGTGATCCAGTTGCACCTGACCCAGGAGCCCGAGCCGCCCACCTCGCGGAACATGGCGATTCCGCGAAGCGTCGAGGCGGCCATCCTCAAGTGCATGCGCAAGGACCCCTCCGAGCGCTACCAGAACGTCACGGATCTCCTGAAGGACCTGCAGACCGAGGACCTCCCCGAAGACCTGACCCGCACCAAGATCAGCCCGTCCGAGGCCGCCCTGCACAACATCCTGGGCAACAACTACTACAAGCAGGGGAAACTCGACCTGGCGGTCATGGAGTGGAACAAGGCCACCAACCTCGACCCCTACAACGCCCTGACCCACAACAACCTGGGGACCGCCCTGGACGGCATGGGTCGCCTGGGAGAAGCGATCACCGAGTATGGCAAGGCGGTGGATCTCAATCCCAACAATTTCGTCGCCCACTACAACCTGGGTTCGGCCCACTACCGCAAGGGCGAGCTGGAACGTTCCATCGAGGAATACCGCAAGGTCACCGTCCTCAATCCGAAGTTCGCCCCGGCCTACTACAACCTGGGCAACGGGTACTTCAAGCTGGGCAAGCTGGACTCGGCCATCGAGGAATGGCAGAAGGCGCTGATCCTGAACCCCCAGTTCGCCGAGGTCCTGTACAATCTGGGCAACGCCTACTATCGCAAGGGCCGCAAGGAAGAGGCCATGGACTACTGGAACAAGGCCCTCGAGCTGGACCCCCAGTTTGCCATCGCCCTCTACAATATCGGCAGCATGCGCATGGAGCAGGGCGAGGTCGACGCCGCCGTCGAGCTCTGGCAGCGCTGCATCGAGGTGAATCCTGACTTCGCCGAGGCCCGGTACAACCTGGGGAACCTCCATTACGACCAGGGCAACGTCGAGCTGGCCATCCCCGAGTGGGAAAAAGCGACCCAGACCAAGTATGGGTTCTGGCAGGCTCACTACAATCTGGGCAACGCCTATTTCTATCTGTCCCAGTTCGACGAAGCCATCAATCAATGGCAGAAGACCGTGCAGTTCCAGGACCAGCACTGGCCGGCCCACTGGAACCTGGGAAATACCTATTACTATCAGAGAGCCCAGATCGACGCGGCCATCGTCGAATGGCAGAGGGTCGCCGGGATCAACCCCCGGCACTGGCAGGCCTACTACAACCTGGGCGAGGCCTATCTCGACCAGGGCAAGGTGGAGCTGGCCATCCTGGAGTGGGACAAGGTCGTGCAGTTGAACCCCAAGTTCTGGCACGTCTACCACAACCTGGGAACCCTGTTCTACCAGCGCGGCAAGCTCGACCAGGCCATCGCCTACTGGACCCGCGCCGTGGCCCTGATGCTCTTCCCCTGGTAGGGGCTCAGGCCAGATAGCCTGCCCAGATCCTCTGCAGCCGGAGACGCAGTCCGCGCTGTTCCGGCCGGGGCGGCTGGAACAGCACCTGGAAGCCGACGTGGGCGCATTCGTTGCGCTGCGCGGGGCCGGCCACCTCCCGGACCAGGGCGGC
>DCTU01000089.1:0-177 GCA_002329445.1 bacterium UBP9_UBA1432
GGTCCCCTTGTGGCAGTGGCTGGTCGGCTCGGACCTGGCGGGCTTCGAGGGGAAGCCCTGGGGAGACCGCAGCCTTCTTCCCACCGCCTCGCTGGCCGCGCAGTGGATGGCCTTTCGATCGGCGGTTCCCGAGAGCGTCGGCCTCCAGCACATGAACCTGCTGGGCAGCCACGACAC
>DCTU01000089.1:217-870 GCA_002329445.1 bacterium UBP9_UBA1432
CCCCGTGCCTGTTCTACGGGGACGAGGTGGGATTGGGGGGAGGAGGCGAGCCGGAGGGGCGTATCCCGATGCCCTGGGACCCGTCCCGCTGGGACCTTCAGAGCCTGGAGTTCTTCCGACGCCTGTGTCGGCTGCGTCGCGGCAGCCAGGCCTTGACCCGGGGGGCGCTCCAGGTCCTTCTGGCCGAAGGGGGGACCCTGGCCTTCCTGCGCGAGAGCCCGGGCCAACGGGTCGTGGTGGTGGCCTGCCGCGCGGGGGCCTCTGGCCAGGTCCGCGCCCTCCCCGTCCGCCACGGTGGCATCCCTGATGGAACCTTGTTCCGGGCCGCCTTGGGAGGAGGTCTTCAGAGGGTCCGGGAGGGGCGCCTGGAGGGGATGCCGGCCGCGCCCGGGGCCGAAATCTGGATCGAAGACCGGGCCTGAGTCTCGATCGCAGTTGGGCCAAGGCCCTAGGAACTTGAGAGAGCGGGGCCGGCTGCCACGGCAGGTGGCGGATTCGGGTGCAGACCTGCCGGTCTTCTTGGTGGCAGGAGCGGGAAGAGGGAGCCGACCTCGAAGAGAGTCCCCCAACCCGAGGCCCTGATGGCGGAGGTTCCCCTGAATCCATTTACGTCCGAGGCGGCTCGCGGCCACCTGAATCCGCCGCCTGGCGTG
>DCTU01000089.1:919-8908 GCA_002329445.1 bacterium UBP9_UBA1432
GACGACGCAGACGGGCCCGGATCGGCGGCCGAATGCCACGGTAGGTGGCGGATTCAGGGGCCACCTGAACCGACTGGTGCAGGGGTTGGAGCGCGGCATGCGCTTCTTCACCGAGTCGCCTCCACCCGAGGTGGACCGCACTCCCCGCGAGCAGGTCGAACGCTTCGACCTGGTGACGGTCTCCCGCTTCCAGGGAAGCACCCGCCGCCATCGGACCCCCGTCCTGCTCGTCCCGGCCTTGATGATCAAACCCTATCTCTTCGATTTGCGGCCCGGCCACAGCCTGGCCGAGTCCCTTCTTGAGCGGGGCTTCGACGTCTTCGTGGTGGATTTCGGAGTGCCCGACGAGGCGGATGCCCACCTGCGGATCAGCGACTACGTCTTCTCCTTCCTCCCGCGGGCCCTGGAGGCCGTGACCCGGGCCAGCGGCCAGCCGGCAGTCACCTTGCTGGGCTACTGCACCGGAGGGCTCTTCGCCCTGCTGTGCGCCGCGTCGCGGCAATCCCAGGTCGCCAACCTGGTCCTGCTGGCCTGCCCGATGGACTATGAGAAGATGGGGGTGATCAGCTTCATCACCCGCCGCTACCAGCGTCAACTGCACGCCCTGCTCGATCGCCTGGGCTATGTCCCCGGGTTCGTGCCCAGCCTGGCGGTGGACGTGGCCGATCCCCTGGGCGGTCTGACGCGCTACTCCGACCTGTTCCTGTCGGTCTGGGACCACGAATACCGCAAAGGGCGCCAGGCCCTCAACCACTGGCTGCACGACCTGGTCCCGGGACCACGGGACGCCTGGAAGGAGTTCCTGGACACGTTCGTCGTGGGGAATGCCCTGGTGGAGGGGCGGGTGGAACTGGCAGGCCGGACCCTTCACCTCGAGGAGGTCCGCTGCCCACTCCTGGCCCTGGCGGGGAAGCGAGACCCGATCGCCACCGAGGCCTCCACTCGCGAAATCGTCGACCTGGTGGGCAGCCCGGATCGCACCTTCCAGGTCGTTCCCGGAGGACACGTGGGGATCGTGGCGGGGTCCTCTGCCCCCCAGACCACCTGGAGGCTCGTGGAGGACTGGTTGGAACCCCGGTCCTAATCCACCGGGGGAGGAGGAGTCGGAGGTGGGGGCGGAGTCGGCGCAGGCGGAGGCGTCGGTGCCGGAGGGGTGGCGGCGGGCGGTCTGGGACCGGGCAGGGTCGTCAGGATGCGCAGGGTGGGAACCTGGGTTCCTTCAATCATCGCGACCAGGACGCCATCCTCTCGCGCAGACGGGCCGCGACCCGGACCTGGCAGCTCCAGCCGGGCCGAGCGCTCGCCGACCCCCGGGCTGCTGATCCGGAAGTGCAGATGCCGGGGATCCGCGTCGAGACCGGGATCGGCCTGGATCGTCCGGAACTCGACCTGACCCCGGGCGTCGGTCTCTTCCCAGCCTCGGCAGAAATCCTCCGGAGGTTGGCTGTACTCGCCCTCCGGACCGGCGTGCCAGACCTCGACCCGGGAGCCGGGAAGAGGCTTGCCCCGCAGGTCCAGGACGATGAAGCGCAGCGCCAGGGGAGAGCCCCTCAATCCGGCATGGATCTCGGTGCGCCGCGGGGTGTCCAGGCGATAGTGGGGAGGGATCGGCGGTGGAGGCGGAGGGCCTTTGGGAGCCGGCCCCACCGGCATGGGTGGCGGAGGTGGAAGGGGGGTGGTCGGGTGGTCTCGGTGCTCGAGGTGCGCCAGGAGTGCTCCCAGCAGGGCCACCGCCACCACCACCAGGACGAGTTCCAACAACCTTCTTGGCATCTGCATCTCTTCGACGGGGACGCCCGGAAACCCGCTGGAGGGGCTCCTGGCAGACTCGGGGGGAGCATGGCTCGTCGGGCGGTCGGCGGGCGGATGGCGACAGTGGAATCTGGAGGTTCTGACCCGAATCCCCAGAAGTCTGGCCGCATGAACACGCTTCTGATCCGCAACGCTTCGCTTGTGGCGACGTTCGATGTCGCCGGACGCCGCATCGAGAACTGCGACATCCTGGTCCGGGGGAACCGGATCGAGGAGATCGGCCAGGACCTGAAACCGGGCTCGGTCGACCGGGTGATCGACGCCTCGGGGATGCTGGTGCTTCCGGGCATGGTGAACTGCCATCACCACATGTACCAGACCCTGACCCGCAACATCCCCATCGTCCAGGAGGCGGAGCTCTTCCCCTGGCTGGTGCATCTGTATGAGATCTGGCGCGAATTGACCCCGGAAGCGCTGTACTGGAGCACGATGGTGGGGATGGGCGAGCTGCTCCTGACGGGCTGCACCACCACATCCGACCACTTCTACCTCTTCCCCGAGCACTGTCCCGACGACCTCTTCGACCAGCAGGTCCGGGCCGCCCGCAAGCTGGGCATCCGCTTCCATCCCACCCGGGGCTCGATGTCCCGGGGCAAGGCCCAGGGAGGCCTGCCGCCGGATGACGTGGTGCAGAGCGAGGAGGCCATCCTGCGCGACTCGGAGAGGGTGATCCAGACCTTCCACGATCCGGACCCCCTGGGGATGGTCAAGATCGCCCTGGCGCCCTGCTCTCCCTTCTCGGTCACCCCGGGGCTGATGCGCGAGACGGTGGCCCTGGCCCGCCGCTACGGCGTTCGCTGCCACACCCACCTGGCCGAGACCCGGGACGAGGACGCCTACTGCGAGAAGGTCTATGGCAAGAGGCCCTACGAGGTGATGGAGGAATACGGCTGGGTGGGCTCCGATATCTGGTTTGCCCACGCCGTCTTCCTCAACGCCGAGGAGATCCGCCGGGCCGCCGAGACCGGGACCGGGGTGGCCCACTGCCCGGTGTCCAACCTGCGCCTGGGCTCGGGGATTGCCCCCATCCCTGAGATGTTCGAGGCCGACGTCCCGGTGGGCCTGGGCGTGGATGGAAGCGCCAGCAACGACTCTTCGGACATGCTGGGCGAGGTCCGCACCTGCATGCTGATCCACCGCCACCGCACGGGGGTGGCCTCGATGTCCGCCGAGCGGGCCCTGACCATCGCCACCCGGGGTGGAGCCCGGGTCCTGGGCTACCCGGACCTGGGGCGCCTGGAGGTCGGAGCCGGAGCCGACCTGGTCGGAATCTCGCTGAGGCGCCTGGGCTACGCCGGGGCCCTGCACGACCCGGTCGCCGCTGTCGTCTTCTGCGGGGACTCCCACATCGTCGATTTCTCGGTGGTCAACGGCGAGGTGGTCGTCGAGGGCGGGCGCCTGGCCCGGATGGACGAGGACGAACTCTGGCAGGAGGCCAACCACTGGTCGCGCCTGATGCTGGAGCGGGCCGAGAAGCGCACGGGCGTGGATTTCCGGCGCAAGGATGGCCCGGGCCTCTTCGCACCGCGTCCCGCCCAGGAGGCTGGAGTCTGAGGACTCCCGGACGCCCCGGCCCGGGTCCTGGAGACGGGGCTCGGGTCGGGTGAGCCGGGCGGACGCTGCGGCAGGGGCTCGCTCCCCGGGTGAGGCGGAGGAGTCGCCTCGGCCTGCCGGTTCCTTTTTCCGCAGGTTGCCGCCGGCCTCGAGCCCGTGCGCCTGGTTCCTGGCCCTGGCGGGCCTTTCGCTGGTTCCGGTCCTGCCCGTCCTGCCTCGCCTGGAGACCTGGTTCTTCGGGTTCGCCGGGCAGGGACGCGGGGAGTTCGAGAACTGGTTCTGGCTGCACTGGTGGATCCGCCGCCTCCTGGAGTTCCACGCCCGGGACGCGGGGGATCTGCTGGACTTCCTGGTGCGCGTGGTGGGCCTGGCGCGGGACCTCGACCTCGGCAACATGGCCGACACGCTCTTCCTGTCCTTTCCCTTGCAGGCCCTGCTGGGAGAGCCCGTCTCCCACAACCTGAAGATCCTCCTGATCCTGGTGGGGAATGCCCTGGCCGCGGGGGTCCTGGCGCGGGCCCTGGGGGCGCGCTCCCAGGCCCTCTACGTCACGGCCGCGGGCCTGGCCTTGTCGCCCTTCGTCTGGATCCAGATCCAGGAGTGCCGGATGGCCCAGGCCATCCTGGCCTTCGTCTTCCTGGGAGCAGCCGCCTGGCTGAAGCTCCTCGAGCGTCCCACGGCCCGTGGGGGGCTGTGGTTCGGTCTCCTGCTCGGCCTGGCCCTGGTCTTCTACTGGTACTACGGCCTGTGGCTGGGCATGTGGTGCCTGCTGACCCTGGTCCCCTCGCGTCGGCTGCTCCCCGGGCTGGCCGTGGCGGCGGTGATGGCCACCTCGGTCAGCCTGCCCTTCCTGACCCCCTATCTTCAGGGCGAGGGTTCCAAGAGCCCCGTGCCGTACGGCCAGCCCTTTCCGGCCTTGCAGGACCTGGAGCGCTACCCTCCGGGCCAGCTCGGCCCCATCGGCCCCTCGCTGGTCCTCTCGCAGTCGTTGTCGCCCGGGTGGCCACTGGATCCCTGCCAGCCCTACGGCTTCAGCCTGGTCTGGCTGGCCCTGGCCGTCCTGGGTGCCCCGAAGGCCTCCAGGCGCTGGCTCCTGCCGGCGACGGTCTTCTGGCTCTTGACGCTGGGGCCCTATCTGCGCTGGGGGGAGGACTTCCTGGATCTGGAACTGCCCTACGCCTGGCTGTACCGGTGGGTCCCCGCCTGGAGCCGACTCTTCTGGCCCTGGCGGATGGCCCCGTTCGTGTTCATGTCCCTGGCTCCGCTGGTCCTGGCGGGGCTGAGGCGCTTTCACCGACCCGCCTTGGTGTTCACCGGGTTGCTGCTGGCGGAGCTGGCCCTGCGCGGGACGCTCTTCCTCTCGGCCGCCCCCGTGGCGGCGGCCCCGTTCTACCAGATCCCGGGGCCCCGGGAAGGGATCGTGGAGCTCTCCTATCCCTGGAACTCCAGCCTGGCCTGCTACTGGCAGGCCTTCCACGGCCGCCCGACGCTGGGGACGGTGTCCCAGGCCTGGCCGCACTACGGGCCTCCCCCCGAGAGCCTCTTGGCCGATCCCCGCCGCTATCGGGAAGAGCCCTTCCTGGCCTGGCTGGAGCAGGTGAGGGAAGGGCCCGCGGGCCCGGCTCCCCCGGCCGATTTCCTGGTGCGCTGGGGGTATCGCTGGGTGGTGGTGCACACCGACCGGCCGGGAGGCCTGGAGCTGGTCCGGCGGGTTCGGGCCGGCCTGGGCCCCTGGCATCACCGCGACGCGCAGGTGGTCGCCTGGAAGCTGTCGCTCGGGCGGGAGGGGAACAGCAAGTCCTCCTCCGTGTCCGCGACCAGGCTCCGCGGCTGCTGGTCTCCGCCATGAATCTGCGGAGATGCGACCAAATCATGGCGGAAAGTGCGGACGGGGGGGGGGAGAGGGGCTCAGATCGGCAAGAGGGGGGCGGCCAGAAGGCCTGCCAGCACGCCTCCCAGGATCGGGCCGACGATCGGGACCCAGGCGTAGCCCCAGTCGCTGCTGCCCTTGCCCTGGATCGGCAGGATGGCGTGCATCAGGCGCGGGCCCAGGTCGCGGGCCGGGTTGATGGCGTATCCCGTGGGGCCTCCCAACGAGGCGCCGATTCCCAGGACCAGCAGGGCCACCGGCAGGGCACCCAGGGCGGCCAGGCCCCTGGCGTCGCCGTGCCGACCGAAGGCCAGCACCACGAAGACCAGCACGAAGGTGCCGATGATCTCGGTGACGAGGTTCATGCAGGGGTTGCGGATGGCGGGGATCGTCGAGAAGACGGCCAGCTTTGAGGTCGGGTCGGGTTCGGCGTCGAAATGATCCTTGTAGGAGAGCCAGCACAGCAAGGCACCGATCATCGCTCCCAGCAACTGGGCCACCAGGTAGGTGGCCAGGTGGGCCTTGGCCGCGGGGTCGCCCGCGGCGACCAGGCCCAGGGTGACCGCGGGGTTCAGGTGGGCCCCCGACTTGTAGGCGGTCAGGACTCCACAGTAGACCCCCAGGGCCCAGCCCACGTTCACCAGCAGGAACCCGCCCCCGTGGCCTTTGGCGCCCTTGAGCACCACGTTGGCGACCACTCCGCCTCCGAACAACAGCAGGATGGCGGTCCCTACGACCTCAGACAGGAAGATGGTCGAGTCCACGCGGTGCACCTCGCTTCTGGATTGATTGAGGAGAACGCCTGTTTGGCAGTCCCCGTGAGAGTTCCTCCCTGCACCTGTTCGTGGTCATGGGGCGGATGGCGCCAGGCCCGCCTGCCGGTCTATTCCGGCTCGAAGTCCAGGTCTTCGACGGGTTGTCTTTCGAACTTCACGTCCCGGGCCAGGGTCAGGTCAAAGAACACCCAGTCGCTCACCGCCAGGGCCCCCGAGCGCGCCAGTTGCAGGTGGCTGATCCCGGGGTAGACGGCGATGGTCTGGCGTCCATGCCGGCGCTCCTGGTCCTCGGTGAATCCCCTCAGGACGCTGCGGATGACGAAGGGGTTGAACTCGTACATCATCGGGACCACGAAGTCCACCTTCCAGGCATACCAGTCCTGGCAGGCGAAATCGTAGCCTGAGAGGCGGCGCCGGCCGTTGTCCCGCTCCCGGTAGTACAGGGGCAGGACGGCAGCCGACAGGGCGATCCGCCGATCGAGCCCTTCCCGGATCCGGTTGACCAGTGCCGTCAGGGCCGCCTGGCGGCGCTCGAGGATCTCCCGGCAGCGCTGGTAGCGCTCCATCTGGGCCGGGTCGGCCGGGTTGTAGTAGCTGTACGATCCGCTCTGGATCCCCAGGTCTTCGGGCAGGCCCTGGCCATCCACCGGGAAGCGGATATGGTCCAGGTGCAGGCCGGCCAGCCCCGGGTGCCCGGCGGCCAGGTTCAGCAGGGCGGCTTCCAGGCGACGGGCCACCTCGGGGTGTTCGGGGTTGAGGAAGACGGGGCGCAGTTGCTTGTTTCGGGGGGCAGGGAAGGGGTCTTCGACCGACGAGATCAGGAGGAATCCCGGTTCGCGGGCCCCGGCGCGCAGGGCCTGACGCACCAGGGCGCCCAGGGGATTCCCTCCATGGGGGACGCCGTGCCGGGCCAGGATCTTCTCCAACTCCCGGGGCTCGCTGGTCCGGTCGAAGAGGTCCGCAGCCTCGGACAGAAGCGTCCGGGTGGCAGGGGCCGCGACCGGCGAGTCCTTCAGGCGCGTGGCCTCCCCTCGCAGCCAGGTGGCCAGCAGGTCGTTCCAGAGGCTCTGCCCTGAATGCCAGGGAAGCATCACCGACGTGTTGTCCATCTTCCAGTAGAAGGCGTGGCACCAGGCGTGGATCTCGATCCCCAGGGGGCGGGCCTCGTCGATGAAGATCTGCAGGGGATCCTGCACTTCGTCCGCCAGGACGCGGTAGTCCCAGCGCAGGTGGCGGTAGACCGGCAGGCCCTCGATCCCGGGACGGAACGGCTGGACCGCGGCGCGGTAGTTCGCGGTCTGGATCCCCGGCGCGATCGAGTAGCCGCGCAGCCAGGTCTCCAGGAAGACGGTGTTGACGCCTTCGGCAGCCAGGCGCTCCAGGGTCTGGCGGGCGATCCGGCGCACCTCGTCTTCAGTGTAGGAGCGCGTCCCCGGCAGGATCCAGTCTGGGGCCAACCAGACCCCCGAGACCCCTCCAGGGGCCGCTTTCACGCCCAGCGGCAACAGGGAGAGCGCAAGCAGGAAGACGACGACAAGCAGGGCCCGGCGCATCAACGACCTCCGGAACGGAATCAGGCCGTCTTCCGCCCGGGGACGAGCGGTCCTTCCCGTTCTACCAGCCCCAGACCCCACACATCATGGGGATTCCGCACATCGGCATCATGGGCATGCAGAAGAGGCTGGCCATCGGGAAGAGGAACCAGGCCGGGCTGACCAGCGGCATGGGCGGGATGAGCCAGGGGGTCATGCACATCGCCGTCCATGGCATCTGGAAGCCCGTTGGGTTGAACCAGGAGTCAAACCCGTAGCCCTGCGGCCCGAACCCTTGAGGCCCGTAGCCCTGGGGCCCGTAGCCCTGGGGCCCGTAGCCCTGAGGCCCGAAGCCCTGCGGCCCATAGCCCTGCGGCCCGAAGCCCTGAGGCCCGAAGCCCTGCGGCCCGAACCCTTGAGGCCCGTAGCCCTGCGGCCCGAACCC
>DCTU01000341.1 GCA_002329445.1 bacterium UBP9_UBA1432
TTTCTCCGACCCGGGTCCCCGGCGGGGTCGCACCACCTTCTTCCGCTGCCTGCTGGGGGGGGCGACCCCGGTCCTCCGGCACGTGAGGGCGCTGGACTCCCACACGTTGCAGATCGTGCTGCGCGAGCCCATGCCCGGATTCTTGGAGATCCTGGCCCACCCCCCGATGGCCATCGTGGGCCCCTCCATGGTCATCCCGGAGGGGGGTGAGGTCCGTCCGGTCGGAACCGGGCCCTTCCGGTTCCTCGAGAGGCGTTCCGGCCAGCGGGTGACCCTGGAGGCCAACCCGCAGTATTGGGGAGGAGTGCCCGCCCTGGACCACCTGGTCTTCACGGTGGTGCCCCGGGCTTCAGCCCGCCAGCGCGAGCTGGTCCGAGGGAATGCAGATCTGGCCCTGGCCGTCGACCTGCTGGCGGTCGATGAGCTGAAGAAGGCCGGAACCTTCGGGCTGGCACCTGCGGGCGGCCTGAACTCCTGGTCGTTGGTGATGAACTGTTCACGCAATCCCTGGAGCGACATCCGGACCCGGCTGGCCTTGCAGCACGCCCTCCCCCGGGCTGCGCTGGCCAGGAGCCTGGCGGGTTCGCGCATGGCTCCGGCCACCGGAGTCCTCTCGCCGCGAAGCTGGGCCTTTGACGAGACCGAGAGGGGCTACGCCTGGCGGCCCGAGCGGGCTCGACGGCTTCTGTCGCGGGTTCGGCTGCCCTCTTCTGAACCGGTCTGGCTGCTCTACCCCGTGGAGTCGCCCGTTCTGGCGAATCCCGAAATCCTGGCCCGGAAGGTGGCCGAGGGGCTGACCAAGGTCGGGCTGCCCGTTCGTCCCCGGGCCCTGCCTCCGGCCGAGTTCACGGACTGCCTTCGCCGCGGTGCCTACGACCTGGCGCTGCAGTTGGAGGAGAAGGGAATGGTCGACCCGGACCTGGACCTGTACCCGACCTGGTCCCGCGAGAACCGGTTCCCAGGGGGCACCAACGTCTCGCGTTTCTCCAGCGCCCGGCTCCAGGACCTGCTGGTCATGGCCCGCTCGATCGCAGAACCGGAGCATCGGCTCCGCCTCTACGGGGAGATCCAGCAGCAGCTCTGGAAGGCTGCTCCCACGGTTCCCCTGGCCTGGGCCCTGGAAGTCAACGCCTGGCGTCAGGAGCTGCAGGGGGTGACGGTGGATCGCCTGGGGATCCAGGACTATTCCCGGGCGGGGCTGGTGCGTCGCTGAGGCGGTTTCCGAAGGAGGGCCCCGGAGCCAGGTAGCCGGGCGGGGAGGGGTGCCGGCGCAAGACCCGGACGTACTCCTCCCACAGCGGGATCTCCTCCACCGTCGCATAGCGGATCGGCCGGATGAAGATGCAGTGCTCGGGCAGTCTGGAGAGGATGGGGAGGTAGGGCCCGGCCAGGCGACACGCCAGGGGGCGCCGGTCGTAGACCCCGCAGCCTTGACCTGGGACATACAGGGGACAGCGCCATTCGGGAAGCCCGAGCCTCTCGTCCTGCTCGGGGGTCACGGCCACGCGGAACCGGGCCAGGTCCTCCTCCCCTCGAGTCTCGAGGTCCTGGGCCAGATAGTCCCATTCGTGGCGGGAGAGGTAGAAGAACCAGCGGCAGCAGTCGCCGCAGGCCCCACAATGGTTCGATCCCTCCTCGGCAGGGAGATCCGGTCCGGGGAGGATCTCGTCGAGTCGCCTGTAGAACTCACGCAGGTCCGAGAAGCTGTCCAGCGGCGTCGCCTCCTGACTCATCTGGCTGCCTTCATCCTACAACGAGCCGTTCCGATCGGGCCAGTCCCCCGTCCGGACGCTGCGGAGAGTCGACTTGCACAACACGAGGCTTCTGGTCTGGGTCCTGATCCTGGTCGGCGTGCTGGGGGGCGCGGTGGCGGCCGTCCTGTACCTGACCCAGCACGAACTGCCCCCCTCCACCGAGAGAGTGGTCGGGGCGGCGGCGCGGGGGAACCTGCCGGGCGAACTGGCCGAGCCCGCCGGGGTGGCCGTCGACCCCAGTGGCAACTCCTACGCCGTGGACACCGGCAATCAGCGCATTCAGCGTTTCGACGCGGAAGGCGGGCTGATCGACGTGTGGGGCGGTCCCGGAGCGGATCGGAGTCAGTTCCGTGAGCCTCTGCGGATCGAGGTGGCTCCTGATGGGACCCTGTGGGTGGCCGACACCGGCAACGACCGTCTGCAGCACTTCGACTCGCGGGGAGGCTTCTTGGGGGAGCTCGGCTCGCTGGGCTCCCAGCCGGGGCAGTTTGCCGGGCCGATCGGGATGGCCTTCGACAAGTCGGGCGAGATGTGGGTGGCCGACACTCGGAACAACCGGCTGCAGCTTTTCGGTTCCCAGGGCAACGTCCTGAAGATCCTGGACCGGGCGGACCAGGTTCCGTTTGTCGAGCCCTGGGGGGTGGCCGTGGACAGCCTGGGCAACCTCTACGTGGCCAACACGGGGGCCCATCAGATCCTGAAGCTGACTCCCGACGGAGAGCTGTTGAAGAAGTGGGGGCTGCCGGGGAAGGGGGAGGGAGAATTCCGCCACCCCACCGATGTCCTGGTCACCTCGGACGGCTCGATCCTGGTGGTCGACTCCGGCAACAACCGGATTCAGAAGTTCACCCAACAAGGCGATTTCGAGGCCGAGTGGGGACAGACCGGGGTCGCTCCGGGCCAGTTCCAGAAACCCCAGCAGATCGCCGAAGGGCCCGGAGACCGGATTCTGGTGGCCGATTCCGGAAATCACCGGATTCAGGTCCTGCGCATCCGTCGCCCCAGCCAGCTCTTCGCCCCCTCGCCGGAGGCCCTCCCCAACCGACCCGAGGTGCCCCTTCCGCAGGAGACCCCCACCGTCCAGGTCACCCCCGCTGCCGAGGGAAGCCCGACGGGGGAAGCAAGCCCAAGCGGAGAAAGGAGCCCGGCGCCCTCGTCTGCTGGGAGTCCGACCCCCGGGACCAGCCCCTCTCCGGCGGGGGCGTCCCCATCGCCTGCGGCGTCTCCCACGCCGTCCGAGCATGGGGTGATTCCGGCACCGCAGGACGCCAGCCCCGAGCCGAGTCCTGAACCCAGCGCGGCACGATTCTGACCCGGTCAGGGGACGAGGAGGGGCTCGAGGTGGACCTTCCGCCTCTCTGGGACGGCTTCCGGCCCATCCTGGATCGGGTCGTGTCCGAGGCCGAGGCTCGGGACTTGCCGGTCTTCCTGGTCGGAGGGGCGGTTCGCGATGCCCTGAGGGGCGTGCCCGGCAAGGATCTGGACCTGGTGGTCGAGGCGGCCTCTCCCGGTCAGGTCATGGAGCTGGCGTCCGCCCTGGCCTGCCGACTGGGAGGAACCTTCGTTCCCCTGGATCGGGGCCGCGGCATCGCCCGGATCGTCCTGAAGGAGGGCCGGGACCTGGATCTGGCTGCCCGGGTCGGTTCCAGCCTGGAGGACGACCTGCGGCATCGCGACTTCACCGTCAACGCCTTGGCCTGGGACGTGAAGGCCGGCAGGCTCCTGGACCCCACGGGTGGCCGCTCCGATCTCGAAAACCGGATCCTTCGGCCTGCCGGCCCCACCAGCCTGGCCGAGGATCCGCTGCGCACCATGCGGGCCCTGCGCATGCTGTGTTCGCTCCCCCTGAGACCTGCCCCGGGACTCCCCGAAGCTCTCCGGGCCCACGCCGCGCAACTCCGCCGGGTCTCTCCCGAACGCATCCGGGACGAGTTCTTCGCATGCCTTCAGGCCGGCCTGTTGCCCCACTGGGACCTCTTCGTCGAGTCGGGTCTGCTGGGGGAGGTCCTTCCCGAAGCCGAGGGGCTCCCTGGCGAGCGGGGGAGGCGTGCCCGGGCCACCCTGACCGCCCTGGAGGCCCTGCACTCCTCCGGCTTTGAGAGCCTGACCGGCTGCCCGCGAGCGCTGCGCTCGCACCTCGAGGAGCCCCTGGCTGCAAGTCGCCGGCCCCAGGAGCTTCTCAAGCTGGCCGC
This sequence comes from bacterium UBP9_UBA1432, assembly GCA_002329445.1. Taxonomy (GTDB): domain Bacteria; phylum Vulcanimicrobiota; class Xenobia; order Xenobiales; family Xenobiaceae; genus Xenobium; species Xenobium purgamenti. The sequence goes on from DCTU01000341.1 coordinate 3,947, forward strand.
CATGCTGGAACCCGGGCCGCTCAGCTCAGGCACGCGTCCAGAAGGAAAGGCCAGCCGAATCGAACGCGCCGGACGGCGCCTGGTCCTGTCCAAGCGGGAGATCCGCCGCCTGGACCGTGTGCTGACCCTGTACGAGAAACCTTGGGCCCTGGCCCGGCGCCAGGCTTCGCCTGGACCGTGGTGCCGTCTTTTCCGGGAGGCCGGACCGGCGGCTCCCANNCAGACGTGCTGGTCTTCGCGGTCGCCTGGGGGGGCGGCGCCGGCAGGGGAGAGGACCCGGCTGCCCTGGAACACATCCGCCGCATGCTGGACGATTTCTTCCAGGAAGGACGGGTTGCCCGCCCGAAGAGTCCTGTGACCGGCGCAGACCTGGCGCTTGCCTTTGGCCTGCCGCGTGGTCCCCTGGTGGGCCGCCTCCTGGAGCGACTGGCCGAGGCGGTGGCCGACGGTCAGGTGCAATCCCGGAAGGAAGCCCTGGTCCTGGCAGCGGAATGGTTGGCCAGGGATTCCTGAACCGGTCCAGGTTCTCGCGGAGGCAGGATGGCTCCCGTCCACATCGGTCGCTACAGGATCATCGAGGAACTCGGTCGTGGGGGCATGGGCGTGGTCTACCGCGGGGAGGANNCCCAAGAAGCTGACCCAGAAGGCGGTCGACCGCTTCCTGCGGGAGGCCAAGACGGCGGCTCGGCTGGACAGCCCCTACATCGTCAAGATCCACGACATCGGGGAAGTGGACGAGATCCACTTCATCGTGATGGAGTTCGTCGANNGGCCAGACCCTGGGCGAGATCCTCTCGGACGAAGAGGCACCCGGCTCGCAGGCTCTTGAAGAACGGCTCCGGATCTTCTGGCAGGTCCTGCAGGCCGTCCGCTACGCTCACGACAACGGGGTCATCCACCGGGACCTGAAACCCGACAACATCATGGTCACCTCCGCGGGGCAGGTGAAGGTGATGGACTTCGGGTTGGCCTTCTTCGAAGGAAGCCACTCGCTGACCGAGGTCGGCCAGGTGATGGGGACCGCCGCCTACGTCTCTCCCGAGCAGGCCCTGGGGCGCCTGACCGACCCGCGCACCGACATCTACTCGCTGGGCGTCATCCTCTTCGAGATGGTGACGGGCCGCTGGCCCTTCAGCGCCAGCAACCCTCTGGAGATGTTCCGCAAGGTGGCCGAGGCCCCACCGCCCTCACCGCGCGACTTCAACTCCTCGGTCCCCCTCTCCCTGGAGATGATCATCCTGCGCTCCTTGCGCAAGGATCCGGAAGACCGCTACCAGAACCTCACCGAGTTCATCGCCGATTTCGAGCACTTCCTGAAGCGCTCCAGCCTGCGCGTCGAGTTGCCGGAATCCGGCCCCCCCTCGTTCGAGGCTCCCTCCTCGCCGCCGGTCACGCTGGAACCCGCCGCCTGGAAGGCCCCCCCTCCACGCCCCCCGGCTCCCGTCTTCCCGGCGCCGGGTCCAGCATTGAAGGCTCCCTTGGAGGCCACGCGGGCCGACGTCCCGGTGGATCCTCCCAAGCCGCCTCCCCGGCCCTTCTCGCCTGCGGCACCCCCGTTGGGCACCGCCTTGCCCCAGGCGCCGATGGGGGTTTCTCTGCCCACTCCGCCGCGCCCGGCAGAGCACGACCCCGTCTCGGAGGCCCTGGGCTACCCGGTCTCGGGCACGGCCGCACCCGAGGCCTCGCCGACGCCGCCGACCCCGGCAGCTCCGCCGTTCCCCGCGTCGCAACCTGCCGCGGGCCGCGCCACGGCGACCTACCAGCCCTACATCCAGAGCCCGACCGGCAGCGTCGCCAGCACCTCCTGGATGGCCAACGTGCGTCAGGAACAGGTCACCGGGCGGATCGATCAGTTGATGGATCGGCTTCGCGACGACGAGGCTCAGCAGAACCGCCTGCTGGCCGAGCGTCCCGAGGCCACCCGGACGGTCTGCGCCCGCTGCGGGGCCGAGAATCCTTCCGAGCGCAAGCTCTGTGCCGAGTGCGGAGAGGTCCTGTCCCCCTCGCACTTCGTCGTGGATCGCGAGGCCCGGACCCACATGGAGTCCGGCCTCAGCCTGTACCGCAACGGCCGCTACAAGGAGGCCATCTTCGAGTTCCTCCAGGCCCTGTCGCGAGACGAGGACATGGGAGAGGCCCACCTGTACCTGGGGCGGGCCTACCTGGAGACCGAGGAGTTCGGGCGGGCCCGCGAGAGCCTGGAGAGGGCCGTCGAGCTGATGGAGGACAGCGCCGACCCCTACCTGGGCCTGGCCGACTTCTTCCAGAGGACCGACCAGCCCGAGCAGGTCATCTCGACCCTGCACGGGGCCCTGGATCGCGACCCGGCAGACGCCAACACCCGCTGCCGCCTGGCCTTCCTCTACCACGAACATGGGCGCCTGGACGCGGCGATCGACCAGTACCTTCAGGCGATTGCCCACCAGCCCGAGCACCTCGAGGCCAACCGGCAGTTGGGCCTGATCCTGGCGGCTTCGGATCGCCTGGACGAGGCGATCCCCTTCCTCGAGCAGGCCTGCCTGCTGGACCC
>DCTU01000057.1 GCA_002329445.1 bacterium UBP9_UBA1432
CCGCCGGCCACGTGGACGGCAAGCTTGGTGCTGTTGACGATGGGGCGCAACGGGCCGTGGTTCCATCCGTCCTGGAGGCCCTGCGGAACGGCTCGCTTCAGGCCCTTCCAGGCCAGAGCCGGGCCGGCCACCAGGTTCAAGGGAGCGGCGGCGATTTTGCCGATTCGCGTGCCCAGACCCGCCTGCTTGTTCGTGAAGGCCGAGGCCACGTCCTTGGCTCCGGTGATGGCGCCTGCCACCAGGCCCGAGACCAGGCCCACAGCACCCGACACTGCACCCGAGAGGACGCCGCCCGCGACGGCAAAGACGGGGCTGAGGATGGGCACGTCGTGGGGCTTCTCGCCCTCCGAGAGCTTCTGGGAGCCGAACTCCTCGAGGGAGCTCACCATCGCACCGGTCATGGTGCGGGCCTGACCGGGCTCGGGCGGGCCGGTGAACCGTCGCGCCACTGCGCTGCTGGCGTCGGCCTTCAGTGGGGCCTCCTGGCTCCGATGCTCCTGGCGCACCGCGTTGATGCCGGCGCCCAGGCCGTACAGGACAGCCACCGGGATCGACAGGAGGGCGCCCGGAACCGCCGCCAGGGTTCCCAGGATCTTCAGGTTGGGACCGATGGTTTCGGCCTGCCAGAGGTTCTCGACGATCTCGCAGGCCAGGCGGGGAGCCTGGAGGAGGGCCGCGGTGGTCTCGGTGGCCGCGCCGACCACGGCCCCGGAGGCGTAGTTGCCCAGGGAACGCGAGGCGCTGAAGCGGTCGGCGAGCCCTTCCATCTCGTGCTTGACTTCCATCGAAGCGGAGGGCCTGGGAGGCTTGGTGGGGGAGGGTTCGGGCGACCGACCGGTGACTCGGATGTCCATCGTGGTTCCTCTTCGATCTCCAGGGTTGCTGAAGTCTTGGCTTCAACAACCACAGTCTGCCGAAAGCGCCTGAAAAATCCGTGATAGGACATTTTGACCAGGGACGGCCGGCCCGGTTGGGACGGACTAGGTGTCTTCCGGTGGAGGCTCGCGAGGGGTCGAAGGCGGGTGCAGTCCGGGCTTGCCTTCCCGGGGAGCATAGAAGAAGCGTCGGGTCGGCAGGGCGAAGTCGATGCCGGGTTCGGCCCGGAAGCGTCGCAGGACCTCTTCGACGATCCCGGAGGCTGTCGAGCGACGCCGTCGTGGCGGGCACAGGTAGCGCAGCGTCAGGCGGACGCCGTTCTCGGCCAGGGATACCCAGACGATGGGCGTGAAGTGCCGATAGTGGATCAGGAAGCCTTCGGCCGCCCGGACCTGCTCGGCCGCCTCTTCGCTCGGCACCGGAGAGGCGGCCACCCCGACTTCGGTGAGGACCTGGCGCGCCTTCTCCCAGTCGCTCTCGAAGCTGACGGTCAGGGCCACCTCGTCCCAGATGTAGGGGAAGGCCTGGTGGTAGTTGGCGACGGAACGGGTGAATAGGTGCCCATTGGGAACGTGGAGGACCCGCCCCGTGCTCTGGTCGGCATCGACCCAGTTGCCGACCTCCATCAGCGAGAAGTCGAAGAGCCGGATGTCCACCACGTCTCCGATCGGGCCGCCATCCAACTGGATCCGGTCGCCCACCTGGAACGGCCTTTGGATGAGGAGATAGAGCGAGCCCGCGGCATTCAGGATGGGCTCTCGGAGGACGAAGGCCAGGCCCGCCGAGAGCAGGCCCAGGAACGCCGCCATGTCATACCCGCCGGCCAGCCAGATCCATCCCAGGCTCGCCAGGAAGAGCAGGCTCAGCAGGCCACTGAAGGCTTTGGAGATCAGGTAGCGTCGATCGCCGTCGGCGACCGTCCGGACCAGGACCCTGGACAAGAGGTTTCTGAAGACCAGGAAGGCCGCAAAGAGGGCCAAGGAAAGAAGGACCAGTCGAATCAGCCCGCCATCCGGGTCCAGGTGGAGGCCCTGAAGTCTGCTCAGGAGGGTTTCCGCCTGTTGGTTTGGCACGTGGGAGGATTCGCCCCGGCTTCTGGCCCCCCTCCGTCGGCTCGCAGAGCCGGGTCGCGAGGTCGTTCAGCCCGCTCGGTGACACGTCCTGGCACCGAGCGGCCTCATCATGGCGGGGAAGGGAGCTGGAAGGATGTTGAGGATGACGCGACACTCCAGTNNTTCGAAGCCGACAGAGGGGAATCGGGCGGGAGCTCATCGAGCTGGTCCTGGCCTGCGGCCATCGCCGAGACTGCCACGGAGACGTGGTCTTCGAGATCCGCGATCGCAGCCTTCGAGGCACCCCCTGCGCCAGGCTGGCCGACCGCCTGCGCGGAGCGACGGTGATCCTGACCCAGGACGGAGCGGTGCGCACGGTGATGTGGGCCCACCGCCTGCGGAGTCGCCCGGGACTGCTGCGCCGTCAGCGGCTGACCACGTCGGAATGAAGCCGAACCGCCCTTCGCTGGGGGGATTCCGTTGGGGGCAGGCCGTCTTCGGGAGGTCCCCCCGGGCTCGAACCGAACTGTCTGCATGCCGTGGGCGGATATCAACTGGTTGTCATCGAGGGGAAGGACCTGGGCAGGATCATCCCCCTCGAGGGATCTTGCGTGACTCTGGGGCGACCTGGGGCCGGCGTCGAGGGTGCCATCGAGTTTGAGGAACCTTCTGTCTCGCGCGTTCATGCGGTCCTGACGAAGATCCCCGGGGGAGCCTATGAGCTGTCCAATCGCTCCCTGACCAGTCCGGTTCGGGTCGATGGTCAACCGGCCACTTCCAGCATCCGCCTGGAGCCCGGGTCCCGGATCCAACTGGGCAATCTGCTCGTCGAAGTGCGTTACGTCTCGTCCGAGGCCCAGGGCCGCGCCCAGGGCGAGACCACCTTGATGGGTTACCTCGAGGTGACCAGGGGGCCCCGGCCGGGAACCCGTTATCCCCTGTACCACAAGCGAAGCCTGATCGGTCGTTCGCCGGCATGTGAGGTCCAGTTGGGGGAACGCTCGGTTTCCCGCTACCATGCAGCCTTGGACTGGTTCGACGGCGTCCCGATGCTGATGCATCTATCCAAGAGCAACACCACCCTGCTCAACGGTCAGGTCGTCCCCGATACGACGCTGCTGGATCCCCGAGACAAGCTGGAGGTCGGCAGCAAGGTCACCCTGCAGTGGATTCCTCTGGCCCTGCTGGCCGAGGAAGAGGAACAACGGAAGAACGCGCCGCCTCCGGTGGAGGCGCCTGCCCCGGTGGGGGTCACCGGGGGGCGTGTTCCCGTGTGCTTGCGCTTGCGGGACCTGTTGCGGGGGGGCTCGCTGGCGGCCCGCGTCCGTTTCTTCGAAGAACTCTCGAAGCGCCTGGAAAAGGGGGAGTCGATCCTGCTGGCCGTGGCTGAGGCCGCTGCCTTGGCGCTGCCGCATCTGGCCCCCTACCTGGCCTTCGTGGTGCGTTCCGGCCGGGACCTGGGAGAAGCCCTGGCCCGCTTCCCGGGAACTTTCGACCATTACGAGACCGGTCTGGTCGGGGCCGGTGAGGAAGCCGGGACCCTGGCGGCCGAGCTGCAGGTCCTGGCGGATTCGCTGGCCGAGTCCCTGGCCTGGCGTCGGAGCTTGGCTCGTCGGCTGTTCTGGGGAGGTCTGCTCCTTTTTGGACTGACCATCCTCTTGTTGGTCCCCGCCCTGCAATCGGAAGGACTGCGCGAGTTCGGGATTGCCCTGGGGGGCAGCGTCGTCTTGGCCGCGGCCCTGGCGGGATTGCTGGCCATGCTGGTGCGTTTGACGGGGCTGGTCCCTTTCTTCCGGGTCCAGCAGGAACTGTTCCTGGAGTCTATCCCGGTTCTGGGGCCAGCCCTCCGCCTGCGCGCTGCGGCGCGCTTCCTCCGCTCACTGGGCCCTTTGCTGGAGGCGGGGCTGCAGGTTCACCTGGCACTTCGCCTGGCGGCTTGCTGCACGGGCAGCATCCGGCAGGGGCGTCGCCTGGCCTGCGCCGCCGAGGGTTCCGCTCAGGGCAGACCGGTTCGGGAGGCCCTGACCGAGACCGGGGTCTTCCCGGAGGATGTCCTGTCCGAGATCGCGCAGGGGGAAGAGGAAGGAAACCTTCCCGCCCGCCTGGAGAAGGTTTCCCAAGACATGGCGGCGCTGGCTCGGATCGAGATGACCCGGGCGCTGGGAACCGTGGTGCGCCTCCTGCTGGCAGGGATGGTCCTGGTGCTGATGCTGACCGTCAGCCTGGCCTGGAAGCTGATGGCCTGGGTCGGCTGATTGCTCCTCCGAGCTCCTGCAACACGCGCCGAACCTGGTCGCGGTCCCGTGCCCGGGGTTCGACCTGCAGGTAGCCTTCCAGGCTGCGGCGGGCCTCGGCGGTGTGTCCCTGGCCGGCCAGGAGAAGGCCCAGTCGGCGGTAGGGAGGCGCGTAGTTGCCCGCAGCCTCGATGGCGCGTCGGTAGAATCCGGCGGCCTCGTCGAGTCGCCCCCTGCGTTCGAATTCAAACCCAACCGAGTAGAAGGGAAACCCGTAGAAGGATGTGAGCAGGTGGTTGAAGCTGCGCGGCGGCCACGAGCGTTGGAGGGTTCGACGGTTGTAGGACTCCCAGAGGGCGACGATCTGGTCTGCGATTCTGGCCGGATCCGGGTCCTCGCCAGGGTCGGCCACCCGCTGGGTCAACCCTGCCGGCAAGAGACGGAAGCGACCCGTGAGGGAGGGGTCGATGAAGTCCCATAGCAGGATGGGACGGGTTCCGTAGTTGGCGGCCACCAGGTCGGCCAGAAGAGCCGTCTCCCCGTCCAGGCGCTTCCAGGGGAACACCACCGAGGGGTGTTCCCGGCGCTTGGAATCGACATACCAGGGGTAGGCCAGCTTGTCCTGATCGAGGATCACCAGGTCGGTCCGTCGCCCTTCGACGTACCGGACGTATTCCAGGAGCATCCCCGGGGCGTCTCCCGAGGTCAGCAGCAGGGCGTCCTGGGGAACTCCCTGGAGCAGGTTTTCGACGTAGTCCCGGGCCACCGTGTCCTGGGAGTGGTCCACCTCAGGGAGGTGCGCGAAGCCCAGCCCTGCCACGAGTGCCGTCAGGGCCAGCCCCACCGGCAGGGCCCGACGCCGTCCCGCCCAGGCCACGCTGCATCCCGCCAGGATCGACAGCGCCACGTGGGGGAGCAGGTAGAACCTCTGGACGACGCCGACCCAGAACGGGTCCTCCAGGGGATAGCGGGCATACATCAGGAAGGCTGGACCGCTCACGAACCAGACCCCGAGGAGGGCTCCCAGGGCCCGATGGTCGCGTCGGGCCAGCCACCACGCGCCGGCCAAGATCAGCCCGGCGACCACCAGATGACTTCCCCCCAGCATGGTCTGCAGGTAGACGGGCAGTTGGTCCAGGGGGGAGGCCTCCTGGAAGAGTCCGCGGACCGATTCGGGAAGCAGCGACAAGCTGCCGTAGTCGGCCCGGCGGAAGAGGTGCCAGAGAGCCCCCAGGTTGCGCGGGTCGTCCCAGTTCAGGCCAGGGTTGTCCTGGGCACGGATCAGCGGGTAGAGGTAGGGCAGCAGGCCCGTGCCCAGCGCAGCCACGGCCAGAGCCAGGGTTCGACCGCGGAGCAGGTGGCGGGCCGGCCAGGCCAGCCAGGCCAGCCCGGGAACGATCAGCACGACCGTGTGGTGGTGGGAGAGGCTCAAGCCCAAGACCCCCGCCAGGCCGACCAGGGTCGCAGCATCTGGCCGCCTGGACAAGCGCAGCCCCAACGCCAACAACACGGCGGCCAGGAGGTTGTTCAGGGTGAAGACCTCGGCTGCCACGGCGTGCTGCCAGCACAGCGGAGCCAGACCCAGGCAGGCACCGGCCACCAGGCCGGCTGCCCACAGGCCGGTCAAATCAGCGACCAGCCACGTGAGGACCCCGGCGGCCATCGCTCCGCACACGGCGGTCAGCAGGTTCACGCTCCACGCCGGCGAGTCCGAAAAGCGGGAGAAGAGCCAGCCCAGCATCGTGAAGAGGGGGTACCCCGGAGGGTGGGCGATACCCGGAAGGCCTGCGGCGGTCTGCAGGTCTGCGCCATCTCCGGCCACCACATCTGGGGCCAGGGTGCGAACGTAGACCAGGAGGATTCCCAATCCCAAACCCAGGGCTGCGGTCAGGGCAGAGCGCACCGAGGGCGCGGGGGGGGGACTTGCAAGGACGGGAGCCGGGGAGGAGCGGGACGACCTGGCCATGGGCGGGGGAGGTTCTCCTGCGCGTCGCGTCGACCCTCCCCGGGGGCGAAAAACAAATCGCCGCAGCGGGAGGGCTGCGGCGGTCGGGGCAGGGGAGAAGGTCGTCTAGTGAGCCCGGAAGCGCCGGGTCTCCTTGGTGGCCGGCCACCAGTCCCACATCACCTGTTCACCCCCGTCGCGGGTGATGAAGCGGCCCACGAAGTTGTCGTGGTCGGTCGAGATCCGCACGATTCCATACTCGCCCAGGGTGCGCATCTCGGCGGGTTGCATCGTCCCATCGGAGTTGGCATCGACCCAGAGGAACAGGCCTTCCAGTTCGGCTCCCTCGATCCAGCCGTCCTGGTTGGCATCCTGGACCAGGCTCAGCTTCTCGAAGCCATGCTTGTACCCGCCTGCGGTGCCGAAAAGCTGCAGGGCATTCTCGACCTTCCCGTTCTCGGGACGGACCAGGATTCCATCCTGCGCTCCCAGGGTCTTCCACTCGGTGAAGTCGGGAGTCCCGTCCCCGGTGATGTCGAAGAAGCGGGCCGACTCGACGTAGAATTCGGGAGCGTGTGGGCGCCATTCGTTGCGGGCCACATCCAGCTTCCCATCCCGGTTCAGGTCCAGGACCAGGGGGGAGTTGTCAAAAACGTCGGCCACCAGTTGATACACGTCCCGCTCCAGGTAGATGTTGCGGGTATCCTGATGGACCGTGAGAGTCCCGCCGTCGACGCGGATGACCGAGGTGACCCGGTCGGTCTTCTCGCCAGTCTGGGCATAGTCCGAATTGGTGAAGCCGCTGTTGGTCTGGACGGTCTGACCGGTCAGGTCGATATAGTACCAGGACCCGTTGTCCAGGCCTGAAACCGTCTTGAGGTAGGCTCTCTCCGAGGCCGTCAGGCCGGCCAGGCTTCCCCGATCCCAGTCGTTGTCCAGGAAGTTGGGAGCCAGACGGACCTTGGCGTAGCCCCGAACCACGCGATGGACGTCGTCGCTGAAGTGCTTCTTGGTCGTCGTCTGGATGACGGTGGTGCTGGTCGGATCGGTCGGGCTGCCACCCGACTCGTCCCCGACCACTCCGGCCCGGGCGATGGTTCCCGATGCGAACGTCAAGGCTCCCGCCAGGGCCAAGCAGCCCAAGAATCTCTTCATCCCAGGAAACCCTCCATTCGAAGCCGGTGCTCGATCTTGGTTCCAGCATACCACCGGGTCGGATGAACGTCGGTAGACCGGATGTTAACAATGAAGGTCGATTCTGCCGCGGTCCGTTTACAAATCCGAGAAGGCGTTCACTCGCCCAGATCCACCGTGCGGATTTCGCGGGCGTTCCACAAGACCAGCCGAGGGGCATGGCGCAGGAAGGCCGCCCGATAGGTTCCAGTGACGGTCTGGACCTTGCGCAGGGGAGTCCCCGGGACGCCAGCCGAGATCTCGAGTTGATTCTCGGCCACGGCGATCGTGGCGATCCTTGTGGCGTCGAGCAGTGCCGCGCCCACCAACGGGCGGCTGGAGACGATGGAGCGGAGCCCCTTGGAGAGCATGGCCAGGACCGGTCCCCCCGCCTGGACGGTCCGATACAGGATCCGGTCGCTGGCAGGGTCGTAGTCCAGGGGGATCATGCCAAACTCGCTCTTGTCCAGCACCTTCAGGTTCCCGTCCGGGTTGCGGCGCAAAAGGTAGCGGGAGCTTCGCGAGGCGGGCGATTGCAGGACGAAAAGACAACTCCCGTCCTTGCCGAAGCGCACCAGGTTGATCTGGTAGTCCTGGCCGACGGCGGATGTCACCTGGAGGGCTCTTCCCAGCAGGTCGCGCAGCGAAATCTGGCTGGTCAGGGTGAAGGGGCGGGTGGCGAAGCGCACCAGGACCGAGTCGACCACGTATCCTTGGGCATCGTGCCGATCCATCATGCTCCAGGCGTGGCCGGAGTCGGTGTAGACCAGGCTGGAGAGCGAGGTCAGGGCCAGGCGTCCGGGGTTGTTGTTGGTCTGGGCGCAGGCCCAGCGCCCTTCCGTCAGGGAGAGGACCCACAGCGAGGTGGGGAAGCGGGCCTGCACGACCGCCGTCTGGGCGTCGGGCGAGACAGCGACTCCCTGGTAGACCTGGAAGGGGACCTTGCCTTGACGCAGGATTCGGGGCGCCTTCGGGTCCAGGAGGAACCACTCCAGTTGTCGGGTTCGGCGATCCCGGGCCATCAGGAAGACCTGTCCGCGTTCCACGGCGATGCTGCCATCCTCCAAGGCAAAGAGCCGGTCCCCCAGAAGCCGGGCCACCTCGGTTCGGGTCAACCTGCCCTGATCCGCTCCAGCGGAGCTCGCCGTCGCCCCCAGCAGGGCTGCGAGCATCAGGATGCAGGCCAGGGCTTTCTTCATGGCGATCGCTACCTCGTCGGTCTGGGGTCGGACGCGTCGGGGCTCCCGACGGTCGGATGCGGGAGGGGATTCGCCGTTCGAGGGCAGACGCCTGCGAGTCCCGGGTTGGGCCCGCGCGGGGCCTCTAACGATACTCTAACGAAGGACATGCACCCATCAAATGCCGTTCCACTAGGATCAGGAGGAAGACATCAATCGCGTGCCTCCACGGCACGGCAGAAGGAGACGACAGGTATGGGCAAGATCGTCGGCATCGACCTGGGCACGACCAATTCGGTGGTGGCCCTCATGGAAGGCGGGAAGCCTACGGTCATCGCCAATGCGGAAGGCAGTCGCACCACCCCGTCGGTGGTCGGCTTCTCGAAGACCGGAGAGAGGCTTGTCGGCGAGCTGGCCAAGCGCCAGGCCGTCAGCAACCCGGATCGAACCATCACCTCCATCAAGAGGGAGATGGGTACCGACCATCGCGTGAACATCGATGGCAAGCCATACTCTCCAGAAGAGATCTCGGCGATGGTCCTGCAGAAGTTGAAGCGGGATGCCGAGGCCTACCTGGGCGAGGACATCAAGGAGGCGGTGATCACGGTTCCCGCCTACTTCAACGACTCCCAGCGCCAGGCGACCAAGAACGCGGGCACCATCGCCGGCTTCGAGGTCAAGCGCATCATCAACGAGCCGACCGCCGCGGCGCTGGCCTATGGGCTGGACAAGCAGCACGAGACGCTGACGGTTGCCGTCTTCGACCTCGGCGGCGGAACCTTCGACGTGTCGATCCTGGAGATCGGCGAGGGCGTCTTCGAGGTCAAGGCGACCGCGGGAGATACCCGGCTCGGCGGCGACGACTGGGACCGGCGCATCATGGACTACGTGGCTGACGAGTTCAAGCGCGAGCATGGGATCGACCTGCGCCAGGACAAGATGGCCGCCCAGCGCCTCAAGGACGCCTGCGAGAAGGCCAAGATCGAGCTGTCGCAGGTCTTCCAGGCCAACATCAACCTGCCGTTCATCACCGCGGATGCCTCGGGGCCCAAGCACCTGGACGTGACCCTGACCCGGGCCCGGTTCGAAGAGCTGACCCACGACCTGTTGGACCGCTGCAAGCAGCCCTGCCGTCGGGCGATGGAAGACTCCAAGCTGAGCAAGGGCGAGATCGATCGGGTCCTGCTGGTCGGCGGCTCGACCCGCATGCCCCAGGTCTACGATTTCGTCCGCGAGTTCTTCGGCAAGGAGCCCTCCAAGGACATCAACCCCGACGAGTGCGTGGGCATGGGGGCCGCGATCCAGGGGGCCGTGCTTTCCGGTGAGGTCAAGGACGTGGTCCTGGTCGACGTCACGCCGCTGTCCCTGGGGGTCGAGACCCTGGGCGGGGTGATGACCCGGCTGATCGAGCGCAACACGGCCATTCCGACCAAGAAGAGCGAGACCTTCACCACCGCCGCGGACATGCAGACCCAGGTGGAGATCCACGTGCTGCAAGGCGAGCGCGAGTTCGCCCGGGACAACAAGTCCCTGGGGCAGTTCAAGCTGACCGAGATCCCGCCGGCCCCGCGTGGGGTCCCCCAGATCGAGGTCACCTTCGAGATCGACTCCAATGGGATCCTGAACGTGGCCGCCACCGACAAGGCCAGCGGCAAGAGCCAGAAGATCACCATCACGGCCTCGACCAACCTGACCAAGGACGAGGTCGAGAAGATGGTCCGCGACGCCGACTCCCACGCTGCCGAAGACAAGCGTCGCCGCGAGGAGATCGAACTGCGCAACCAGGCCGACAGTCTGGTCTACACCACCGAGAAGGCCCTGCGCGACGCCGGGGACAAGGTTCCCGCAGACCTCAAGGCCAGGATTGAAGCCGGTCGGGACCGCGTGAAGAAGGTTCTGGAGGCCTCGACCCTGGACCGCAGCGAGCTGCAGTCCGCGATGGAACAACTGGCCCAGGCGGCCCAGGGGATCGGTGAACACCTCTATGGGCAGGCCGGAGGGACCGGCCCGGCGACTGAAGGAGCCGGGACGCAGCCTCAACAGGGCCCCGTCGAGGGAGAAGTGGTGGACGCCGAGTACGAGGTCAAGTAGAAGACCGCGTCCTGCCGGCCCGCCTCGAAGGCCGAAGAGCCCCAGGGTCCCCCTGGGGCTCTTCGCTTCACTTCGAGGGGTTCGAAGCTTGTTCGAGAAGCCAGGCTTCCAGCTCGGGGTCCCGATTGGCCCGGGCCGTCTCGGCCATGAGGGGGGCCAGGTCCCGCTCGTGGGATTGCAGGTCGGTTCCTGCTGGCAGAAGACCTCGGCGGTACTGCATGAGGGACCTGCGAAGCCCCAGGTCCTGCTCGGACCGATAGAGGTTTCGGGGAGCGCGGTACTCCAGCAAGGGCAGGTCATCGGTGTTGAGCCGGGCTCCGGCCCGCCAGGACCGGAGATCCTCCAGGTCACACACGTAGCGTCCATAGAAGGCCAGGGGGGTGGCCACGCCCATCGCCTGCAGGTCGGCGCGGACCTCGGGCATCTGGCGCCAGACGCTTTCCAGACGCTGCGGCAGCCGGGAGGCGGGGCCCTCTCCCTTCCAGCCGAGAAGCAGGAGGTCCTTGGCGGCACCCATCCAGACCTGGCCGCGAGGGAAGACCTCTGCAAAGGTTGCGATCACCATCTTGAGATCCTCTTCCTGGAGGGCTCGCAGGTGGATCCACTGGCACAGGATGCCGTCCGGAGTCAACCGATCCTGGCAGACCTCGTAGAACTCCCGGGTGTACAGGGAGGCGATTCCCGAGATCCAGGGGTTTGATGGTTCGATGCTCAGGACGTCGTAGGGGGCGGACTCCATCAGGACGTTGCGCCCATCGTTCAGCCGCAGATGAACCTTGGGGTTCTTCAGAACCTCCCGGTTCCAGGGGGCGAAGTACTCGGCCGCCTGGACCATGGCGGGTTCGATCTCGGCCACGTCCAGATGGTCCAGGCCGGGATACAGGGTGAAGGCCCCTCCGGTGATGCCGCTACCCAGACCGATGACCAGGGCTCTCCGGGCCTGGGGGTGGGCCAGCATGGGAAGGTGCCCGAGCATGGACTGGGTGGCCATGTCCGTCCGAACCGTCGAGGCATCCGTCTTCCCGTTCACGCGCAGGTAGAGGATCTCGCCGGCCCGGTGGACGCTGACGGTGCTGTCGGATCCGTCCCGATAGAAAAGCACGTCCCCGGGGGCTTCGGGGGCGGCGATACCCGCCTTCTCCAAGACCGAGGCGTAGATGGCGGGGCCGCTGACCATGACCTGCTCCCTCCACGGAGGGATGGCCAGGGCCAGCCCCAGGACGACTGCCAGCGCGAGCGCCAGGGCCCGGCGAATCGGAGCGTCGGCACCCGCCAGGCCCACTGCGGCAGCCAGGAGGTTGACCCCGATCGCCAGGCGGATGCTGTTCTCCACGCCCAGCCAGGGCAGCAGGGCCAGGCCCGTCCCGGCCGAGGCCACGATCGAGCCCACCGTGTTGGCGGCATAGATCTCGCCCAGACGCTGGTAGCGGCGTTGGCTGCGGCTGGCTCCCAGGCGGACCAGCAGCGGCAGCGACAGGCCCATCAGCACGGCTGGCGCCAGCAGGGCCGAGCCGGCCAGGCCGAAGCTGGCGGCCAGGACCAGCGGAAACGAGTCGCGGACGGAGGGGAACACGGCCAGGTACAGTCGGGGCAGGAGGGGGAAGTAGAGCAGCAGTCCACTGACCGCCAAGGCCATCAGGCCCTGGCAGACCGCGAAGGCCAGAGCCGGGCTGAGCCGGTCCGGCAGGCGCCGAACCAGCAGGCTCCCCAGGCCGATCCCAGCCAGGAAGAGGGTCAGGACCAGGCTGAAGCTGTAGACCGAAGAACCCAGGACCAGGGCCAGGGCCCGGGTGAAGGTGATCTCGTGGGCCATGGCGGCCATCCCCGAGAGCGCGGCGGCAGCCAGCAACCAGGGGTGGGGCAGGCCGGGGCCGGAGTCCGCCGCGCGTGCGTCCGCTCCGCTCTCCCGGTCGCCCTCTCCGGAAGGGTCATCGAGCAGGGCTGAGGGCCAGCGCACCGAGAGGGTTGCTCCCAGAAGGCCGACCAGCACGTTCCCCGCGGCAGCCAGGAAGAGCGTGGTCTGCAGGCCCAGGGTGGGCAGGGCCAAAAACCCCGCCAGTCCGGCCCCGGTCATGGCTCCGACCGTGTTCAGGCCGTACAGCAGGGGAAACGAGGAGGCCAGGCTGCGGTAGGAGGCGGCCGCGCGGCACATCAAGGGCAGGGTCGCCCCCATCGCGAGGGTGGGGGGCAGCAACACAGGGACCACCATGGCCGCCTTCCATCCCAGGGGAACCCCTTCCGCGCCAGCCAGGCCGGCCAGGCCGTGATGCATCCGCTCGAAGAACGTCGGGGTGAGCGCTGCGTACAGGCCCAGCCCGGCCTCCAGCAGGGCATACCAGAACAGCGCGCGGGCCGGTTGGAGTCGCTCGGCCAGGCGCCCGCCCAGTCCGCTTCCCAGCGCCAGGCCACCCATGAAGACGGCGACCACCAGGCCCACCGCCGAGGTGGAGTTGCCCAGGATCAGGGTCAGGCTCCGGCTCCAGAGGACCTGGTAGACCAGGCTGAGGGCCCCGGACAGGAAGAAGAGGGCAAAGACCCAGAAGGCCGTGCCTTGTGAGGATTGGACCAGGTTCGGTCCAGGGGGGGGGGAAGGTCGATGGCTCAAGGGGCCTCCGGGCTCTCGGCTGCCGGCGCCGTGGGGCGTGGGCGCGCGGAGGTTCGCGGGGGAGTTCCCGCCTCCTTTGCCTCGTGGGATGCTGAACTCCATCCAGGGAGGCGAATCCCCCGCCTGGCCCGGATCGGCGGCCGAACGCCACGATCTGCGGCGGATGCAGGGGCCGGCGGTCGGGCCCAACGGACAGGGATTCGAGGAATCCGATGGGGAATAGGCCGGGCATGTCCTTGCAGTTGCCCCCAACGCCCCACGCCCTGCCGCCAGACGAGCTGATCCGCCTTCTGGAGGTCGACCCGGAGGCCGGTCTCGACCTGGAGGAGGTGCAGCGCCGCCGTGACCGTTTCGGCCCCAACGAGCTCTCCGCGGCCGAACCCGTGTCGCCCTGGCGGATCCTGATCCGCCAGTTCCAGGACCTCATGGTGGCCATCCTGCTGGCCGCAGCGGCGATCTCGCTGGGGGCATGGTTGCTGGAGGGAGCCGAGGGGCTTCCCGCCGACACCCTGGTGATCGCCGCCATCGTGGTGCTCAACGCGGCACTGGGCTTCGCCCAGGAGTTCCGCGCCGAGAAGACCATCGAGGAGCTGCGCCGCATGGCNNGGCCAGGAGACCAGCGTGCTGCGCGAGGAGCTGGTTCCCGGGGACCTGGTCCTGCTGGAGGAAGGGGATCGGGTCCCGGCCGACCTGGTCCTGCTCTCGGCCCGCCGGCTGCGGGCTGACGAGAGCATGCTGACCGGAGAATCGGTTCCCGTCAGCAAGCGCCCCGGGCCGGTGCCGGCCGAGTCTCCCGTGGATTCTCGGACGTGTTGCGTGTTCGCCGGCAGCACCTTGACGGCAGGGCAAGGCCGGGGTGTGGTCGTGGGCACCGGAAGCGCGACCGAACTGGGCGGCATCGCGACCAGTCTGGCCAGCACCACCCCGCCTCCCACTCCCCTTCAGCAGCGCCTGGAATACCTGGGCCGGCAGATCGGGCTGGGAGTCTTGATCCTGAGCGTCCTGATCGGTTTGACCCTGCTGGCCGTCGAGGGGCGCATGAGCATGGGCGTCCTGCTGCGGGTCCTGATGTTTGCCGTGGCCCTGGCCGTGGCGGCCGTTCCTGAGGGGCTTCCTGCGGTGCTGACCATCTCGCTGTCGGTGGGGGCCCGACGCCTGGCACGGCGCCGGGCCGTGGTCCGGCGGATGGCGGCGGTCGAGACCCTGGGGTCGGTGACCACCATCGTGACCGACAAGACGGGCACCCTGACCCACAACCAGATGACGGTCCAGCGCGTGTGGTTCGATGGCCAGGAATGGGAGGTGACGGGCCGGGGCTGGGAGGCGGCCGGAGAAATCCCGGGAGCACCCGGCCTGGAGGGGGGCTGGAAGGCCCTCCTGGCGGCGGGCTGCCTGGCCAGCACCGCGGATCTGCAGGAGACCCCGGGGCAACCCCGCCGGGCCCTCGGGGACCCGACCGAGGCCGCCCTGCTGGTGCTGGCCGACAAGGCGGGACTGGATTGGCGTGCCCTGCGTCTGGATCAGCCGGAGCTGGCCCTGGCGCCCTTCAGCTCCGAGCGGGCTCGGATGTCCTCGCTGAGGCAGGGCCCCTCGGGGCCCTGCCTGTACCTGAAAGGCAGCCCGGAGCAGGTCCTGGCTCGATCGACCGCCATCTGGAAGGGTGCTCGTGCCGTCCCGTTGCCTCCCTCCGAGCGGGAGGCCCTGCTGGAGGCGGAGACCTGCCTGGCCGATCAGGGCCTGCGCACCCTGGCCCTGGCCTTCCGCCAGGTGCAGGTCGGGGAGGGGGAGAACCCGGTTGCCGAGGACCTCGAGCAGGACCTGGTCTTCCTGGGCATGGCGGCCATGCACGACCCCGCCCGCGAGGCCGTGCCCGCTGCCATGAGGCGTTGTCGGGACGCGGGGATTCGGGTCTTGATGCTGACCGGTGACCACCCCCACACGGCCCTGACCATCGCCCGCTCGGTGGGCCTCTCCGAGCAGGATTCCAATGCCTCCGGCCCCCAGGTCCTGACGGGGGCGGAGATCGCCCGGATGCCGGACGAGGAGCTCGACCTGGCGCTCCTTTCCTGTCGGGTCTTCGCCAGGGTCTCGCCTCAAGCCAAGCTGCGCCTCGTCGAGCGGCTGCTGCATCGGGGCGAGGTGGTGGCCATGACCGGCGACGGGGTGAATGACGCCCCGGCATTGAAGAAGGTTCACGTGGGGATGGCCATGGGCTCGGGCACGGCCGTGGCCATCGAGGCCAGCGAGGTGGTCCTGCTGGATGACGACTTCGCCACCATCGTGACGGCCATCGAGGGGGGACGGGGGGTCTTCACCAACGTCCAGAAGTTCATCGCCTTCCTCTTCAGCGGGAATCTCGGGGTCGTGCTGGCCATGTTCGCCGGGACGATCATGGCCGGGATCTACAGCCTGATGGATCACCGGGGGATTCTGCTCCCCCTGACCGCGGGCCAGATCCTGTGGATGAACCTGGTCACCGACGGGGCTCCGGCCGTGGCCTTCTCGTTGAGCGGAACCCGCCCGGGGATGCTGGAGGAGCCACCCCGCCGGCCCGACTCGCCCATCCTCTCACCCGACCTGTGGCGTTTCCTCGGGGTGACGGGGGGCTGGGTGGCAATCTTGCTGCTGGTGGTCCTGGACGGCCTGTACTCCGGGGGGGTCGTGACCTTGCCCGGTTCCTGGGACCTGTCCGGTGCGGGCACCTGGGCGGACCCCGACCGGGCCCGCAGCGCAGCCTTCTACGTCGTGGTCACATCCCGCCTCTTCAACGCCATGAACTTCCAGCCCCTTCCCGGACCGCTTTTCTGCCGCGAGGCCTGGAGGGATCGGTACGTGCCGGCTGCCTGCCTGGTCTCGTGGGCACTGACCATGATGCTTCTGGGTTGGGAGCCCTTGCGGAGGCTCTTCTCCCTGGTCCCCTTGACGCCGGTCGAGCTGGTCGTGCTGACCGCTCTGGCCTCCACCATCCTCCTTGTAGGGGAGGCGTGGAAGCGTCTGGTCGGGGTGCGCCTGGCCGCGTCGTCCGGGGAAACCTCCACGCCCATGACGAAGTCTGAAGAAGCGACGGCCGAGGAGTGACCCGGCCCTGGAGGACCGCCAAGATGCCCCTGCGATTCCGTCGACCTGCCCTGCTGATGCTGCTGTGGTTTCTGGCGTTCAGCGTGCCGGCCCTGGCCAGCCTGATCTCCCAGGACCAGGAGATCCAGATCGGCCGGGAAGGGTCGCGCCAGTTGGAGCAGCGCTACCGGGTGGTGGCCGACCTGCCCGTCCAGGAGCGCATCACCCGCATCGGGCAGGCCCTGGCCCGCCAGGGTTCGAGGGGAATCCCCTATCAGTTCAAGGTGATCGACGTGCGCGACCTCAACGCCCTGGCCTTCCCGGGAGGGTTCATCTACGCCACCCGAGGCTTGATGGAGGCGATGCCCGACGGGCAACTGGCCTTCGTCCTGGGCCACGAGGTGGCCCATGTCGAGAAGCGCCACTCGGTCCAGCAGATGGAAGCGCAGATCTACACCCAGGTCGGGGTCGGGGCCCTGATTTCGATCCTGGGGGGTGGGAAGAACAATCGGGGGACCATCAACACCGTCCAGGTCGCCAACGCCATCGTCAGCAGCCGCTACAGCCAGGAGGCCGAGCGGGAGGCCGATCGCGAGGGGATGAGGCTGATGGGGCTGGCAGGGTTCGATCCTCAGGGCGCCGTGGCGGCCCTGGAGACGCTGAAGAGCCACGACGGCGGGCGGGAGGTCCCCGGGTTCCTCAACTCGCTTCTGGGATCCCACCCGTTGACCTCCGAACGGATTCAGGTGGCCCGGGAACTGGCTCCCCAGATCCCCTTCAACCCCTCCCAGGCACCGAGTCGACCGGCCCCGTGGTTCACGCCCGTCCCCTGAGGCGGGGCCCTCAGGACGACGTGGGGGGCGTGCGGACCAGTTCGGTGGCCTTGGGGCCTTTGAGGATCAGGACCGGGCGGTCCGCCCGGCGCACCACCACCCGGGCCGTGCTGCCCAGGGGGATTCCCACCACCGTGCGGCGGCCCCGACTGCCCATGACGACCAGGTCGACGTCCTGCCGTTCGGCCTGGTCGACGATGACCGCAGCAGCCGAACCTCCGTCCACCAGGCACTCACAGGGAACGGGAACCATGCGGTCGCGCAGGGCCTCGAGCTGGGCCCGGGCCACTTCCAGGCGTCGGGCCTCCCGCTGAGGGCGTCCGCTCCCGCCCGAGTGCTCCTCCAGGACGTGCAGCAGGACCAGCCTGGCCCCATAGTGGCGAGCCAGCGCCACGCCCACCACCACAGCCTCCTCCGCGCGGCGCGAGAAGTCCACGGGAACCAGCAGCGAGCGCAGCTCGACGATGTGGGTCTGCCGCCCGTGCCGGGCCTCCTGCTTCTTCAGGGCGGCGGCGCGGGAGGTGGCCACCAGTTTGCGATCCAGCTTCTCGAAGAAGAAGTCGTCGGGGCTCTTGGGGACCTGGCGCAGCTCCGGGCCTCGGACCTCGGCCAGGTCGGGGAGAGGCTCGGGAGGCTTCTCGAGCTCCCGGACCATCGTCCGCTGACTCTTGATCGTCAGGATGGCGCACGGAATCCGGCTGATGACCCGTTCGGTCACGCTGCCCAGAAGCTGGCGATCGGTGCCGCGCCAGGCGTGGGTGGTCACGATCATCAGGGCCCGATCCAGGCTGGCTGCCAGGTCATAGAGGAACTCCACGGGGGAGGCCACCGCGATCCGGGTGCGATAGGGCAGGGGAGCCAGACGTCGGCCGATCTCCTCCAGCTTGCGTCGGGCCACGTCCAGGTCGCAGTCGTAGGGACAGGCGTGGCCCAGGACGATCTCGGCCCCGTGTTCGCGAGCCAGCTCCCAGGCCACGGGGATGGCCTGAAGGGAAAAATCCGAGAAGTCTGTGGGCACCAGGATGGTCTTCAGTTCGAGCATTGGCCGCCTGCTCCTCATGGGGGTCCCGGTTGATTCGGAGGGGTCTGGCCGGGACCCTTCGCCGTCCGGACTCCGGCCTCCCTGCCCGGGGCCTCCCAGGAATGGGAGTCCAGCGGGTCGGCTGTGCCCGCGGGCCGGTCCAGGAGCCGATACCGGGTGTCGCGCCGGGCGGGCAGCCTTCCCGAATCCAGGATCAACCGGTTGAGCTCGCCCGGAGACAGGAAGCCGCCGTGCTCGGAGCCGGCGGCCGTCGAGATGCTTTCGTTCAGCAGGGTTCCGCCCAGGTCGTTGGCGCCGCAGTCCAGCAGGATCTGGGCCAGCCGGGGACCCTCCTTGACCCAGGATGCCTGGATGTTGCGGAAGGTTTGACCCAGGACCACCCGTGCCAGGGCGTGGGTGACCAGCACCTCGCACCCGGTGGCCCCGGCCCGCAGTCCGGGAATCGTCGAGTCCAGCCAGGCCGGGGCCTGGCGGTGGACGAAGCTCAACGGCACGAACTCGGTGAAGCCGCCGGTTTCTTCCTGGATGGTTCGGAGCCTCAGCAGGTGGCGGGCCAGGTGGTGCGGCTCTTCCAGGAAACCGTACATGATCGTCGCAGTCGTGGAGAGGCCCAGGCGGTGCGCCGTGGTGATCACCTCGACCCACTCCTCCACCCGGATCCGGCGGGGTGAGATCCGGTCCCGGAGGCCCTGGTCCAGGATCTCCGCCGAGGTCCCCGGCAGGCTGCCCAGCCCCGCGTCCCTCAGGGCGCGCAGCAGGTCCTCCACGGTCCGTCCGCTGGCTCGGGCCCCGTGCTGGATCTCCTGGGGCGAGAAGGCATGCAGGTGGATTCGGGGGTGGCGCTCTTTGAGAGCGCGGGTCAGACGCACGTAGTCCTCCCCATCCAGGTCGGGAGCCAACCCGGCCTGCACGCAGACCTCGCTCACCCCCAGGGCGGCAGCCTGATCGACCCGAGACTGCATCTCCTCCAGCGAGAGCCGCCAGGCGTCCGGGGCTCCCGGAGGCCGCGAAAAGGCGCAGAATCCGCAGCGGGCCGTGCAGATGTTGGTGTAGTTCAGGTTCAGGTTGGCCACCCAGGTGACCCGCTCGCCCACCTGGAGACGGCGCAATTGGTCCGCCGCGCGGGTCAGCGCCGTCAACTCGGCGCCTCGGACCGAGGCCAGCAGGGTGACCTCCTCCAGGGTGCTCGGATGGCCCTCCAGGGCCCGGTCCAGGGCCCGACGGACTGCGGGGCTCACGGCTTTCATTGCGAGACTTCCAGTTCCACGGACATCTCCAGGGCGCGTCGACGGATGGTGGGTGTCAAGAAGCCAGGACGGGACAGGAACTCGGGGTAGACGGCCAGGCGCTCGACCAGCCGGAAGCCTTCCTGGTCGCAGGTCCGGGCCAGTTCCTCGACCCGGGGCCAGGGTGCCTGGGGGTTGATGTGGTCCGGAGTCAGAGGGGAGAGCCCCCCCCAGTCGTTGACCCCGGCCCGGAGCAGGAGGTTCAGCCCCTGCGGATTCAGATTCGGAGGGGCCTGAAGGTTGAAGTCGGGACCCAGCATCAGCCGGGCCACGGCCACGGTGCGGGCCATCTCTTCCAGAGCAGGCTCGGCCCACGGGCCCCATGGGAGGTCCTGGCTGCGGCGGAAGTTCTGGATGATCACCTCCTGGAGGTGACCGAATTCCTTGGAGATCTCCCGCAGGACATCCAGCGCTTCAACCCGTTGGCGGGGCGTCTCTCCGATGCCGACCAGGAGTCCGCTGGTGAAGGGAATGCGCAGCTCGCCGGCGTGGCGCAGGACCTGCAGGCGGATCTGGGGGGATTTGTCGGGGCACCCCGCGTGGACGGCCTGGGGCGAAGCGCTCTCCAGCATCAGGCCCATCGAGGCGTTGCTGGGCTTCAACCCGGCCAGCTCCTCCAGGGTCAGGGCGCCTGCGTTGGTGTGGGGAAGCAGGCCCTCTGCCAAGGCAATCCGGCAGGCCACGGCCACCTGTTCGGCCGTGGAGTCCACCCCCAGACGGCGCAGGGTCTTTCGGTGGGATGGCCAGGACGCCTCGGGACGGTCCCCCAGGCAGAAGAGCGCCTCGGTGCAGCCCGCCTGGAAGGCCCGGCGGCACTCCCGGCGGACCTCCTCGAAGGTCATGGTGTGCTGGCCCGGCTGGTCGGGTTCCCGGCGAAAGCTGCAATACGCGCAGCGGTTGCGGCACAGGTTGGTCAGGGGCAGGAAGACGTTCCGCGAGAAGCTCACCCGCCGACCGTGCCCCTGGTCGCGCATCTCTCCGGCGGCTTCCAGCAGGGCGGGCAGCTCTTCCGCGGGGCCGGTCATCAGCCGGATTGCGTCCTTGATCGAGAGGGCCTCTCCGCCCAGGGCCCGTTCCAGGATTCCAGTCGTCGCCGCCGCTGTCACGGCGAGGCCTTCGCTCGACGCGCCGGTGGGCCTGCCCGACCTTCCGGGGTCGGCGGCCGAATGCCACGGCAGGCGACGGATTCAGGGGGCTTGGCCCGGGCGCGACAGGGCCGCTCCGAGCGGGTATAATGGGGGACCATGACCCGCCTGGCCCCCGTACTCGTCGCCGCCCTGCTCTTGTTCGGAGCCGCTTCCCTTTCTGCCGCCCCGGCCCTGGCGCCGCCGCGTCTGGTCGACATCCGGGTGTGGTCCTATGCGTCCGGCGGCCAGGAACGCGCCCAGACGGTCCTCTGGTGGCTGCCGGAGGGGCTGCAGGCCGAGCGCCCCGACACCTTCACCCACGGCGGCCTGCTGCGCGTGCGGGTCCTGGTCACGGGCGGTCTGGACGAGGATCGAGACGGCACCTTGAACTGGTTGAGCGTGGTCTTCCACGACGCGACGGGAGCGGAGTTCGAACTGCCCCTGGAGCGGCGCGAGACTCGGGCCGGCGTCAAGGACGTCTGTTGGAGGATTCCCTTGGAGTGCGCCCCGGGGCCGCTGCATCTCGAGGTCCTGGCCTGGGGCGACCGCCCTCAAGGGCCGGCGCGCACCATGTCCCCGGCGGACCGGTCGGGGAGGCTCGAGCTGGGCCGTGTGGCGGACTGAAGTCGACCAGCCCCACCTGGAGAGGGCGCTGGAGCTGGCCGAGCGAGGTCGGTTGACCTGCGAGCCCAACCCGATGGTCGGGTGCGTCCTGACCTCCGGTGGGCAGGTGGTGGGCGAGGGATTCCATGAGATGGCCGGTTCACCTCACGCCGAGATCCAGGCCTTGCGGGTGGCCGGGGAGGCGGCGCGGGGGGGGACGGCCTACGTGACCCTGGAGCCGTGCGCCCACTTCGGTCGCACCCCGCCCTGCGTCGGGGCCTTGCTCCAGGCCGGGATCGCCCGGGTGGTGGTGGGTCTGGAGGACCCGTTCCCCCAGGTCTGCGGGGAAGGGGTGCGCCAGTTGCGCCAGGCGGGGGTCGAGGTCGATCGGGCGCCGCGCGCCTTCCAGGAGCGTTGTGCCCGTCAGAACTGCCGCTTCCTGCACCGGGTTCGTCGAGGCGGGCCCTTCGTCACGATGAAGTTCGCCATGACCCTGGATGGAAAGATCGCCACGTCCACCGGCCACGCCCGCTGGATTTCCAGTCCGGCCAGTCGGGCGCGCGCTCAGTTCGAGCGCGCCGCACATCGGGCGATCCTGGTGGGAGTGGGCACGGTGCTGGCTGACGACCCGCGTCTGGACTGTCGAATGGAAGGCGGCCGGGACCCCGTTCCCGTGGTGCTGGACAGCACCCTGCGGACGCCCGTCGACTCCCGGCTCTTACGGGGAGGACGAGCCCTGGTGGCCTGCAGCGAGGACGCCAACTCCGAGCGGGCCGGCCTCCTGGAGCGGGCGGGGGCGGAGATCCTGCGCCTTCCCGGGCGGGGCCGGGTGGATCTCGCCGCCTTGATGGAGACTCTGGCCGGTCGGGGGCTGGACAGCGTGCTGCTGGAAGGTGGCGGCCGGGTGCACGCCTCCGCCCTGGCCTCGGGGGTGGTCCACCGGGTCCTGGGCTTCGTGGCGCCCCTGATGGTCGGGGGCAGCCAGGCTCCAACCCCCGTGGAGGGCCCCGGAGTGGCCCGCATGGATCAGGCCTGGCAGGTCCGCCACCTGGCCTGGGAGGGCCTGGGGCCGGACCTGGTCTGCGAGGGATTCCTCTGGGACTGGAGCGATGTGCTCCGATGAAGCCGCCCTCTCAGAAGCTGCGCGTCTTCCGAGGGGCGGAGGCCTGGTTGCCGACGGCGGCCGGGGATTTCCGGATGCTGGTCTTCCTGGGTGAGCAGGATTCCCGCGAACAGGTGGCCCTGGTCTGCGGCTCGCTGGAGGGCGACGCGTCCGTCCTGGTGCGCCTGCATTCCGAGTGCCTGACGGGGGACGTCTTCGGGTCCCAGCGCTGCGACTGCGGGGCGCAACTGGATCGGGCCCTGGCGGAGGTGGGGCGCAGCGGCCGGGGCGTGCTGCTGTACCTGCGGCAGGAGGGGCGTGGGATTGGCCTTCTCAACAAGACGCGGGCCTACCGGTTGCAGGAGTTGGGGCGGGACACCGTGGAGGCCAACCTGGCCCTGGGGTTCGGGATGGACCTGCGGGACTACCGGTTGGCGGCGGCCATCCTGGAGGACCTCGGCGTTCGCCGGGTCGAGCTTCTGACCAACAACCCGGCCAAAGTCCGGGCCCTGGAGTCCTGTGGCCTGGAGGTTTCCCGGCGTCCCCTGGAGGTTCCGCCGACNNCCGGCGAGTCAGGCCTATCTGCGGACCAAGCGCGAGAAGATGGGGCACGACCTGCGCCTGGTCTGACCCTCTTCAGGCCTTCCGGTCTTCCGTCGGCACCAGGAAGATCCGGGGGCGTCGGCCCGGACCGCTCTGCACCTCCACCTGCACTCCGAAGAGGTCTTGGAGCAGGGTCGGTTCGAGAACCTCGGCAGGGGGGCCATCCCGCAGAACGTGGCCCTGGCGCAGGGCAATCAGGCGGTCGCAGTAGAGCGAAGCCAGGTTCAGGTCGTGCAGGGCCGCCAGGATCGTCAGGCCGCGGGTTCGGTTCAGCCGGGACAGCAGGTCCATGACCTCCACCTGGAAGCTGATGTCCAGATGGGAGGTCGGCTCGTCCAGGACCAGGATTCCGGCCTCCTGGGCCAGGGCCTGGGCGATTCGCACGCGCTGGGCCTCACCTCCTGAGACCTCGGTGATCCGGCGCTCGGCCAGGTCGGCCACGCCCGTGTCGGCCATGCAGCGGCGCACCACCTCGTCGTGCCCTGAATCCAGCAGGCCCAGGCCGGAGCGGTGGACGTAGCGGCCCATGGCCACCACTTCGCGGCAGGTGAAGGGCAACCAGACCTGCACGTCCTGAGGCACGAAGGCCAGGGTCGAGGCCAGGCGTCCCCGGGGGATCCGGGACATGTCCTCTCCTCCCAGGTGCACGCGCCCCTGGACGGGACGCAGCACCCCGGCCAGCAGCTTGAGCAGCGTGGACTTCCCCGAACCGTTCGGACCCAGAAGGCCGACGAAGCTTCCCGGTTGCAGGTCCAGATCCAAGGGGTCCAGGACCTGGGGAGAGTCGGGAGTGTAGGAGAAAGCCAGGCCCTGGGCCTGCAGGCGGGGAGGCGTCACGACAAGCCCTTCCTGTGATGCAGCAGCCAGAAGAAGAAGGGGGCTCCCACCATGGCCGTGACCACCCCGACGGGGATTTCCTGCGGAGCCCCCACGGTTCGGGCCACCGTGTCGGCCAGGACCAGGAAGGCCGCGCCCCCCAGGGCCGAGGCCGGCATCAGGACCCGGTGGTCGGGTCCCACCAGCATCCGGGTCAGGTGCGGGACGAGCAGGCCCAAGAAGCCGATCAGGCCCGAAGCGGAGACGGCCGCCGCCGTGACCAGCGAGCCCGCCAGGATCACCCGGATCTTCAGGCGCTCGACGTCCACGCCCAGGCTCCAGGCCGCCTCGTCCCCCATGCTGGCCAGGTTCAGGGCCGGAGACAGCAGGTACAGGGCCACCCCACCGATCAGCAGGTAGGGGGCGACCAGGGCCACCCGCGAGGCGTCGGCCTGTCCCAGCGAGCCCATCAACCAGAAGACGACCCGCGGCAGGTCCTCATGCGCCAAGGTCATCAGGAAGCTGACCATGGCGCCAGCGAACGAGCCCACCACGACGCCCGCCAGCAGGAAGGTCTCCACCGGCAGGGTGTTGCCGATCCGGGCCAGCCGATAGACGGCCATCATGGCTCCCAGGGCTCCCAGGAAGGCCAGGGCGGGAACGGGCGACAGCCAGGGCAGAGGGGAGGGGAGGTGCAGGACGATGGCCAGGGACGCGCCCAGGGCCGCGCCGGCGGAGGTGCCGACGATGTAGGGGCCCGCCAGGGGATTGCGCAGGATCCCCTGGAAGCCGCTGCCCGCCAGCGCCAGGGAGGCACCGACCAGGATCCCCAGCAGGACGCGGGGGAGCCTCAGGTCCAGCAGGATGGTGGCCGTGGCCGGGTCCAGGCGGTCCGGGTCGCTCCAAGCCAGCCAGAGATCGCCCGGGGTGATGGGGACCGAGCCCACCAGCATCCCGACCAGGGCGGCCACCGTCAGCAGGGCCACGCCCCCGGTGCAGGCCAGGGTCAGGCGAACGGCCAGGGAGGCTCGTCTCATCGGCCAGCTTCTCCAAAAACCTGGACCAGGTTCTGCAACCCCTCCAGGCTGCGCAGGGTCGGTCGGACCACCAGATCCGGATGCAGTTTGCAGACCCGACCTTCCCGCACGGCCGTCAGCCGCTGCCACCCCGCCCGATGTGGAAGCTCCGCCGGCTCGAGGGTGGTCAGCAGGAGGATTTCAGGATCCCGGCGGACCAGGTCTTCCAATGAGATTGTGGGGTAGGTCTCGGAGAGGTCCCCGTAGACGTTGTTCCCGCCCGAGCGCTCGATCATCTCGTGGACCAGGCTGGTGCTCCCGGCCGTCATCAGGGGCTCTGCCCAGATCTCCACGAAGACCCGCGGAGCGTGGGGCAGGCTGCGGGCGGCCCGCTCCACCTCCTGCAGCCCGGCCTGGAAGGCTGCCAGGGCTTCAGCAGCCTGGCTCTCGGCACCCAGGGCCCGGCCCAGGAGGGGAAGGTTGTCCTGGAGGTCTTCCAGGGTCCTGGTCTTCAACGCCAGGACCGGCAGACCCAGCCCCTCCAGCCGGGCACGGATCTCCTGGCCCTGCAGGTTGGCGTCCAGCAGGACCAGGTCCGGGTGGAGGGCCAGGATCCGCTCGTAGTCCGGTTGCATCCCGCCGACCCGGGGCAGGCTCTCGACCTGGGGGGGATGGTGGTCGTTGTCGGTCACCGCCACCACCCGGTCTCCGAGTCCCAGAGCGAAGACGGTCTCGGTCAGGTTCGGTGCCAGGCAGAGCAGGCGCCGCGCCTGGTCTGGTCGGGCCGGCGCCGCAACTTGTGGGCGTCCGGTGCAGCCGCCCACCAGGAGCAGGAGCGCCAGGGCGGCCAGTATGGGAGTCCCCCGTTTCACTCCTGGAGGGGCTCCGGAGTCTGGGTCGCCTTCGGATTTGCGGGAGGAAACGCCAGGGCCACCACGTCGTCGCCGGCCTCCGGCATCTGGCGGATCTCCAGGTCGACCTCTTCAGGGGCATAGGCCGAGACGACCCGGATCTCGTTCCCGTCAGGGGTCTGGAGGCACTCATAGCGGGTGCCGTCCTGGGGGTCACACAGGATGAAGCTGGCGCGGGGCTCCAGCCAGCGAACCAGTTGCCGGGCTTCCACGAAGCGCCCGTGGTCCACATGGTTGCGGTACTCCCGCACGAGCCCCTCCAGGCGCGGCCCCAGGTCGGCGGGGACCTCGCCGGTTGCCCGCTCGCGGCGATACTCCAGGTACTCGTCGCACCAGTCGAACTCGATCTTCAAGAATGGCCTCCATGGGGAGCGGAGCACCCCTGACGCCATTTCCTTCGTTCCCGGGGCTGCATTCCCTGGAAAGGTTGGCAGGAGGCCGCCGGGAGGCCGCGAAAGCCGGGCATTCCCGTGCCCAGGACCTCCACCCGGGTCAGCAGGAGGACCTCCGCCCCCGGGCCCGTGTTGAAATGGGCCGGCGGCAAGAGCCAGTTGCTGGCCCAGTATGACCACTGGTTCCCCCGCCGCTTTGCCGCCTACTTCGAGCCTTTTGTGGGTGGCGCAGCCGTGTTCTTCCACCTGTTGCCCTCCACCGCCGGGCATCGGGTCCGCCTTGCCGACCTCAATGAGGATCTGATCGAGGTCTATCGGACGCTGCAGGTCGACCTGGAGGGTCTGATCCAGCGTCTGGCAGAGCATGCCGGGCAGCACTCGGAAGAACACTTCTACCGGGTCCGCTCATGGACCCCGGAGGAGCTGGCGCCGGTGGAGCGGGCCGCGCGGACCATCTACCTGAACAAGACCTGCTACAACGGTCTGTATCGGGTCAACTCCTCGGGGCAGTTCAACGTCCCCTTCGGCCGCTACAAGAACCCGAGCATCCTGGTCGAGCCTCGGCTGCGAGCGGCGGCGCGCGCCCTGGAAGGCGTGGAGCTGGCCGTCGAGGGCTTCGAGTCGGTCCTGGAGCACGCCCGCGAGGGCGACCTGGTCTACTTTGACCCTCCCTATCAGCCGCTGAGTGCGACGTCCCGCTTCACCTCCTACACGCGCTGGAGTTTCGGCGAGGCCGAGCAGGTCCGCCTGGCCGCAGTCTTTCGCGAGTTGGCCTCACGCCGCGTCCAGGTCCTTCTGTCCAACTCGGACAGCCCCCTGATCCACCAGCTCTATCAGGGCTACCCGATCCACCTCGTCCGGGCCAACCGCTTCATCAACTCCAAAGGCGATTCCCGGCATGCCATCCACGAGGTGCTGGTCTGCAGCTTCCGGTGAACCTGGCCGAGGCCTGGGAGCTTCTGCTGAGGGACCTGCCCGAGGGCGTGCCGATCCGCGTGCTGGCGGCCGAGATCAAGGCCCGCACGGGTCTGGAACCGCGATTGATGGCCAAGTTCGACCATCGCCAGCAGCTTCCGGAGGCCCTGCGCCGGCGCAACCTCTTCCTGCTGCCGGTTCGCAACGGGGAGTATGTCCTTCTTCCCGGCGAAGGCTACCACACCCTGGAGCCCTGCCCGGCCCCTGACGACTTCCCGTCCCGGGCCGAGTTCACCCTGCGCACCTTGGAGCAGGGGCTCTCCGAGTCGCAGTACCTGGATCTGGCCTACCACTCGGGCGTGTTGTCCCACTTCTCCGGGGTGGCCACGTTGTTCCCCACCATCCGAGGTCGCAAGAGGGCGCCGCGTTTCCGCCTCCGGGTGGGCGGGGCCGACCTGGAGGTCGAGGGCGTGCAGGTCGAGGTGGACGCGGGCTACGAGGGGCCTGGGGAGGTCCTGATCCTGGAGGCCAAGATCGGGGATCCGCCGGACTTCCACCTGCGTCAGCTCTACTATCCCTTCCGCTTCTGGAGCCAGTTGACGCCCAAGCGGGTCCGCCCGATCTTCTTCACCTTCTCGCCTCAGGACGGAGTGATCCGGCTGCGGGAGTATGAGTTCGATCCTCCCGATGTCTACCGTGTCCCGCGGCTGGTCCGTGCCGCCGCCTATCGACTCCGCCCTCGCCGGGGCCGTCTGCCCGTCTGGCGGTGCACTCCCAGCCAGGTCCTGAGCGTCCCCCAGGCCGACGATCTGGAGAAGGTGGCCCGGCTCCCCTTCCTGGTCTCGCAGGGGTTGGACCGGCCCGGCCGCGTGGCCGAAGAGCTGGGGTTCTCTGCCCGACAAGGGGGCTACTATACCGAGGCCTGCCAGATGCTGGGCCTGCTTGGGGTGGACCGGGGGCTCCTGCACCTGACCGAGGCCGGGCGCGACTACGTCGAGATGGAGGTCGAGCCTCGCCACGAGTTTCTGGCGCGCCTGGTCCTGGAGCTGCCGATCATGCGGCGGGCCCTGGTGGAGCTTCTCCTGTCTCCCTCGCGGCGTCTCGAACATCCGGCGCTGGTGGACCTGGTGGCCCGCGAGTCGGGCCTGTCGGGCAGCACCGCTTCGCGTCGGGCGCAAACCCTGCGCAGGTGGTTTGCCTGGCTGGGGCAGGCCCTGGGCCCGGTCCGGCTCGGCAGGGGCTCCATCGAGCTGGTGGCTCCCGCTCGGTTCGAGGAGCTCCGACTCTTCTGAGAGGCCGATACGAAGCACGGCAGTCCTGAGCGCCTGCGGGGTCGGCAGGTGAAGCGAAGCGAGCCTGACCGCTTGCACGGTCAGGCTCGCTTCGCGGGATGTTGGGGAAGGTCCGGGAATCAGGAGCGCTGACGCACCTGGTCCAAGGCCTCCTGGGCGTCCACGAAACCCTTGCCCTGTTCATTGGCGCTGAATCCGGGCATGGGGTCGGCGGTGTTGCGCAGGATCTCCTTGAGCGTCCGCGGGTCCAGGTCGTTGGCCTGCTCCAGGCCGGCGACGATCCCCGCCACCAGCGGCGCGGCAAACGAGGTCCCGGGGGCAGCCACCAGGCCCTCCTCGGGGATGTAGACCGGGGGCAGGCCCGACTTGATGATCTTTGCGATTTCTTCGGGGCTGCGGCGGAGGATGTCTCGCGGCAGACCCAGCCCCTGGATCAATTGGGGCTTGGCCGTCAGCAGGGCCTTGAGCTGCTGGCCGCTCATGTCGCGAAGAGCCTGGACTGTCTTGCCCGTCTGCTCCATTTCCGAGCCGGGCACGCTCCAGGAGACGATGAACTCGCCAGGGGCCATGACGTCTGGCTTGGTCAGTCCGTCGTCGGTGGGCCCGCGAGAGGAGAAGTCGCTGACCTGCTGGCGGTCCAGGGTGGCACCCACGGTCAGGGCCGAGGCGGAGTCCGCTGGAGAACCCAGGGTCCTGGCGTCAGGACCGCTGTTGCCCCCCGCCGCCACGACCGTCATCCCCATCCTGGTGGCCAGCTCGACGGCCCGGTTGATGGGATCCTGTCGATCCGGGAGGCCGTCGGGGCCGGCACCCAGGGACATGTTGATGACCTCGATGCCGTATTTCTCCTTGTTCTGGATGGTCCACTGCAGGCCCCGGATGATGTCGGAGGGCCGCCCCTGCCCCTTCTCGTCCATGACCCGAACGGCCACGATCTTGGCGTCGGGGGCCGTGGCCAGCACGTCTCCCGCCACGTGGGTTCCGTGCCCCACGGGGTCGATGGGCTTGGGGGAACCGTCGACCACGTCCTGCCAGGCCAGCAGGTCATACTGCGGGTGGTCGAAGCCCGAGTCCAGGACGGCCACCACCTGACCCTTCCCGGTGATCCCCTGCTGGTGCAGGCTGTCGGCCTTGGTCAGGGCCACTGGATCCACCACGGGCATGGCGTTGTCTCCCGAGTCCAGATTCACCTGGATCTTGGGCAGGCCTGGCCACAGGTCGCGCGGGCGGTTGTCGAAGACCAGATAGCCTTCCTTCTCGAGCTTCTCGGCGGTCTTCTGGTCCACCTTGGCGGTGACGCCGACCGTCTCCAACTGCTCCTGGACCTCCACGCCCTTCTCGGCAAGCTGCTTGTGCAACTGACGGGGATCCACGCTCTGGGTCAGGTCTCCCTCGCCCGGGGCGCGCATGATGATGACGTCTTGCGGGCCATCCTGGCTGGCGGGAACCGCCTTGAAGGGGCTCTCGGTCTCGCCGCGCATCGCCGCGTTGATCCGGCTGAGCTGGGTGGGCGTGAAGTACTGGCTGTTGGAGCCGCCGATCGGTGTGCTCATGAGGTTGCCTCCCGACATGGGTCCGGAGCTTGTCCGCTCCAGCCTCCATGATGATTCCCCGAACCCCGGGGCTGTGTTGCAGAAATGTGAATGTTGTGTGGAACCGGTTCGAGTGGCGCCTGCCGGCGTGGGCCTCGAGGGCTGGGGAAAGGGCCGGGCCCTCCTTCAGTGTTGGGGTTCGCTCTGGGAGCTGCGCAGCAAGGCGCGCATCTCCAGGGCACTCGAGCAGGCCAGCAACAGGCGTCGCAGTCGGGCGTCCAGGAAGGTGCGTGCCAGGTCGGTCAGGATCTCGATCTGCTGGGCCTCTTTGTCCTGGGGCGTGAGCACGACCACGACGGCGCGCACCTTCTCGGCGTCTCCGCCGGACCGGAAGCCCTCCGGACACAGGGCCACGCCCACCAGCGGGGCGGAAATCCCCGAAAGTCGGGCGTGGGCCAGGCGGACCCCGGGAGCCAGACCGTTGCCGGTCAACCGGTCGCGCCGACGGATTGCCTCCAGCAGGGTCTCCAGACTCGAATCGAGGGCGGTGGACAGCCCGCCGGCGACGGCTTCGATGGCCTGGAACGGATCCTTGTCGGAGCCCAGGATGAAGAAACCGCGGTCACGGAGGTAGCGGACGAAGCGGGCGGGCTTGCGGCGGGCCAGCATCCTTTCCATGAGGGGCCCGCTCAGCATCGAGGTCACCAGGGCCATGACCACCAGGGCCACCAGCATCCGGTCATCGATCAGGCCCGCCTCGCGGGCCAGCAGGCCCAGGATGATCTCCATGGCGCCTCGGGCATTCATCCCGAAGCCCAGGGCCCACGCCTCGCGGCTCGGCATCCCGGCCAGGATGGCGCCGCCCCCGCACCCCAGGATCTTCCCGACACAGGCGATGGCCAGCACCACCAGACACAGGAGCGGATCGAAGGACTCGACGAAGTTCACCCGCAGGCCGATCGAGGCGAAGAAGAGCGGGGCGAAAAGGGCTGCCACGAAGTGGTGCAGGATCAGGCGGGTCCGCTCACGCAGGTGGGACGAATCCCCCAGGGCCACCCCGACCAGGAAGGCTCCGAAGATGGCATGGACGCCGATCCATTCGGCAAAGGCCCCGCACAGGAGGGCCAGGGACAGGCACAGGGCCAGGACCCCGGCGGGCCAGGCGCTGTGGGCCTGGACCCGGACGACCATCTGGTTGAGCGCCACCCTCCCGACCGTCAGCATTCCCGCCGCGAAGGCCAGCGTGGCCGTCACCGTGGTCCAGATGTCAAAGCTCCCCTCCTCGACGTGTCGCCCCGGGATCAGACCCAGGACCAGGGCGAAGAGGAGCCACCCGATGAAGTCGTTGACGATGGCCGCCGCCAGGATGATCATCCCCAGGTCGGTGCGGAAGAGGTGCAGGTCCATGAGGATCTTGGCGATCACCGGCAGGGCCGAGATGGACAAGGCAGTGGCCAGGAAGAGGGCATACAGGAACGTGGCGGTCTCGGGAGGCTTGCCCAGCAGGCCGGGAGCGGCGTAGACGAAGGCGAAGCCCAGGGCGAAGGGAAAGAGCATCCCGGTGACGCTGACCACCGTGGCCATCCGCCCCTGGCGCTTGATCCGGGACAGGTCGACCTCCAGGCCGGCCACCAGCAGGAAGAGGACCACTGCGACCTGGGTCATCGCCTGCAGGCCGAAGGCCACCGGCCCGGTCTCCGGGAAGAGGCGGGCGGTGGCCTGCGGCCAGAAGGTGCCCAGGATGGTGGGGCCCAGGAGGACCCCGGCCAGGATCTCACCCAGGACGGCCGGTTGTCGAAGAGCGGAGGCCACCTCGCCCAGGGCCCGGGCCACCCCGACCAGGAGCCCCAGCGCCAGGAAGAGCGAGACGAGCTCCGCGTGGCTCATGGAGTCCGTCGCGGGCGCCAGGCCAGAAGCGCGCAGGGCAGATTCAGCAGCGTCAGGTCGGTGCCGCGGGGGAAGAGGCGTTCCAGGACCGTGGACTGGTCGCGTTCGGGAGCCGGGACGATGAGCAGGTCTGCCGAATTTTCCTGGGAGTACCGGATCGCCTCCAGCCCTTCCCTCCCCGCCAGGCTCTCCACCCGGATAGGAACCTGGTCGGCCTGGCAGTCTTCCAGGAGGTTGGCCAGTCGGTGCCGGGCCGCCAGGGCGTTCACGCGGCGCTCCTCCTCGGTCTGGTCCAGGTCGGCGCCCTCCTCCAGAGCCAGGTTGAGGGCGGGCAGCTCCAATTCCTGGACCACGTGCAGCATCTCCACCTGCTCGGCGCGGGCCAGCTCCAGCACGTCGCGCAGCATCTCCGGGGAGGGTGTGGAGGGGTCCATCACCGCGACGAGGCGTCGGAAGGGTTCAGGATTGGGGTTGGGTGAGGGCAGGAGCAGCGTCGGGCAGGGGGCCGTGCGGGCCACGCGGCGGGCCACCGAGCTGAAGAAGGCGCCCAGGGGCCCCTCCTGCTCGAGGGCGCCCAGGACGACCAGGTCGCTGGCCTGAGCCTCTTCGGCCACGACATCCTCGATGCGCCCTGTCCGGAAGGTCACGTCTCCCCCGGGCTCGGTCAGGCTGTGTTCCAACAAGGTCTGAAACCTGCGGTGGATCGCGGGAGTCCTGGCACCGACATGCAGGAAACGGATCCGCAGACCCAGCGAACGGCTCAGCCTGGAGGCCTCTCGGGCTACCAGGCCCGAAGTGGGCGAGAGGGCGAGGAGGACCAGCATCTCGCCGGGAGGGCGGCCCACCACGCCCGGGTCGTCTTGGGGATTCGAGACGGGCATCCAGTCCTCCCCGGTGGGCCCAGGCACACCCTCTGAACCCACGGATTGAAGCAGGCATTTCCTGGCCACGGCGGGCGATTCCTGCGGGTTCAGGAGGACGCCAGGAGCCTGTCGACCTGGACCAGTTCCGGAGTGTTCTGGATCCCCGCCAGGGTGGCCTCGAATTCCTTGCGGAACAGGACCCGACCCTGTCCGTCCGCCAGGAGGGTTCCGTCCCGGGCCTGGATCCGGATTCCCGCCCGCCGCAGTGAGCTCAGGAGGCTGGGAAGATCCCGGTACCAGGCGTGACCGATGGCCCCATAGCTGCGGTCGATCTCCCGGAAGGCCCGGCGCAGGTTCGGGTGCGACAGCAGCAGGGTGAAGAGTTGAGGCTCATGACGTCGGACCCAGGCCATCCAGGCCAGGATGTAGCCTCGGAACTCGGGCCAGGCCACCACCGTGGCGTCGGCGTCGGCCAGGCGGGTCACCCAATCCGGGCCGCTTCCGGAAGGTCGACGGACCATCTCCCGCACCAGGTCCAGCCCAGCGCGGGTTCCGGCATGGTAGGCCGCGAATTCGTCCAACAACCCGAAGATCCCGAACTTCTGGGTCGTCATGTCGGGGCTTGAAGAGTCGATATAGGTTGCGAAGCGTTGCGAGTTCTTCAGGAAGAGGGGAAAGGACTCCGCCGCCTGGCGGGAGGGAGGGGTGGGCCGGCCGCGGAGGACGAGGATGCGGCCTGGCTGGAGGATGAGTCCGACGCTGCCGGGATGGGCCAAGGCCTCCGAGTCGTTCCGGGCGGCCAGGACCCGGGTCAGGAAGTGGCAGGACTCGTGGACCATCACCGAGGCCGCGCGGAGGAGTCGGCTCTTGGGCTCGTGGCGCACGAAGACCCCGGCATCCCAGGAACCGAATCGGATCTCCCCCATGGACTGTGGGACGACGCCGGGGTCGGCCAGCGCCTGGGCCATGACCCAGGCACCCAGGGGGCTGGCCCGACGGAGGTGGGCCAGGACCTCGTCCAGGGAGAGGTTGGCTTCGCGGGCCCTCGCGGGAACCACCAGCGACAGTCCAAAGCCTCCCAGTGTCCCCAGGAGGCGGCGGCGGGTCAGCCAGAGGGATGAATGCGGTCGGGCCAAGGCCAGCACCTCCTGTGCCTCGGATTCACCGGGCAGGAGACGACTCCTTTGCCCCGGAGGCTTCGAGGGATGCTGCCGTCGAACGCGAACCGGTCTACCCAGTGACCCGACTCGAGACGCCGACCCAGGGCGAACAGACCCGGCGTGCCTACGGAGCCGTGCTCTGCTTCCTGTTGACCGCCGTGGTGGTCTCGATCACCTTTGGAACCATCCGCCCCTGGTCCACCCTGGCGGGCGGTCTTCAAGGCCTGGCCCTCTTCGTCGCCCTTCAGGTCTCGGGGGCTCGGCGCCTGCTGCTCATGCAGATGATGGCCCTGATCCTGGTCGCCAGCGTGCTGGCCACGCAGGTGACCTTGCCAGAACACCCGATTGCCCGAGTGGTCGTTCCTCTGCTGTGGTCCCTGGTCGTGCTGGGGACGATCGGGGCCATCGGGCGTCATCTGGGCACCTTTGCCCGCATCAACATGCAGTCGATCCTGGGTCTGCTGGCGATCTACGTCCTGTTGGGGCTCTTGTTCTCGTGGATTTTCATGTTGACGACGCACATGGGGTGCCCCTTCTTCACGTCGGGGGCGGAGGACCTGGGGTCCTATGTGTACTTCAGCTACGTCAACCTGGCCACCGTGGGCTTTGGCGACCTGACGCCGCAGCCGGGTCCGCCCCGCGCCCTGGCGGTGGCCGAGGCCATCGTCGGTCAGCTCTACCTGGTCTCGGCGGTGGCCATCGCCGTCAGCCGGTTCGGAGAGCAGTCCCCCCGAGCCTGACGCCCGGGGCGAGGCGTCAGAACAAGAGCAGGTGGTTGGCTGCCAGACCCAGCAGCAGGAGCAGGACGCCCATCCCCAGGCAGACCAGGAAGAGTCCCGCCACCATCGTCTCGGTGTCGGACCGGGCTCGTCGCCGCAGGTCGCTGGCCGTCTGGGCCAACAGGTCCGGAAGCCGGCCTTCGTCCTCGCCCTGCCCGATCTGCTCGAGGATTTCTTCCGGGAAGAAGTCGACCGAGCCCAGGACCTCCAGGACCGAGGCGCCCCAGCCGAGTCGGCTGGCAGATTGGAGCAGGTGCGACTCGTAGTGCAGGCTTCCCGTGCAACGGGCCGCCAGTTGGGCGGCCTGAGGCAGCGAGAGGCCGGAGGCCAGGAGCGAACCGAGCACCTCCAGGAAGCGGACGCCGACCTGCAGGCGCAGCGCCCGCCCGAACGTGCTGGTCCGGGCCAGCAGCCCTTCCAGCAGCGAACGCAAGGGGCCCCAGGAGTACAGGATTCGCATCATCAACCCCAGCACCACGAGCAGGACCAGGGCGGCTGCCAGGGTGCCCAGGATGGCCAGGATCCACTTCTGGAAGTCCTGGCGGAGCAGCAGCGGAAGCAGGGCCAGCATGACCACTCCACCCGACCAGACCAGAGGCCAGCGGAGCTGGTCCTGCAAGGCCCGGCGCAGGGCCAGGGCCTCCTTCAGCGACTCCTCCAGGACCCGCAACTGGCTGTCCAGGGTGCCCGATTCCTCGCCGGCACGGACCATGCTGGTCTCATAGGCTCCGAAGGTTCCCGGGTATCGCTTCATCGACTCGGAGAGGCTCTGCCCGGAGACCAGACCTTGCGCCAGCCCGGGTGCCTGTCGAGGAAGGGTCCTGCGCCCGGCCTCCGCGACGGCGGTGGCGATCGATTCGCCGGTCTCCAGCCGGGTCCGCAGGGCCTCCAGGAAGGCGATCCGGGCCGGGAGGGGAGACTCGAAGAGGAAGTCCCGAAGGCGATCGATCCAGGAGGCCGAGGTGGCCGGGCAGGCTCCCGTCGGCGTGGCCGTGGGGGTGGGGAGTTCCACCTCGGCCGCCCTCCAACGTTCTTCCTCCTCCGCCATGATCTCCTGGGGAACCCAGCGCAGGCACACCTCGCCACCCAGGACGATCAGGTCTCGGGGTCCCAGGGAGGCCCCCTGGGGGATGGACTGGCCATTGACCAGGGTGGTGCTGTTCACCGTCAGGCTCTGCAGGACCGGGCTGCGGCCGATCCAATGCAGGCTGGCATGCAATCGCGAGACGGCCGTGCTCTCGAGGACGATGTCGCAGTGGGCGGCGCGGCCGATCAGGGTGCGCTTCCCGGTCACCTGGTAGCGGGCGGCCGGTCGGCCATCGCCCAGCAGCTCGAGGATCCCCATCACCTTGAACTCTTCCGGGCGGGCGGCCTGGTCCTCGGGCTCGAGTCGACGGTACTCGGCCAACAGGCTTCCCATCTGGATCCGGACCCCTGGGGTCAGGCGGGTTCGACCGCTGGCCGGCACGCCGTCCACCCGCACGGGGTTGGTGAAGGAGCGGTTGGAAATCTCGAAGGTCCCGGCTTCTTCACACCAGTCCAGGACCGCGTGGACGCGCGAGACCGAAGGGTCCTCGAACTCCAGGGTGTTTTCCAGGCCGGAGCCCGGGCGCCCCAGGACGATCTGAGGACCTTGCAGGGAATGAACCTGCCCGGCATCCCGCCCCTCCAGGATCACCAGTTGATGAACGCTCATCGGAAAGCAGGTTCGGCGCGTCGATCCCGGCCCCTTCAGAGGGGGCGCCGGGCCAGCGGCGGATTCAGGCAGCGATCAGTGGGTGTCGGAGAAACCGGCTGGGGCCTCTTCGTCGACGGGTTCATGGATGCGGCTGTGGCGCATGCCGTAGACGAGGTAGATCCCCATGCCCAGGACCAGCCAGATCCCGAAGCGGACCCAGGTCACCAGGGGCATGGCCGCCATCAGGTAGCCGCAGGAGAGGATCCCCAGGATCGGAACCCAGGGGACCAGCGGAGTCCGGAACGGGCGCGGCGCCGCAGGGCGGGTGTGGCGCAGGACGATCACTCCGGCGCAGACCAGGACGAAGGCGAAGAGCGTGCCGATGTTGCACAGCTCGACCACGGCGTTGATATCCATGAAGCCCGCGGCGGTGGCCACCGCGACGCCGGTCAGGATGGTGGTCACGTGGGGCGTGCGGTACTTCGGATGCACCCGTCCGAAGAAGCGGGGAAGCAGGCCATCCCGGGCCATCGAGAAGAAGATCCGGGGCTGCCCCATCTGGAAGACCAGCAACACGGCGGTCATCGAGATCAGGGCCCCGAAGGCGATGATCCCCGAGGCCCAGTGCAGCCCCAGCTTCTCGAAGGCCGTGGCCATCGGCTCGGCGGTGCCCAGCTCGGTATAGGGGATCAGTCCCGTCAGCACGGCGGCCACCAGGACGTAGAGGATGGTGCAGACCACCAGCGAGCCGATCATCCCGATCGGCAGGTTGCGCCCCGGGTCCTCGGTCTCCTCGGCGGCGGTGGAGACGGCGTCGAAGCCGATGTAG
This sequence comes from bacterium UBP9_UBA1432, assembly GCA_002329445.1. GTDB lineage: Bacteria > Vulcanimicrobiota > Xenobia > Xenobiales > Xenobiaceae > Xenobium > Xenobium purgamenti. The sequence goes on from DCTU01000057.1 coordinate 36,878, forward strand.
GCGAAGAAGATCAAGGCCGCGCCGGCCTTGATTCCGGCCCAGCCGTTGGGGGCGAAGGGATGCCAGTTGGCGGGGTCCACGTAGAACGCACCCAGGCCGATCACGAAGAAGACCACCAGCAGCTTGATCAAGACGATCCCGTTGTTGACGTGGGCCGACTCGCGGATTCCCCGGACCAGCAGCCAGGTCAGGGCGGCCACGATCAGGATGGCCGGCAGGTTGAACACGATGGGAATCCCCAGCACGTGGGGGGCGTTGTTCATGACCTGGGCCGGAGCGCTCTGGGTGGCGGTCAGGAGCCAGTCGGGGATGGGAACCCCCAGCCCCCGGATCAGCGACCCGAAGTACCCCGACCATGAGATGGCCACCGCCACGTTGCCGACCGCATACTCCAGGATCAGGTCCCAGCCGATGATCCAGGCCACCAGCTCGCCCAGCGTGGCGTAGGCATAGGTGTAGGCGCTGCCTGCGATGGGAATCATCGAGGCGAACTCGGCATAGCACAGGGCACAGAAGGCGCAGGTGATGGCCACCAGCACATAGCACAGGATCACCGCGGGGCCGGCGCCGAGGTGGTTCTCGCCTCCGGCGGCGGCGGTGCCGGTGGTGGCGAAGATCCCGGCCCCGATGATGGCCCCGATTCCCAGGGCGACCAGGTCCCGGGCCTTCAGGGATCGCTTCAGTCCGTGTTGGGCGTTGTGGGCGGATTCTTCGGCGATCCGCTCCAGGCTCTTGGTCCGGAACAACTGCTCGAGCATGCGCGGGTTGACCTCGGCTTGGGATGGTTCACGGCGCGTCAGGTCGGGCGACTTCGGGACCCGGTCTGCGCAGCCCTGCGCGATCTGCCCAGGAAGCCCGGCACGAGCGGGCGAAAGCCCGGTCCCGATGCCTGCTGACCCCCCCGCGAGTTCGCTGAGGATCCGCTCGTTCGCGGGCCTGGGGCGCTGCCTGCGGGTCCTGACCAGCCTGATTCTCCTGGCCCTCCTGGTCCGGGCGATGGACCCCGTCCGGGTCCTGGCTCTCTTCCGGGGCCTGGAGGTCGGCTGGCTGGCAGCCTCGCTCGTCCTGGCCCTGCTTCAGGTTCCCCTGGCCAGCATCCGCCTGGGCATCCTGCTCGACTCCTCCGGCTGGAAGGTCCGCCCCTCCGACCTTCTGAGGATGACCTTCGTCTCGACGTTCCTGGGGACGTTCCTGCCCTCTGGAGTGGGCGGGGACCTGGTTCGCCTGGGAGCCCTGGCGGCCAGTCGGGTGCCGGCTCGGACGGGCGTGGCCGCCGTGGCGGTGGATCGGCTCTGCGGTGGCGTGGGGCTGGCGCTGGCGGCCTTGCTGGCCTCCTGCTCGGCCCTCTTGCGCCAGGGGAGTCTGCGCGAACTGGCATGGTCCGGGCTTCCGGCCCTGGCGGTCCTGGGCCTGGCCGCGCTGGCCTGGAATCGAAGGATCTGGAGGCTGGCCCTGCTCCTGTACCGCCGGATGTCCCGATTGCCGGGTCGGGATGTCCTCCGGCGTCTGCATCATCAGGTGGCGGCCTGGAGGCGCCAGCCCCAGGTCCTGCTCCGGGTCATGGGACTGGGCCTGCTGACCCAGGTGCTGCGGGTCCTCTCGCTGTGGGCGGGAGCCGGGGCGATGGGGCTCTGGCCGGGCCTGCTCCCCTGCGCCGAGGCGGTGCTGCCCGCCACCCTGGTCTCGATGGTTCCCGTCTCGGTCGGAGGTTGGGGGGTCCGGGAGGGGCTGTTGGTGCTGCTCCTGCCGCTTCCCGCGGAGGAAGCCCTGGGGGTGGCTCTGCTCAACCGGCTGGTGATGACCGCCTCCAACCTGCCAGGCGCGTGGTGGTTCGGCGGTCGGGGCCTGGCCCTGGAGGTCCGGAAGGGGAGGCCGGAGCAACCGGGGAACCTTGGCAGATGAAGATCTCGGCTCTGCCTTGGACCTTGTTCCTCTTCCTCCTGGCCCTTCCCGTCTGGGCTTCCCCCGGCCCTCCCGCCCGCGAGGCCCGAATCGAGGCCTTGCTNNGGCCCGGATGACCTTGGAGGAGAAGCTGGGGCAGCTCCAGATGCTGGGGGGCGACGCCCAGGGGACCTGCCCTGAAGAACTCTTCGAACAGGCCCGGGCCGGCAGGCTGGGGTCGACCCTGAACGTGCGCGGAGCGGCCCGGGTCAACGCCCTGCAGAGGGCCGCGGTTCAGGAATCCCGATTGGGGATCCCCATCCTCTTCGCCTTCGACACGATCCACGGGCACCGGACGGTCTTTCCGATCCCTCTGGGGGAGGCGGCGGCCTGGGATCCCGAGGTGGCTCGGCGGTCGTCGGAGATCGCTGCTCGGGAGGCGGCCTCGACGGGCTTGAAGTGGACCTTCGCCCCCATGGTCGACATCGCCCGGGACGCTCGCTGGGGACGGGTGGC
>DCTU01000101.1 GCA_002329445.1 bacterium UBP9_UBA1432
GGACGTGCTGTCCGGACTGACCGGGGCCGGCGCCGCCACCAACGTCGCCGACGCCGCCAAGGCTGCTTCCTCCGGCGCCAAGGGCGTGGTGGGGGCTGCCAAGATCTCCCAGGCCGGCAAGATCGCCAGCTTCGCCGGCAAGGCCGCCCCAGTGCTGGCCAAGGGCTCGGCGGTCCTGGGCGGGGTCCTGGGCGGAATCGAGATGGGGCAGGGGGTGTACAACCTCTCCCAGGGCAACAAGCAGAAGGGCACCGACCAACTGGTCTCCGGCGGCTGTGATGTGGTGACCGCCGGGGCCCTCTACGTGGCCGCGACCAGCAGCGCGACCGTCGTCGGGCTGCCTGTGGCTGGGGTGGCCCTGGCCGTCGCCGGGGTCGCCCAGGCCGGCAAGTATGCCTACAAGTACCGCGAGCAGATCGGCGACGCCGCCAAATGGGTCGGCAACAAGGTCTCCGATGGAGCGGAGTGGGCCGGCGGGAAGATCGCCCAGGGCGCCGGGGCCGTGAAGAAGGGCGCCGAATTCGTCGGCGACAAGGTGTCCGATGGCGTCCATGCGGTCAAGGACGCCGCCAAGGCAGGCCGGGATTTCGTGGGTGACAAGGTCTCCGACGGCCTCAACGCTGCCAGGACCGGAGCCCGGGCGGTCGGGGACAAGATCGGGGACGCGGTCTCCGAGAAGGTGGACCAGGCCAAGTCCGTCGGCAAAGCCGTCGGCAACGTCCTGTCCGGCGGCGCCAGCCGCCTGAAGGGCCTCTTCGACTGACCGCCCTGCCCCTCGACCCGAAGCCAGCGAAGGAGAACCTCCGCTGGCTTCGGCCTTTCCTTTTCAGTCCAGCCCTTCGGCGGACGCCTCCTCGTGCAGGATGTGCCGGGCTGCCTCGCGGGTGCTCTCGGGGTCGTGGATGGCCAGGATCACCCGGCCCAGCTCCCGACTGGCCGACTCCAACTCCTGGCCGGCCTGGGCCACGCCCTCTTCCGTCCTGCCATCGAACTCCCGCGCCTTCGCCAGGCCCGAGCGCAGGAGGCGGGTGCCCTCGGCCAGCCAGGCCTCCAGGGCGTCCTGGAGCTGCCCCAGCCGCTCCCGGTAGTCTTCCAGGGAGAGGACGCCCTCCAGGACCGCTCCCGCCAGGCGCCGCACCAGGTCGGGAGAGCCGCTGAAGCGATGACCCACCGCTTCCCTCTGGACGCTCTCCAACAGTCCCTGATAGTGCTCCTCGGCCTTTTCGGCCACCAGCATGCCGACCCGCAGATGTCCCGGATCCGGGTGAGCGGCGTAGGACTCCAGCTCGGCCAGAGCCAGCTTGAAGAGGGCCCTGGAGGTCTCCAGACCCGTCTCGACGGCCAGCACATAGGCCTCGTCGGCCTCGGGCACCTCGAAGATCTCCGCGGCCATGGCGGCGAAGACCTCGTCCAGGGCCTGCGAGGCCGTGTGCATCTTCTCACCAAAGGCTTCGGGACTCATGTCCCCGGAGTCGACCTGCCCGACCAGACCCTCGAGACCTGCCAGCATGTCGCTGCGAGGCGAGTTGGAGGCCGTGGAGGCCAGGGTGGAGGCCAGGGCCTCGGCGAAGGAATCGTCCAGGCCGGAGGGCGCCGGCACGACGGGTGGGGCGGCAAGCCCGCAGGACGAGCATTGGCGGGCGGCCAGCGGATTCACCGCCTGGCACTGGAAGCAGATCCAGGTAGAATTCACGGGTCTCTCCTGAAAACAGTGGGCTGCCAGGACACTTCGCACGAGCGGGCGTGTTGCCTGCATCCGCGCCTGCTTGGGGTTCCGAGTTCGTCTTGCCTCGCCCCTGGACCGACAACGTCCGCCCTTCCCAAGCGGACCACAGAATCTGCCGGGGACCCGATCCGGCAGGACTGGCCGCATCCACGGCAGAATCGCGCCCCCGTGCTGGAAGTCTGGTGGGTTCGCCACGCCTCGACGGACTGGAACACGGAAGGCCGCTGGCAGGGCCACACCGATGTTCCCCTCAACGACTCGGGCCGCGCCGAAGCCCGATGCCTCGCGCCCCGCATGAGGCCCGTGCCCTTTGATTCTGCCTGGAGCTCGGATCTGGAGCGCTGTCTGGAGACCGCACGCCTGGCCCTTCCCGGTCGCGAGATCCGCGGCGACCGAAGGCTTCGAGAGATGCCCATGGGTCTGGTGGAGGGTCTGACCTGGGCCGAGGCCCCTCCCCCGACTCGCCAGGCCATCCGGCAATGGTGGAAGGACCCCTACGGCCTGCCGTTTCCCGGCTCGACCGAATCGCTGCACGACGTGACCCGACGGGTCCAGGACTGGCTCTCCGAGATGCCGGATGACGGGCGCGTCGTGGCCTTCACCCACGGCGGCGTCATCCGCTGTTGCGTCTGGGCCCTGACGGGCCCCCCTCAAGACCGCTCCTGGAGCCTGGAGCTGGGGAACACCGGGATCGTCCGGATCCGCTACGACCGAACCCGGAGCACGGCCGTCCTGGTCGCCCACAACGACCTCTCCCACCTCCCCGACGCCTGGAACCGCCCCCCCGGCCAGCAGGTCCCCGGGGAGCAGCCCCAGGCTCTTCACCCCAGCAAGAATCGGCCCGAGAGACCGGGCCAGGACCAGGAGGCCAAGCCATGAACTTCCAAGACAAGGTCCGACTGCAGACCGGGTTGACCTTTGACGACGTCCTGCTGGTGCCCCGCCGCTCGAGGATCGCCAGCCGACACGCAGTGGATACCTCCAGTCGGATTTCCCGGAACATCCGCTGCCGGCTGCCCATCCTCTCAGCCAACATGGACACCGTGACCGAGGCCGCCATGGCCGTCGCCATGGCCCGAGCCGGAGGCATCGGGATCATCCACCGCTTCCTGGCCCCCGAACGCCAGGCCCAGGAGGTGACCCGGGTGAAGCGGGCCGAGAGCCTGGTGGTGGCCGACCCGGTCACCATCCGCCAGGACTGCACCGTCGGGCAGGCCTTGCAGACCATGCGCGAGCGGGAGGTCGGGGGTCTGGTGGTCCTGGACCGGGAGGGGCGGGTCTGCGGAATCCTCACGCGGCGCGACACGGCCCTGGCTCCCGACACGGACGTTCCGGTCTCCGAG
>DCTU01000124.1:0-5117 GCA_002329445.1 bacterium UBP9_UBA1432
GACGCCACCCGCTCGGCCCAGCGGATCTCGTTGGGGGTGAGTTCGCGAAGCTGTCCCGGAGCCATCCCGGCCAGGTCGACCGGGCCCAGGCCCCATTGCAGAAGACGCAAGGTCGGATGGCCCACGGCAGCGGTCAGGCGGCGGACGTGCCGGGCCCATCCCTCGAAGACGCGAAGCTCCAGCCAGCGGGTCGGGGTGTTCGCGCGGTGCCGGATGGGAACCGGCCGAGAGGGGAGATCCGGCTCGGCGATCGCGCGCGCTTCCAGCGGCAGGGCGGTCCGGGTTCCCAGGCCCGGGCCGTGACGAAGGGACTCCAGCACCTCGGGCGTGGGGTCCCCGTCGACCTGGGCCAGCCAGAGCCGGGACTCCACGGAAGCAGACCGGGCCAGGCTGGTGCAGAGCCTGGGATCGTCCGTCAGAAGCAGCAGACCTTCCGTCTCGGCATCCATGCGTCCCACAGGGAAGAGGCCGGAAAGCGGGACATGGCGATCCAGGGTGGGGCGCGACTCGCCCGACCCGAATCGGGCCACGACCCCGAAGGGCTTCCACAGGACGTAGTAGCGCAGGCGCACGGGCCTGGGAAGGGGCAGTGCAGGGGGAGGTTCGGGGCGAAGTCGCGGAACACGAGGGGGCATCGGGAGGGGCCTCCGGCCCCGGGGTCGGAAAACGGTGACGTACAGACCTCAGCCCGGGACCAGGCCCGGGCTGAAGACAGGCCAGCAGCCCGAAGGCTACTCGGCCGCGGCGGCGGCGCCCACCTCGCGAGAGGCCTGCGCATAGGTCTGGGAAGCGACCCCCAGGGCCTCATCATCCCAGCCGGCGGCCAGATCGCGCAGGCGTTCGGCGAAAGCCGGACCGGGATCCACGCCCTGCGAAGCCGCCCAATCGTTGACCGCCGAGCGCATCTCGGCGACCACGGCCTGACGCTCCTGGGGGAGGTTGGCGATCATCTGGTCGAGTTGCTGACCCACGACCGCCTGCTGGTGCTCGGGAGCCACCCCTTCGGTGGGATCCTGGGTAATCGGCTGGTTGTGGGTGTCGTGGATGTCGAGAACCCCCAAGCTGGTCTCGGGCTGGAAGTCGACGGCGTGGACGCCCTCCACCGGCTTGAGCTGGGCCAGGGCTTCGCTGGGACGGCTGCCCTGGATCTGGTTGGCCACGATGTTCTTCGCCGGCTCGAGGCTGCGCTCGGGGATGTCCTTGAGGATGTCGTGGACCGCAGCGGTCGAGTCGTCCATCTCGGACAGACGGCGGACCTCCTGGGAGGTGCGCAACCCGGACGAGCGGCCCGCGGCGCCCAGCTCGTCCATCTCCTCTTCGCGATCGCGATAGAGCTTGCGGCTGATCTCCTCGTCGTCCTGGGTCAGGTCGTCCTGAAGCTCGCCCAGTTCTCCGGACATGGCGGCATTCTCGGCCAGATCCGCGTGATCGACCTTGGCCACCCTGGAGTGATGCGAGAGCTTGACCTGGTCCTGAACCTGATTCTCGGAGTCGTCCTGCTTGACTTCCTTCTGGCTGCGGACCGAACCAAAGCCCACCTGCGAAATGTTGCGGGCTGCCTGGGTGTGGAACATGCTAGAGGTCGGGTCGATGCCCCGCATCGCGTCCATGCCGGCTCCTCCTGGTCTGTTTGTCTCGGCGTTATTGTAACACCCCCGCGCCACATCCGGGGGGCGGCAGGCGGGGGCAGATGTAAACATTCGGAAAAACGGGCTCGGAGGGGTCTGGGAAGAGCCCTGGAAATCAGGCAGAACCCTGACCCGGAGGTCCGCCGTGCCCCTGAACGAAATCCACCTGGAAGCCCATCCGTTGCTGGAGCTTGCCGCCTTGACCACCAGCTTGCCCGCTCCCCTGGGCCAGACCCCCTCCCCCGCCTGGCTCCAGGAGTTCCTGGTGCCACGGACCGACGTCCCCATCCCCTCCCCCGACGACGAGTTCCGCAACGCCGTCCGGCGGATGCTGCGCCACGGAGGCTTCAAGCCCAGCGGCCGCAGCAAACCGGCCTCGGAGTACCTGGTTCGGGCCGCGGACAGCGGCGAACTGGGCTCAATCAACGCGGCCGTCGATGCCTGCAACGCCGTCTCGCTGCACTCTGGGGTCCCGATCAGCGTCGTGGACCTGGACCGGGCCTCCCCCCCCTTCCGGGTTGCCGTGGTGGGACCGGGCCAGAGCTACGTCTTCAATGCCTCGGGACAGGAGATGGATCTGGAGGGCCTGGTCTGCCTGTGGGACGCCTCCGGCCCCTGTGCCAACGCCGTGAAGGATTCCCAGCGCACCAAGACCCACCAGGGAACCCGACGGACCCTGTCGATCCTCTGGGGAAGCGCCGAGGTTCCCGGACGCGCCCGGCAAGCCGCCGACTGGTATCGCGCCTTGCTGGAACGCCTGGGGGCGGCGACCCAGGAGGTGGGACTCAGCGCAGCGAGCTCTCCAGCTTCATGACCCAGCCGTCCCGTGGGTCCTTGTGCCAATAGAAGATGATCTCGGGCTCGCGGATCTCGCTGGAGTTGAGGAGCTTGACGACGGTCCGGGTCTTGACCCGGGCCCGGGTCCGGCTGCGATCCAGCTCGACGGCCAGGACCTCATAGCGCAGGATGTCCAGGAACTCTGGCCGGATCTGGAAGATCCTTTCGAGGAGTTCAGGGATCTTCACCGTCTTGCGATCCTCGATCGAGTGGTAGGTGGCCGCCTTCTCGAAATCCTTGAAGCGGATGTCCTCCAGGAAATCCACCGTCCGCTCTTCCAGGAAGGAGGCGTCGGCGGAAGTGGACACGCGGACCCCGCCGAACTGCAGGCCCGTCCTGGTCGAGAACAGCAGGAGGATCCCCGCCAGGACCAGCAGCAGACCGAAAAGCACAAGGAACCTGCGCATCCCGCCAGGGTTCGGGAGGCCCCCACCGCGGCCCTGCCGGGGTCAGAAGCGCCGGCTCCCCAGGTCCAGCAGGAGGGCCGCCAGGAGGGCCAGGGCCACGGCCATCGCGACCAGCACCAGAACGGCCAGCAGGATGCTCCCCAGGTGGGGCTCGGCGGCCGCCACCTCCAGTTGGGCGTCATAGGACCACTGGGTGAAGGTCAGGTCCTGCAGGGTGCGGGTCACCCGGCTGGCGTGGGGCTGGGACAGGATCACGCTGGAGAAGAGGATCTGCGGCAGAAGCAGGATCGGAACCCCGGCCACTGCCCGGTCGGGAGTCCCGGAGACCGCCGAGAGGGCCAGGCCCATCGAGGTGCCCGCCAGGGAGGCGGCCAACAACACGACGAAGTGCAGGAAGGGGCCGCCCTTCAAAGCCACCTGGGAATTCACCATGACCACCAGGATCAGGCACTGCACGAACCCCAACAGCACCAGGACGGCCAGGCGGGCCCAGAGGTAGGAGCCGATCTCCAGGCCCACCCGGAGCTCGCGCAGGAAGATGGCTCGTTCCTTGACGATCTCCCGGCAGGCGTTGATCGCCCCGAACCAGACCGCGGACAGGGTCATCACGAAATACAGGGTGTCGGTGGCCTGGTCGACGTCGCGCCAGACCAGGATCATGCACCCGGCGATGATGGGGGCCTGCAAGAGCAGCAAAGCCGTATTCCCGAAATCCGAGAACAGGAGCTCGAGGTTCCTCTCGACCAGGACCTCGAACTGCCGTGCCGAGACGCGCCAGGCCCTCCTCACCGGGAGCTCTCCAGGCGTTGCAGGACCAGGTCCCGATACCACGAGGAGGAGGCGTATCGCGAAGCCAGGGCCGCGCCCTCCGACGTCAGCAGCGAGTAGACCTCCCGAGCTTCGCGCACGCCGAACCAGGACAGCATCTCGGAGGGCGGACCGTACCAGGCCAGCCTCCCTCCCCCCAGGACCGCCACCAGATCCAGCCGGTTCAGGCTCTGCAGCACGTGGGTCGTGAGCAGGACCGTCCGTCCCCCATCGGCCAGGGTCCGGAAGAGCTCCATGAAGTGCTCCTCCAGGGCAGGGTCCAACCCGGAGGTGGGTTCATCCAGAAAGAGCAGCCCGGGGCCTCCCAGCAGCTCCACCCCGATGCTCACGCGCTTGCGCTGCCCCCCGGAGAGGCGACCGATGCGAGCCCGCCGTCGCGGGGTCAGGTCCAGCAGGTCCAGCGTCTGGTCCACGCGGGCCTGGAGATCCGCCGACTCTCCCAGGCGCAGACGCGCCGAGTAGCTCAGGGCNNTCCGGCGGGGATCTCGGATGGAGGCCGACCATCCAGGCGCACCGTCCCGGCATCCGGTTCCTGGAGTCCGGCCAGCAACCGCAGCAGGGTCGACTTGCCGCATCCGCTGCCCCCCAGCAAGCCGACGCATTCGCCGGGAAGGACCGACAAGGACAGGCCCTTCAGGACGCTCTGCCGCCCATAACTCTTGGCCAGACCTGAAGCCTCCACCCGAATCGGTGTCTGCATCGCAGGGGGCCATTCGTGCGACCGCGCCTGGAGCCTGCCAGGGGCGGCGGCGAGCGGTCTGAGACGGAACGCTGCCGGGGGCAGGGGCGGGCGTGCGGAGACGGAACGCTGCCGGGGGCAAAGAACTACGAAGGGGAACGGGCCCTGGCAGGGGCGAGACGAGCCCCCCCGCCTCCAGGACGCGAAGCGGACTGGACGGTCGAGGACGGTGCGCCGCGCCGCGCCCCCCCCTCGCGCCCGAGTTCCGGGACTCCTCCAGCCGAGAGGACCTTGCTCACGGCCGAGCGCAACCGCGCTTCAAAGGGTTGGCCCAGGATGGGGCCGGCCGCCCTCGTGGCCAGGAGCAGGGCCAGCACCTCCTCTCGGGTCAGGCTGATTCCCGGGAAGAAGCGGTGAGGCGCGCTGTAGCGATAGCCACCCCGCCCCGAGTCGAAGACCACCGGAGCCCCCAGGCGGTCACGAAGGAAGACCAGGTCCCGGAAGATGGTCCGCTCGGACACCCCCAGTCGGCCAGCCAAGACCCCGATGCCGGGGCAGCCGTCCTGACGTAGAAGGCGATCCAGTTCGGTGATTCGCTCCAACTGCCGCGCAGAGCCAGAAGTCTGGTCGGACATGCGAGGTCTCCTCCCTGGCCGCCCGACTGTCTGCCTCGCCGGGCTTCAGCTCGATCCTAACAGGCGGACCTGACAGAGCCTGTCAGGACCCGACGGGAGGCGC
>DCTU01000124.1:5162-5384 GCA_002329445.1 bacterium UBP9_UBA1432
GATCCACCGGACCGGTGAGGTCTTTCTCTCGCACACCCGCCTTCTGGACCGCTTCACGCTCCGGATGGCTCTGGGAGGCCTGCGCACCATCTCTTGGGATGGCGAGGTATGTTGGGAGCTCCTGTTGGCCCCCCTCAGGAGATCGGCAGGGCGGCCAGCAGCAGATTCCTGAAGTAGAAACCATCGCGGGTCACCGAGCGGTCCGACCTCAGGCGGAATCGC
>DCTU01000190.1 GCA_002329445.1 bacterium UBP9_UBA1432
TCGGTGCCCGGGGGCGCCTGCGTTTGGAGACGGAGTCCTCAGCCCTCGACCAGGGTCAGGTTGAAGCTGACGTCTCGTCCCCCAAGGAAGGCCAGGAACGCATCGTAGTCCTGCACGTTGAAGCAGCCCGCCGAGCTGGTGGTGCTGGCGTTGCCGCGGTGCAGGCGGATCTCGTTGCTGTGGCTGGGACTGGCCATCTCGGAAGCCGAGTAGACCCCGTCGGCATTGCGGTCCACCGCGGTCGGGACCGTCATGTTGTTCGAGCTGCTGCCCACGATGAAGGCATCGTTGTTGAACTTGCCATCCCGCCAGCGGGGCGTGATCGTGTAGTTGCCGGGAAGCACCATCTCGGGGTTCCAGCCGCCGGAAGGCGTGGTGAACCCGGGCCGCGTGGTGGCCGCAAAGGCCTTCATCTGGCCGTCGGGCTTCAGCACTACGAAGACGTCCTCGTAGGCCTTGGTGCCGTCGTTTTCGGTGCGGATGGCCAGGACGGTGGGCTGGCCGTCCGCGAAGAGCTGGCCTCCCTGGGCGCGGATCATGGCCGTGGCCTTCTCCCAGGTCAGGTCCTTGAGGTTCCCGACCTCCACGGGCGCGGAGGTCTGCGCGGGGAGGGGCTGCCCTGCGGCGTCGATTCCCAGCCGCTTGCGTGCCTCGGGGGCCGGCGAGCCGTCCAGGAAGCGGCCATCACGAAGGGCCTGGAAATCGGCACCCTGGCCGGCCAGGAACTCCTGGCGGCTGATCCTGCCATCCCCATCGGCATCATACTTCCGGTAAGGCTTGTTCTCGGCCACCGAAAAGGAGTTCCCACCCCCGGCCAGCGCCTCGAAGGCCTTGTTGCCGAGGTCGGCCCTCTGCTGCTCGCGTGCCTCCCGGCGCCCGGCGAGGACTTCCCGGGCCGTGACCTGGCCGTCGCCGTCGGCGTCGAGCTTCCGGACCATCCGGTCCTTGTCCTCGCCCTCCAGGCCCGCCAGGTTCTGCTCGATCCGTTCCAGCCTGGCCGCCTTCATCTCGGCTCGGCGCCCGGCGACGAACTCGGCGGAATCCACCTGCCCGTCCTGGTTCTTGTCGTAACTGGCCGAGCCGAAGCGGCTGAGCCGGCTCATCTCCTCGGTCGAGAGCTTGCCGTCCTTGTCCGCGTCGAGGGCTTCGAAGGAATTCCGGCGGTGGAAGTCGACCCGGTGCTCCCGCCTGGAGAGTCTGCCGTCCCCGTTGGCGTCCATCTCGGCGAAACTCGACGGATCCACTCGAAGATCCCGCGCGCTCACCTTTCCGTCGCCGTCCTTGTCGAGGGCCCTGTGCTCGGCGGCAAAGTTGGTGGGACGGGTCTGCTCCTGGCGGACCGGAGGCGTCTCGGCCGCCTGCGATCTTCCGGGAGTCGGGCCTGCGAGGCTGCGCAGGTTGAGGAAGAGGGGGGAATCCTCCCGGTCGGTCCCGGTGGATGGCCTGAAGGAGTCCGAGGCGGTGGGCTCGGAGGGCCTCCCCGTCGGGGAGGCGACCTCCCCTCGGGCCCTGGAGGCGGCGGCGTTGGAGGCCGGGGGCGCCGGGGCGCTGCTCGCGGCTGTGGCAGAACTGACCGAACCGGTCTCCTGGACCTCGTGCGCGGGGTTCTCGCTCATGGGACCCCCTCCTGAACCTGGTTCCTCAGTCTGGTCTGCGCGCATGTCCTCGCGCAATGAGGAGTCTCTTGACAAGATGTTGCCGATGTTGCCTGTTTGTTGACGGGATTCGGCGCTCTGGTTCGAGCTGGAGCGTGTTGGGGGATGCCCCTCGACGCCTTCGTGTCGGCAGGCCGCGGGCCAGGACTTGGAGAAGTGAGGCGCGCTGGCCAGGGAGACCCTGGAAATCCTGGATCGTCTGGGGGGATGGGGGAAAACGGTGTCTGGCATCATCTCAGCCTGGGTCTCCCGACTGCGCGGTCGGCGTGGCGGTCCTGAATCGTGGCGCGACGAGGCCTCTTTCCTGGAGGTCACCGCGGACTCCGAGGGTCTGCTGACGATTCGCTCGCTTCTTCTGGAACGACCCCTGTTCCGCATGCGTGCCGTCCTGGCGCCGGCTGGCCAGCCGGGGGCGGGGCGGCTGGAGATCCCGCTGGCGGCTTCGGGATCGAGCAGGCCCTGGCTTCGCGTCGAGGTCCAGCGCTCGGGTGACCCGGTTCCCGGCGCCGAGGCCTTCCTGGTCGGAAGCCACGTCGAGCGGAAGCGGGATGCCCAGACCCTGGTCTTCCAGTTGGAGTGCCTCGAGGCCGGGGTGCGCTACGTCTTCGAGGCGGACTCCGGCCTCGAGGTTCTGGACCTGGCCCCTGCGACGCCGCTGCCTTCGCTCTTCGATGGAGTCCCCTCCGCGCAGGACATGGCCCGGTTCCTGCACCAGTTGACCCACGGCCGGCGTCGGGTGCCCCAGATCCTGAACAGCCTCGCCCGCTGCGCCTCGCCCGCAGCGGCGGCGCAGGCCCAGGAACTGGCGGCCCGCTGGCCCGTCGAGGCGGAGCCGGGGCCCCTGGTGCAGGCCCTGGCCCGTTTCGGCAAGGAGCGAGGCCATCGGGTCAACCCCGAATCCCTGGAGGCCTTCTGTCTGCTGGTGGACCTGGAGCGCGGGGCCGACCCGGGGATTTCGCCTGCGGCAGCCCTGGCCGTGGCCGGGCTCTTTGCCTTCGCGCTGGACCAGGAAGCCTGGGACGCAAGCTTCTCGCAGTACGGAAGCTTCTCGCAGGCCCTGGAGGGGGCGCGCGAACCCGGTGCCCTCCGGCTGCTGGAGAAGCTGCGCCAGCAACGGCGGACGCCGCTGGACATCCTCGAGGACCTGGCCGGCGACTCGCAGAGCCGCCGCGTCGCCGCCGCCGTCCGGATCCTCAAGCCGCTGCTGCCCGGGGGGCGTATCCGGGTCAACGAAGAGCAGTTGGCGCTGCTTCCCCTGCTGCAGGACAGCGGTCGGCCGGTCCATCCCGAGACCATGCTGGCCTTGTGCCTTTTCGTCGATCTGGAAACCGGCGACCTGGACCGCGAGCGCTTGGAGGCACTCTCGACCGGGGTCCATACCCTGGACACCTCCATGTATGCCATGGTTGCGGTGGCCGGCGCCTTCGGGCTGGAGCTGGTGGCCTTTGCCCTGGAGCCTGAACCGGGGGAGTCCGAGGCCGACCGGGTGGGCCGACTGGCCACCCGATCGGAGGGCGGCCTGCTGGCCTGCTTCCGCCGGGCCGGAGAGACGGGCCGACGCTGGGAGTGGGTTCGCGGCGCCGAGGACTTCCTTCGGGCCGAAGGCCATGGCCTGGACTTCAGCGGCATCTTCCTGGCTCGCCTGGTCGGAGACGGACAGGAGCCGATCCAGCCCTTGGACCCGGCCCGTCTGCACGACCACGGCGAGGTGCTCTCGCGCCAGCAACTGGCCTTGCGCCAGATCCAGGCTGCCCTCCGGCGCATGGCGGGCGAGGCCCTGGATCGGGTCTTCCTCAGCCAGGAATCCTCGGTGCTGGAGGCGGCGTGCGAGTGGCTGGGCTCTGGCGGGGCGGCCCGCATCCTGGATCCCCTGATCCCGCCCGAGACCCGTCGCCAACTGGTCGCCTCGCTCAGCCGGGGAGGCCTGGACGTGCGCGCGGATCGCCGCCTCGTGGCTGCGGCTGGCGCTCAACCGGTCTTGGAGGTTCTCGGCCTGCTGCTGCTGCAGCAGATGGCCATGTCGCCCCACATGAAGCTGGACGGCACCTTCCGCCACTTCGATGATCGCGCCATGCGCGCCACCCTGATGGAGCGGGTGACCGAGCTGGCGGCCTCTCCCGAAGTGGCTTTGAGGGCGCTGGCGGTCCGTCTGATGGCCTCCGTCGACCTGGCGGCGGACCGGGCCACCCGCCTGGGCATGGAATACCCGTTGGGTCTGGCCCGAGCCGATCTGGACCCCGGGGTGCAGGCCGCCGCGGTGGAAGCCTTGACCCGGCTGGCGCTGGTGGACCTGGTGGCGCTGCCCCATGCCGTCGAGGTGGTCCCCTTCGAGGAAGGCCAGGGGGTCGTGCGGAGCCTCTTGTCCGAGGCCGACTGCGCCGGCATCGCCTCGGGGGTGCAGGGATGGCTGGAGCAGGTCGCCCGGGTGGATTCGGTCCGACCGATGGGCCTGCCGATCACCGACGCCCAGGGCCGCCTGGACCCGGCTCTGGCGCGTCCCCTCATCGAGCTGCTGGCCACGCTTCAGCAGGCCTCGCGCCACGATGGCTCGCTGTCCCGCCCGCGCTGGCTGGCCCTGGCCTCGCTGGAGGATCTGGCCGCCTCGGGCCGCGCCCTGCTGGAGGCCTGGAGGCTTCTGGCCCGCCAGGAGGGTCGGGCCTTGGAAGAACTGGACCCCGAGGCCTGCAGCCTGGAGTTCCGCCTGTTGGTGGAAGACCAGGCGCCGAGGTTGCTGCAGCGCTGCGGTGGCCTTCCCTCCCTGGGCGGTCCGGGGCGACCCTTGAACCTCTACCGGCTGGCGCCTGGTCGCTCTTTAGGACCCCTGGCCACATTCGAGAAGTACCGGGGCGTGGTGGTGACCGAGGAAGCCCCCATGTTCACCGAGCTCCTGGAACGCGCCCGTCGGGCCGACCTGCGCCGGGTCCGGGTGCTGCGTCTGCCGGCCTTCAACGTGGCCCAGGCAGAGGGGCTGCCGGATCTGCAGACCGCGCGACTGGACACCGCGGTCGAGCTTCGCGAGGTCGAAGTGCTGGACCCGGTGACGGCGTCCTTCCATCCTCTTCCCGGCTGGCTGGCCCGTTCCAGGACCGAGCTGGGGTTGGACTCCGAGTCGCCCGAGGATTTGCATGCCGTGGTGTCCCTGGCCCTGGGACGCAAGCCTCAACCCATCGCCTCCCGGGTCGAGGAGGACGCCTCGCCGGCCAGGGATGGTCCGTCGGGACGGGACCCGGAGGCCCTGCCTCGGGTGGCTGCCGCGCTGGCCCGGCAGTTCGAGCTGGAAGGCGCGCAGGAACGCCTGCAGGGTCTGCTGCTCCAGATTCTGGGCTGATCGCCCGGATTCAGGGCTGTTGGGAGCGCTTCCGGGCGACCTCCACCATCTGTGAGGCCAGGTCCTGGGCGCACTGGAGGGCCACCTGGCGCACGACGTCCCGGTAGCCGGCTGTCCCCTGGCTGGCCCGGGTCAGGTCGCTGCGGAACACCGCCACGGGCCCGTTCACCAGCACCTGTCCGGACTGGGCGTCCACGATGCCCAGTCGGGCCAGTCCGCCCACGGTCAGCAGGCTCTGGGGAGCCGCCTCGCCCACGGGGACCGGCTGCTGGGGCACCAGGGTCGAGGCGGTCCGGGTGAACTGGTGCTGCAGCCGGAACTCGACCTTCGACCAGGCGACCAGCGGGGTTCCAAACTTGTGGGCCAGGGCCACGGCGGTGGTCGGGTCAGGCTCCTGGGTTGGGTCCAGGGCCGCCAGTCGCGGGTCATCGGCCGCGGGCACGACCAGGTCCACCTGGGCGTGGGCCTTCTCGACCGCCTCTTCCACGGCGCGCAGGAACGTCGCAGAGTCCATGCCGGCGAAGCCGTCGGTGTCTTCCAGCTCCAGGGTCAGCGGCAGCAACAGCATCTGCACCTTGCCCTGGGGTTCTGCCTGGGCCTGAAGGACGCAGGGGGCGGCCAGCACGAGGACGGCCAGGATGGTCAGAAAGATGCGTTTCACGAGGGGTTCCCTCCCAGGATGGCGGGTTGCAGGTTCAGAATCTTCCGGGTCCTTGCCCGAGGCCGTCGGATTTCCTGCAGGACCTGGCTCTTCAGGAGGTCTCGGCGGGGAATGCCCTGGAGTCTGTTCGGGCCCGGGATTCTATCTGGCCCGGTCTTCGGGCCCGGAGGAGGTGGCATGCAGGTCTACAGTCGGATGCCCAGCCCGCTGGGCGAGCTTCTGCTCACGGCCGAGGAGGGAGCCCTGACAGGAGTCTGGTTCGAGGGGCAACACCAGCCCTGCGGAGAACGCGATGACGCGGCCCTGGCCGAGGCCCGCCGTCAACTGCAGGCCTGGTTCGAGGGGCGGATCCGGGTCTTCGATCTGGCCCTGGCCCCGCAGGGGACGCCCTTCCAGCTCCAGGTCTGGGACGAGATCCGCCGGATCCCCTTCGGCAGCACCCGGAGCTACGGCGAGGTGGCCTGTCGGCTGGGAAGACCCGGCGCATCCCGGTCCGTGGGCGGGGCCACGGGTCGGAATCCTCTGTCCATCGTGGTTCCCTGCCACCGCGTAGTGGGCGCCGGGGGAAGCCTGACCGGTTACGGCGGGGGCCTGGAGCGCAAGCGCTTCCTGCTGGAACTGGAGGGGATTCCAATCCGCTGAGTGGTTCCTGGATCCGCCGCCTGGCGTGCGAACCCAGTACCACGGCGGGCGGGCGGATTCCGGCAGCGTTGGCAGGGGCCCTCGAGCGGAGTCTGGAACCTCCAGGGCGTGTCCCGTGTCCTGCTGGTCCGCCGCCTGGGCCGTCTGGCCTACCTTCCCGCCATGACCTTGATGGAGGAGGTGGTGAGGCGTCGGACGGCCGGGGAGATCCCCGACACCCTGCTTGTGCTCGAGCACGAGCCGGTCATCACCTGCCCGCCGCGCTCGCCGTCCGAGTTGCTGCTGGCCGATCCCCAGACCCTGCGTCAGAGTGGGATCGAGGTCCACCCGACCAGCCGCGGAGGCCTCATCACCTACCACGGCCCGGGCCAACTGGTGGCCTACCCGGTCCTGGACCTGCGGCCGGATCGCTGCGATCTGCACCGCTACCTGCGGGACCTGGAGGAGGTGGTCCTGCGGGTCCTGGCCCGCCTGGGCATCCAGGGGACGCGCCGGCCCGGGCTGACGGGAGTCTGGGTGGGAACGGAGAAGGTGGCAGCCCTGGGCGTCCGGGTCAGCCGCTGGATCACCTCCCACGGCCTGGCCCTGAACGTCGGGATGGACCTGGCCGGCTTCGACAGCATCATCCCCTGCGGCCTGCGGGGAGCGGGGGTGACCTCCTGCAGTCGCCTGGCGGGGCGGCCCATGGAGGTGGACGAGGTGGCCTCCCTCCTGGTGCCGATCCTGGCCCAGGTCTTCGATCGGGTTCCCCAGGAAGAGGAGCCCCTCACCCGGCCGCACGGCGCGGCCGGAATTCCAGGGCCGCCCGCAGCGGCCAGCGAGGACCCATGACCCGTCAGCCGAGTGATCCGAATCCGACCCGGGAGCTCCCGCGCCCGGGCCAGCCCGAGTGGGAGCAGCGAGTGGAACGCCCCGAGTGGATCCGGGTGCGCATGCACACCGGAGAGACCTATGGTCGGGTCAACTCGCTGGTGCGCGGAAGTCGCCTGAACACGGTCTGCCAGGAGGCGCGCTGCCCCAACATCCACGAGTGCTGGAGCGAGGGCACGGCGACCTTCATGATCATGGGCGATGTGTGCACGAGGTCCTGCGCCTACTGCGCGGTGAAGTCTGGCCGTCCGGGCCCCCTGGATCCCCAAGAACCGGCTTCTGTGGCCCAGGCCGTCGAGGCCATGGACCTCGAGCACGCGGTGATCACCTCGGTGGACCGGGACGACCTGGAGGACTTCGGGGCCGGCCACTTCGCGGCCACCGTCCGAGCCATCCGCGAGCTCCGTCCGAGGACCCGGATCGAGGTGCTGATCCCCGACTTTGCCGGTCAGCCCCAGCCCTTGCAGCACCTCTTGGAGAGTCGTCCGGACGTGCTGAACCACAACACCGAGACGGTCGAGCGGCTCTACCCCCGCCTGCGCTCGCGGGGGGTGTACTCCCGCTGTCTGGAGCTTCTGGCGCGGGCCCACCGTTTCCGCCAGGATGAGCATCCCACCATGTTGGTCAAGTCGGGCCTGATGGTGGGCCTGGGCGAGAGGACCAGCGAGTTGCTGGCCACCTTCCGGGATCTGCGGAATGCAGGGGTGGAGATCCTGACCCTGGGACAGTACCTTCGGCCAACCATGAAGCACGTTCCGGTCGAGCGTTTCTATACTCCACAGGAGTTCGAGGATCTGCGAGCAGAGGCCATGGCGATGGGCTTCCGCTTCGTCGAATCCGGGCCGTTGGTCCGCTCCTCCTACCACGCCAGTCGGCATCGGGCCGGAGCCCTGAGAGGGACGTGAGCGACCTTCTTCGTCGTCTGCTCCCCACCGTCTGGGGTCGAGGTCCGGAGGCCGCACCCCAGGACTTCGTCGTCTCCGAGGCGGGTCTGCGCTTCACCGGTTCGGAGGGGCGCCTGGCGATCCTGACGACCTTTGGAGGTCCCCCTCTCTTCGTGGTCGAGAACTTCCCCGGAGTGCGCCCGAGCACGGTTCGCACCGAGCGGGGAGGGAACCCGGCGCTCCTGATCCACTTGGGGCCGGAGCTGACGATCACCTGCGTGCAGTTCGGCCAGACGCCCCCGGGGCAGGCCCAGGTCCTGGTTCGGGCCACCCGCAAGCGCCTGCCCGAGGGAGGGCAGGCCCTGGAGTTCACCTTCGCCCGCGAGGGGGATCAGGTCCGCTACCTGGCCGAGCTGGGGCCCGGCTTGGTGCCGCTGGGGTTTCGCGAACATGCGCCGGCTGAGGCGGTCTTCACCGAGGTCCCGCCGCGGAGCCAGATGGTCGCCTTCCTGAAAGCCACCCTGCACCAGCGGCGGACGGCGCTGCGCAGCCTGAAGGGGCTGGCCCGACGCTGCGCGGATCCTCGGGTCCGAGCCGGGATCGACGACTTCGGGGCCCGCCTCAACCCCGGCCATGACTTCAACCAGCCGGTGATCGAGGAACTCCGTCAGGCCCTGGAGCAGCAGGGGCGTCCGGTCAACCTGAACACGCTGATCGCCCTGTGCCTCATGGCCGACCTCTTCCTGGGGCGCATCGACAGCACCCATGTCGACGACCTGGTGAACCGGGACCGTCCCCTGCTGATCTCCGACGACGCGGCGGCGGCGGCGGCACGCTTCCTGGGAGGACGCCCGGTCCGGGCCGCCGGCAGTGACGCCGATCGGGCCCTGGGCTTCCTGTGGGCCGCCGTGGCCGAGCGTTCGGCGCGCACCATCCTGGAGGATCTGGCCGAGGACTCGGGCAGCGAGACCTCCCGAGCCCGGGTTCGTCGTCTGCTGGAGCGGGTGGCACCCGACCAGGGTCTGAACAACGACGAGCAGGAGGCCCTGCGCAGTTACCTGGCGGCCTGCGGCCGGACCATCCATGCCGACACCCTGGCGGCCCTGTGCCTGTATGTCGATTTCGAGGCGGGAATCCTGGCCGAGGAGGATATCGACGCCCTGACCCCGGCGCGTGCGTTCGTCGACCACTCGCTGTATGCCCTGCTGGCGGTGGCCGGGGCCTTTGAGATGGATCTTCGCTGCCTGGTGCTGGGGGACGACGACGAGTCGGTCCGCTGGCAAGGCCTGGAATGCCTGGTGGGGCTGGGCGAGCAGGGAGCCCTGGCGCGTTTCCTGGAGCCGGGACTGCCCGGCTTCCACACCCGCCACCTGCTCGACCCCGCGGCCGTCCAGCAGGCGCGGGCCGAGGGGCTCGGCTTCACCGGCGAGGTCCTGGTCCGCTTCCCCGTCCTGGACTATCTGGAGGTCTCCGACCTGCGGGCCTTCCTGGGGCAGCAGGTCCCGGTGCTGGCCTGCTTCCAGTCGGAGGACCGGAGCGTACGCTGGCGGGTGATCGAGCCGGCTTCCCCCCATCGGGAGGATCTGGAGGCGTTGACCGGTCCCTTCGGCTTCATCGAGGGCTTCCGGGCCTACCGGTTCCACGGCCGGGTGCTGGGGCGGGTGCTCCAGGTCCGCCCCGAGGAACTGGTGGGTCGCTCCTCGGTGGTGGCGGTCGATCGGGATCATCGGGGCAATCGTCACTATCGTTTCCTGGCCGAGGTCCTGGAGCCTGAGCAGATGCTTCAGGCCCTGGGGCAGGGGCTGGAGTGGTCCGGGGGCATCGCGGTCTTTCCCCAGGTGGACGGGCTGCCACCCGATCTGCTCGAGCCCGGACCCGACCACCTGCTGGGACGACCCGAGGACACCTCCGCCGAGGTCCGTCGACTGGAACTGTGCTTCCGGGCGGTGCGAGCGGTGTTGCAGAGGGGCCCCGAAGTCCTCCCTCTGGACCAGCACGCCGAGGCGGCAGACTGCCTGCGCCGGGCCCTGCGCTCGCCTCAGGTCCGCTCGGCCCTGCTGGGGGTCGTGGAACCGGCAACCCGGCACATCCTGGTGCGCCTGGCCGGAGAGGAGGGGCAACCGCCTCCCGGTGCCTTGCGCCTGGCTCCGGCTCTGCTGGATTGCCTGACCTTCCCGGAGGGCCAGCAGGTGGCCGCCTTGCTGGTGCTGCAGGCCCTGTGCTCCAGTCCGCGGGTCCGGATCGCCGGCCTCCGCCGCGAGTGGCAGCCCGAAGCCTTCCAGACCCTCCTCCAGGAGAGCCTGTTCCGCATGGCCTTGTCGGATTCGGTCGAGTTGCGCAGCGCGTCCTGGGCGCTGCTGGCCACCGAGGCGGTGGGCGTGGACCGCTCGCGTCGGGAGGCGGCTGCCTACCTGCTGATGCGCCACCTGGAGGGCCCCCAGGGCGAGGAGGCGGCCCGAGCCCTGGCGGCCCTGGCTCTGGCTCCCACGGTTCCCCTTCCGCCGGCCGTGGAGATCGCGGCGCCCGGTTTCGAGGTGGGGTCGCGCGAGCGCGAGGAGGCCGAGCTGGAAGGTGTGCGGGCGGATCTTGCGGCCTGGCTGGCCACCCCCGGAGGGAGCGAGGAAGTCCCCGCGCGCGCCAACCTCAAGGGAGAAGAGCGCAAGATCCTGGCTTTGGCACGGCTGCTGGTCCAGGTCAACCGATCCTGGCGCCTGGAGGAGGAGGCCGGCCGGGACAGGCACCTGGCGGTGTTGGCTCCAGGTCGCGAACAAGCCCTTCGCCAGTCCATGCTGCGGGCCTGGACGGCTTTCGCCGAGGCGCGCGGGACCTTCCTGACCCGGCTGGTGGGGGGCCGGAACGAAGAGATCTATCACGACTATCTGGCCTTCCTGGACGCGGATCCCGTCCGGTTGCCCCATCCGCCCCGACTGGATCTCGCCGTGGAGGTCCTGCCCGCCGGCGAGACGTTGGGCGTGGGCACCTCGCCCCTCTTCCTGAAGCTGGCTGCCCTGATCCCCGCGACGGGAGACCACTTGGGGCCCAGCCTGCTGGAGGTGCCCGACGATTCCCCTCCCCAGATCGCCCTGGACCCTGGGCGCTGCCGGGTCTTCTCGATGGAAGCCCCCTCCTGGAGGGATTTCCTGGCCACGGGAGGGACCGGAGATCGTTCCAGCCTGCAGACCCTGGCGGATCTGTACCGCTCCTTGGCGCCCGGTCGGCCGGCCTCACCGTCCTCGGCCCGAACCCAGGCCCCGCCGGGCTTCGACCCGCCCGAGCCGAACCTGGAAGGGCTGGCCCAGGACCTGAGCCACACCTTCAACCTGCCTCGTGAGCGTCACTCGGCGGCCCTGACCATCCTGGTCGGGCTGGCCGGTCAGAGCGCCCGGCCCCTACCGCCCCGGCGCGGTTCCTGAGGCGGGGGCGGGCCCCGACCACCGGGCCAGTTGGACGAAGGACAAGAGGTTGCAGCCGGCGTGCAGGGCCACGGGGACAGCCAGGTTCCCGGTGAGCTGCCAGGTCAGGCCCAACCCCAGGCCCACCAGTCCGGCCCACAGGCCCGTCAGGGCCAGGCGCCGGTCGCCGGTGTGAAGCAGGCCGAACAGGACGCTGGAAGCCCAAAGGCCGAACTCAGGGGCCAGGATGCCCCGAAAGAAGGCCTCCTCACAGAAGCCGGAGAGAAGCGAGAGTCCGACGGCCCAGGGGAGGGGAAGACCCTGGAACAGGGGTCCCAGGAAGCCGTCCAGGACCCAGCCGACGTCCGAGAGGCCTCGGCGGGCCAGGAACTGGAAGAGCCCCGTCGAGGCCTGGGAGAGGAGGCCCCCGGCCAGGAGCGCGACCAGGACCTCCGGGGTGGCGGCCAGATCCCTCCACCACGGCAGGCCGCGCACCAGGCCCCAGACCAGGGCCGTTGCACCCAGCGTTGCCTGGAGCGCGACCAGGACGGGCAGGGCCTGGCGCCATCGGGGAGGGGAAGGCATGGGGCGGGGGGTTCTGCGGGAGGGTCGGCCCTCCTGTTTCCCAGGACGGCTTTGACGCCTTGAGCGGTTTCCCACTCAAGGGTGCACCTGGACCAGGTGACATTTCGTGCGGAACAATGCAGGAGGTGCGGGGGTTTCGAGAAACATGGGTATAATGGGTGGGCAGGCCGCAGTCTTTGGTGGGGTCGTGCTTTGGGGCAATTTAACGGGTTGCCGTGGTGGGGGCTCTGGCCAGACGGGCCACCTGGAGCCAAGAACGGTGAACCAGGGAGGTAAGGTGCAAGAGTGGCAAGAGGGATTGACCCCAGTTCCTTTGAGCACGTAGCTTCAAGCTACCGGGAGGTTGCCCGGGCCGCGTCTCAGCAGTTGAACAAGGCGGCCCTGGTCAGCCGCCTTTCCGAAGCCAAAGGAAAGTCTCTCAAAAAGGTCAAGGTCCCCAACGACGACAATGCGCCCCTCCTGCCTCGCGGGTCGACGGTTCATTTCCGGACGATGGATGCCAGCCGCCTGAAACCCGGCAGTTTCATCATCATTCGCCGGGGTTCGGATCTGGTCATCCGGCGCTTCATCCGTCTGCAGGTCACCACCACGGCCCTCTTGATCCACGTGGCCCGGTTGAACGG
>DCTU01000249.1 GCA_002329445.1 bacterium UBP9_UBA1432
CCGGGTCCAGTCAGGATTCGAGTTCGGCCCGGATCCGCTCCGTCAGGGCCAGGGCGCCGTTCCGGCTGGCCTGGGCATGAGCCTCCTCGAGGAGCCTGCGGGCCGCCTCGAGGTGCCCCCGGCTCTTGAGGATTCCGGCCCGGATCCTCTGGAGCTCCGGGGCCCACCAGCGCTCCTCGAGAACCCCCGTCTGGTCCAGGACCTCCAGGGCCCGCCCGGAGTTCCCGGTGGCCGCGTGCAGGGTGGCCAGAAGGCCGGCAAAGTAGGAGACCCCCAGGCGGGTCTGGGTGGCCTCCAGGATCTGCAGGCCTTCCTGCACTTCGCCGGCTCCCTCCGCGCCTGAGGCCCAGCCCCCCAGCACTCGGGCGACTCCCAGCCACAGCGGAAAGCCCTGCTCGGCCGAGAGCACCAGGGTCTCGGCCGAGAGCACCCGGGCCGTCTCGAGTCGTCCCAGGTTCAGGTGGAGCCAGCACGCGAAGATCTTGGCGTGGGCCACGCTGTGAGCGTGCTCCAGGCGCTCGGCCAGGGCCAGGGAGCGGTCTGAGGCTTCCAGGGACTCTTCGGGACTGCCTTCCAGCCAGCGGGCCCAGGACAGGTAGCTGAGGGCGCCGACGGCCGGGTCCGTGCCGAAGTAGGTCTGGGCCAGTCGGCGATCGCGTCCCGGGTCGTGCCGATCCAGCCCCTCCTGGAGTTGCCGGATCGCCTCGCGCAGGCGTCCCGACCAGAAGGCGGTCTGTCCCAGGGCGGTGTGGGCCACCAACAGCCGGGTCGGATCCTCTTCGGCCAGGTCCAGGAGTCGCTTCGCCAGGTCCTCGGAGGCGGCCAGGTGACCCCGGACCAGGTGGAAGACCCAGAGCCCGGCCAGCACCGGGAACTGCGAACTGCTCTCGCCCAGCAGCCGGCAGAGCTCGCGGGCCCGCTCGTAGGTCTCCTCCACCTCGGAGGAGGCATAGCCCCGAAGGGCGATCAGGGCGGGGGCCATGGAGGTCCGCAGGCGAAGCTCCGACTCGGAACGCGAGGGCTCCGCCAGGTGGACCAGCAGACCCAGGGCCCGCTCGTAGCTGCGCAGGGCGGCCTCGTTGGCCGAGAGGGTCATGGCCAGGTCGCCGGCCCGGATCCAGTAATGCAAGGCCCTGGGGTAGTCGCGGGCCTCGGTCAGGTGGTGGGCCAGAACCTCGGGTTGCCCTGCCAGGATTTCCGGGAAGCTGCGCTCGAGGGTGGCCGCGATCCTCTCGTGATAGCGTTGGCGGACGCTCTTGAGCAGGGACTGGTAGGCGGCATCGTGCAGCAGGGCGCTCTGGAAGGCGTAGCGGTCCTCCCGGTGGTCGAGGAGGTCATTGCGGACCAGTCGGTCCAGGTGCGGGGCGATGGGCCCCTCGGAGAGCTCGGCCAGAAGATCCCGGCGGAAGCGGCGCCCGATGGTGGCGCCGAGCTGGGCGACCTGCTTGGAGTCGGCCTGCTGATCCAGCCGAGCCATCAGCGAACCCTGCAAGGAGGAGGGAATCCCCTGGATGTCCCCGGATTCCTGGGCCAGAAGGACGAGCTCCCGGACGTGGACAGGGACACCATCGGAGCGCGCCGCCAGGATTTCCAGAGAATCCTCGTCCAGCTCCGGGGCCAGGGTGCGGACGAGCTGGCGGGTCTGGGCCCAGGACAGGGGGCCCAGCTCCACTTCGGCCACAGGGACGCCCTCCGGGAGCGGAAGAGCGAGCGTTTCGAGGAGCGCCAGGATCAGGATGGGCTTCCTGGCCACCCCCTCCGCCAGGTGGGCCACCAGCTCCAAGGTGGTCGGATCGGCCAGGTCGAGTTCCTCGAGGACCAGCAGCACGGGTGAACTCTCGGACATCGCCTCCAGCTCGGCCCTCAGGGCTCCCAGGATCCGCTGGCGCAGAGCCTGGGGAGTGATTCCCGCCGGCACGGGATCCGGGGAGGGCAGGCCCAGGAGGGTGGCCAGGTAGGGCAGGCTCTCGGGAGGCCCCTGAAGAGTGGACTGGAGGCGCTCGATGCGGCTCTCCGGTGAGGAGCCCCGCTCCAGGCCAAGCAGGCGTTCGAAGAGGTCCGTCACCGGGTAGAGGGGGGTCCCCCGGTGCAGCTCCGAGCAGCAGGCCACCAGGGTTCGGGCCCCCTCGGCCAGGGCCCGGGCCCGGAGTTCGCGAGCCAGGCGGGAGCGCCCCGTCCCGGGACGTCCCCGGAGGATTCCGACCCTCCCGGAACCGGAACGGGCCTGGTTCCACCACCAGCCCAGGGTTTCCAACTCGGCTTCCCGGCCGATCAGCGGCAGGGGATCTCGCGCCGGAGGCCACTGGCGGGCGGCCGGTCCGACGGCGCGAAAGACGCGGATCGGTTGGCTGATCCCCTTGAGGTCGTGCTCACCGAGATCCTCGAAATGGAAGTCGTGCTCGCAGAGTCTTCGGGTGTCCTCGCTGAGAACCACCGTGTCCGGTCCTGCCAGACCCTGCAGGCGGGCGGCGATGTTGGGGGTCTGGCCCAGGGCAAGCTGCTCACGGTGCCCCTCGTGGCCCAGATCGCCCACTACGACCATCCCGGTGTGGATGCCGATCCGCACCGGGGTCCTCTCCAACGTCTCGAGGATCTCCAACGAGGCCTGCACGGCTCGGCGGGCATCGTCGGCATGCGCGGTCGGGAAGCCGAAATAGACCAGCAGGCCGTCGCCCAACAACTGGGCCAGGTGTCCCCCCAGCCGTTGGATGATCGTCCCACAGGTCCGATGGTAGGCGGCCAGGAGATCTCGCAGGTCCTCGGGGTCGAGTCGCTCCGAGAGCGCGGTCGAGCCGACCAGATCGCAGAACAGGACTGTCAGTTGCCGGCGCTCGGCCTCTGGGGGAGAAGCGGCCGAGGACGCCTCGGGCAGCGGGGAGCCGCACTGGCCGCAGAACTTGAAGGCGGACGGGCTCTGGAAGCCGCAGTTCGTGCAGGCTGCCATCGACGACTCCCTTCCGGGCGCCTCCGCGTAGGCTCTGGGATCGCTCGAAGGAATGGAACCCGCGGAGCGCAACCGCGTCTATTGTACCCGGATCCCAACCGTCGAACCGGTTCGGCGCGGGTCGGCCCGGTCGGAGGGCTCCGCCGCAGATCGTGCGCATCGCAGGGGGCAGGTTGGGGTTTGGATACGGCCCGAGCAGAGCGGGGGGCGATGCTGGTGACGGGACCCACGCCGTCGCGGGGCACGCAGTGTGGGGACCTCCCTTCACGCGCGGGGGGCAACCAGGAGGACCTTCCCCGCGCGTCGGGTATGAAGTGGGGTCATCCCCCGTCCCGAGGTCCCATGGAACCCGCCCGCTGCCCTCATCCGGATTGCCTGTGCGTCTTCTCGGTCGAAGACCCGCCTCGGGATGGCCCGTGTCCGGGTTGCGCCCGGCCGATCCGTCCGCGCCTGGTGCGTCATGAGCCTGTGATGAAGGACCGGCGTCTTCAGGCGGCAAGGCGGGTCCCGGCCCTGGGCTCCGGTTCGGTCTGCCTTCTGTTGGACGGGGTCCGCAGCCTGTGGAATGTGGGCAGCATCCTGCGCAGCGCCGATGGGCTGGGGGCGGCCCACGTCTTCCTGTGCGGCATCACCGGGGTTCCACCCCACCCCCGCCTCCACGAGACGGCTCTGGGAGCCGAGGAGGCGGTGTCATGGAGCTACCACCCCCATCCTTTCGAGGCCATCGAGGGTTTGCGGCGGGAGGGCGTGGCCCTGGTGGCGCTGGAACTGACGGATCTCGCCGTGCCTCTGGAGGCCTCCCGATCCCGGCCTCCGCTGTGCCTGGTGCTGGGCAATGAGCCGAGTGGGGTCTCGCCCGAGGTGCTGGCGGCCTGCGATGAGCACCTCGTCCTGCCCATGCGCGGGGTCAAGGAGAGCCTGAACGTCGCCGTGGTGGCGGGAATCGCCCTGCACTGGTTCACCCGGGAGGGCGGCCACCCGGCCCGGTCCGCTCCGGGACGGGCGGCCGGCTCAGCCCCGCAGGCGCGCGGCGGCCTCGGCCTCGATGCGCCGCAGCTCCTCGCGGCTTCTCCCGGTCAGACGGGAGATCTCCGTCAATGTGCGCCGTCGGCCGTCCTCAGTGAGCCCGTGGCGCAGTTCCAGGATGGTCCGGGTCTCGGGGTCCAGGGTGGCGAGAAGTCGGCGGACCTGCTGCTCGATTTGCGGGGAGGAAGCCAAGGGAGTCTCTCCTGAAGCGGGATTCGCCGGGGTTCTGAGGAGCGACCCGGGATCCTGCCCGGGCAGGATCCCGCTTGAGGATTGCACCGGGGCAGGGGCCCGTGTCGGCCGCCAGCGGGGGAAGGGCCGACCTCTTGTGGCTCTGCGCGCCGGCAGGGTCCTGGAGGTGCGGTGCGAAGCCTGGGCGCGGTGCATGCCTACCTCGCCCTGCTGACCATGTGGAAGGACCCGCGAAAGCTCGCGTTGCTGGCCATGACGGCCGGAGTCTACGCCGCCGGAGGGCTGGTCACCAAGTACTTCCAGATCGTCCCAGGCTTCCTGGACCTGCGCCCGGCCGCGGTGTTCCCCCTGGTCTTTGGGATTCTGCTGGGAGCCCCCGCCTGCTGGGGAGCTGGCCTGGGGAACCTGATTCAGGACATCCTGGGGGGCATGTTCGGTCCGGGGAGCGCCGTGGGCTTCGCCGCCAACTTCCTGCTGGCCATGGTCGCCTGGAGGGTGGGGGCCGCCTTCGGCCTGCCCTCGTTGCTGGCTGGGCGCCAGCGCCCTCCGGGTTTCTCCAGAATCCTCCTGATCCGGACGCTCCCCGCCATCCTGCTGTCCAGCGCGGCCTGCGCGCTGGCCCTGGGCTGGGGCCTGGACGTCCTGGGGCTTCTCCCCTTCCTGGTTCTGGGCAACGTGGTGTTCCTCAACAACGCGGTCTTCGGCATCGTCCTGGGCCCCCTTCTGCTGGCCATCCTGGGGCCACGGGTGGACCGTTGGGAGCTGGGCGAGGACCTGCCCGCAGCCCGCCCGGAGCTTCGGAAACTGGCTCTGGGGTTGCTGGTCCTGGGGGCGGGCGGAGGCTTCCTGGCCCTCAATGCGCTCTGCCTGGGCAGCCTCGTGGCCACTTCCACCGGCGTGCCGGGTGTGGCGTCGGTGGGCGCTGCCGCCCTGGGTCTTCTCCTGCTCGGCCTGGCCCTGTTGTGAGCCTGCTGAGCCTGGAGAACGTCGGCTTCACCTATCGGCGCGCCACGGAACGGGCTCTTCGCGGGCTGAACCTGGAGGTGGCGGCAGGAGAATGGGTGGGGGTCCTGGGCGGCGCCGGTGCCGGGAAGTCGACTTTGGCCGGCCTGGTTTGCGGCCTGCTGCCACGCTTTGCTTCGGGCGTCCTGGAAGGTCGCCTGTTGCTGGATGGGCGACCTCCGGGCGACTGGGATCGGGCCGCCCGGGCCGCCCGCATCGGTCTGGTGATGGAGGACTTCGAGGCGCAGCTCTTCTTGGGCCGGGTGGACCTGGAGGTTGCCTTCGGCCCCGAGAACCTGGGGGTGAGCCGGCCGGAGATGGAACAGCGGATCCGGGAGGCCCTGGCGGTGGTGGGCCTGGAGGGTCTGGAGGCCCGTCCTCCCGACACGCTCTCGGGAGGGCAGCGCCAGCGACTGGTCCTGGCCTCGGTCCTGGCCTTGCGGCCGGCGCTGCTCTTCCTGGACGAACCCTGGTCGGATCTGGATCCGGGGGGCTGGCCCCAATTGTGGTCGACCCTTCGCCGGAACGTTCCTTCTGGCATCCTGACCGCCTCCGACCCCAGCCATCTGGAGGGGGTGGACCGGTTGCTCCTGTTGAGGGAAGGGCAGGTGCTGGCCCAGGGGGATCCGGCCTCGATCCTGGCCGACGACGAGCTGCTGGATCGGGCCGGGGTGCCCCTTCTCCCGTTGGCCGCCTTGTTTCGAAGGATGGGGCGCGACGAGCGTCCGGCGTCCGTGGAGGAGGCCATCGGACTGTTCCCGGCCACTCCCCGGGATCGGGCCGCCCCGGCGGAACCACCTTCGCTCGGGCCTCCCGTCCTGGAGGCGAAGGGACTGTCCTGCGTCTACCCGGACGGGACGGCCGCCCTGACCGGAGTGGACCTGACGGTTCGTGGCGGGGAGATGGTGGCGATCCTCGGACGCAACGGTTCAGGCAAGACGACCCTGGCACGACATCTCGCGGGGCTCGTTCACCCGACGGCCGGGACCGTCCGGGTCCGCGGCCGTGAGAGCGGCGCCAGGGCCGCCCCCCGGCTGGGGACCGAGGTCGGCTACATCTTCCAGAACCCCGACCACCAGATCTTTGCGGAGACGGTCCTGGACGAGGTCTCCTTCGGTCCCAGGAACCTGGGATGCACGCCCGGGCAGGTGGCCGAAAGGGCGACCGAGGCCCTGGCTGCGGTTGGCCTGGATGGCCTGGAGTCGGAGGACCCCTTCGCGCTTCCTCGCGGAGACCGCCAACGCCTGGCCGTCGCCTCGGCCCTGGCGGCGCGGCCGCAAATCCTCCTCTTCGACGAACCCACGACCGGCCTGGATGCCTCCAGCATCGCCGCCATGATGGACCTGCTCCACGGCCTGGCCGGCTCCGGGCACACCATCCTCTTCATCACCCACTCGATGGAGCTGGCGGCGCACCACGCCAGGCGGATCGTCCTTCTGGACGCCGGGCGCATCCTGCGCGACGGGCCCGCGCGTCAGGTGCTGCACGATTCCCCGGCCCTGGACCGGGCCGGCCTGCATGCGCCGCCCCTGGTGGAGCTGGCCGCTCGCCTGGGCCTGCAGGCCTGCCATGTCGAGGAGCTCGCGGCGTGCCTGGCTTGAGGCTGGACCCGAGGGCCAGCATCCTGCTCTTGTTGTGCAGCTTCGTCCCACCGATCTGCTTCAACTCTCCGCCAGCCAGCGCTGCGGTGTTTGCCGCCTACCTGCTGGTCGCCCTGGGCGCCTTGGACCCCGGTCGACTGCGGGCAGCGGCTCTTCTGCTGCCCTCCCTGGTCCTGAGCAGCGCTCTGTTGTGGGGGGTCTTCCTGGGGGAGGGAGAGGTGCTGTTCCACCTGGGGCCCCTGGCCTGGCGTGACGTCTCGGGGTGGTTCGGACTGGCCATGGGTCTGCGCTTTGGGGCCTGGAGCCTGGCTGGCCTGGCCTTCCTGGCCCGGGTCACGGTGGAGGAGATGGCCTGGGGGTTGCATCGCCTGGGGTTCCCGTATCCCGCGGCCTTCACCTTGTCCCTGTCCCTTCGCCTGGCCGGGCAGTTCTCGGACACGGCCCGGATGGTCTTCGAAGCGCAGCGGGTGCGAGGCCTGGACCTGGAGGGGGGGAGTCTGCCTTCCCGCGTGCGGCGCCTGGTTCCCATGCTGGTCCCCTTGCTGGTCTTGTCCCTGCGGCGGGTGAACCAGATGGCCATGGCCATGGAGTCCCGGGGATACGGGGGAGGTCCACGGACCTCCTGGTTGGACTTCCGGTGGCGGACCGTCGATACCGCGCTGGTCCTGGCCTGCGTCGCCCTGACCTTGTTGTGCGTCGGGCTGCGATGGCACGGGTTGGGGGTCCTGCTCCAGGGTCGTTTGTAGGGCCAGGAACACCAGAAGCCGGGGCGGCATCCGGCGCCAGTCCCGTCGCTCAGGGGGCGGGTTCAGCGAAGCCTTCGAAGGAAGGTGCCCAGCACGGCCTCCTGGTCCGAGACGGTGGTCACCAGGCCGTAGCCGCGTTCCGCCATCTCTGCAGTGCGGGTGCGGTTGGGGGAGGCCCCACCCAGGGAGACACCGTGCCGACGGGCAGCCTCCTCCAGCCGGGCCACCGCGTCGCGGTGCTGCTCCGACCCGATGGCCGTCCGCAACGACAGGGCCAGGTCGTAGGGCCCCAGGTGCAGCACGTCGATTCCGGGAATCGCTGCGATCTCGTCAGCGTGCTCCAACCCCTGGCGGGTTTCCAGCATCACCACGGCGGTGGCCTGGGGGTTCCGCTCCTTCACCCGGGCCACGAATCCAGCCGCCTCCGCGGCGGAGCCCACGTTGGGGGCGATGATGCCTCGGGCGCCGGCCTGCAGGTAGGTGGCGATGTCGGGGTGGTCGGAGCCCTGCACCCGGACCAGGACGGGATGGTCGGCAGGAAGCTCGGCCAGCAGGCTCCTGACCGCCTCGGGTGAGAAGGGTCCGTGCTCGGCGTCGATCCACAGCGCATCCGTGTGCCCGGCCAGCTCCCTGGCCAGGGCCAGGTCGGGGGTCATCAGGAAGCCGACCTCGGCCACCCGGCCCTCTCTCAGCCAGCGGTTCACCGGGTTCCACTCTCCTGGTCGGAGGTCCGGGGCCCGTGCGGGATCGCGTCGCGCGTTCTCGTAGCGGCCGAAGGCTTCCCGCACCGCGCTCAGGTCGCTGCCCAGGACCACGTGGCGGTAGCCCCGGAGGGACATCTCCGCCGCCTCTTCGCGGCTGGAGGCAGGGCCGCCCAGGGCCACGCCTGCCCGCCGGGCAGCCTGCTCGACCCGCGCCAGGGCCGCCCGATGCCGGGGCGAACCCGAGGCGACCCCCATGGATCGGGCGATCCCTGCGGGATCCACCATCACCAGCGTCAGCCCGGCCTCGACGGTCTCCACCAGCGCCTCGATGCGTTCCACCCCGCGCGCCGTGCTGATGCCGACGCCGCCGAGGATCGCACCGTTGGCCTCCTGGACCATCTCCGAGAAGCGGGCCAGGAACCCCGAGGCGTAGGCCGGCCCGCCGGGACGGTTGCCCAGGGGACTGAAGAAGAGGCGATCCAGGAAGGCGCGGACCTCGGCCGGGTCCTCGGCCTGGTCCAGCACCGCGCCGTGCATCCCGGCGTCCATCTTCTGCTTGAGGTCGGGGTCGTCGGCCCGGGTGAAGTGACCCACTATCACCCGGGAACTGGGGCGCACGGCCATCGCCAGCCCCTGCACCTCGGAGGCCGTGACGGAGGTCGCCGGGAAATGCAGGACGCACAGCCTGCCGAGCTCGGTCATGGTGACCGCCGTGGCGGGGTTGGCTCCCGAGAGCTCGGCGCCGTAGACCAGGCGGTCGCCCCGGGTCAGGGCCTCCTTGACGGAGCGGTCTTCGTAGAGGGCAGGAGGCGCGGGGAGCCGGAGCTCTGGCGGCGCCTGGCCCGGGTCTGCGCCTGTCGGCCTGGGGACCGGGTTGTCCGGGACCGGGGTGGGAGCGGTGAGGGCGGCGGAGGAGGTCAGCGCGACCAACAGGGCCGCGGCAACCAGGGGACG
>DCTU01000364.1 GCA_002329445.1 bacterium UBP9_UBA1432
CCCTGGCCGAAGACCAGGGGATAGCGCAGGGCCCAAGGCTGGGCCATCCGGACCATGGCCTCGTAGACCGCCGAGTCGCCGTGCGGATGGTAGTTGCCCAGAACCTGGCCGACCACCTTGGCGCACTTCAGCGTCGGCTTCTCGGGCGCCAGGTGCAGGTCGTGGTGCATCGTGTAGAGGATGCGCCGCTGCACCGGCTTGAGGCCATCGCGGACATCGGGAAGGGCCCGCGCGGTGATCACCGAGACGGCATAGTTCAAGAACCGGCTTCGGGTCGCGTCGTGCAGGGGCACGTCGACAACCTGTCCGGCATCGAAGGCGGGATGGGATCGAGCGCTCATGAGAGCTCCAGGGTCGGAGAGTCTGGGGTGGCCACCTGCCCGGCACGGACCGGCGGGCCGCTGCCGCCGAAGGTCCTCCCCTCGAAGGCCAGAGGCCCTGGGCGGACCTCTCCGCAACATACCACCCCCGGCCGCCGAGCGCCAGGATCCCGCAGGATCGAAGTTGGACGAGGCGAAGCGCCTGGGACCGCGCATGAACTGGGGGCGGAGGAACGAGTTGAACCAGACCAGTGCCGGCCCGACGCCGAGCGACCCCCCCGAAGGGCAGACACCTTCCGAGAGAGCGCTCTTCCTGGCCCTGCAGGAGGCGGATCGCCGCAAGGACGAACTGCTGGCCGCCTTGGGGCACGAACTGCGCAACCCCATGTCGGCGCTGGCCGCCAGCGTCGGGCTGTTGCGCCAGGAGAACCTGCCACCCGAGAAGCGCCAGCGCGCCTTGGATCTGATGGAACGCCAGATCTACGCGATGTCCTCGACGGTGGACGATCTTCTGGAGCTCTCCCGCCTGAACCGGGGCCGGATCACCCTGGAACGGCAGATCCTGGATCTGGGCTGCCTGGTTTCCTGCACCCTGGAAGACCGCCGCGCCGAATTCGAGTCCCAGGGCCTGGAATTATCAGTCCAACTGCCGGACGGACCGGTCCGGGTGAACGGGGACCCGGCGCGGCTCGGCGAGCTCCTGATGCATCTGGTGACCCACGCGGCCCGCTCCGCCCCCGGCGCCGACGGGATCCAGGTGAACCTGGCCTGCGAGGGGCTGGAGGCGCGGCTGTCGGTCTGTCGGGGAGGATCCTGCCTGGCTCCCGAGAGCCCGGATCCCTTCGAACCCTTCGGCCGGCTGGTGGCGGGGACTTCCGGCCTGGGACTCTCGCTGGCGCGAGGGATCGCCGAGCTCCACGGAGGAAGTGCGCGGGCCCTGAGCCCCGGGACCCGGACGGGTCTTTGCCTGGAAATCCGCCTTCCCCTGGCCCCCGAGCTGGAGAAGGGCCTCGATGTCCTGATCGTCGAGGACGACCCCGACTCGGCCGAGCTGATGGCCCTGCTGCTGGAGTCCCTGGGACACCGCCCCCGCACGGCGCACGACGGACCGCACGCCCTCCAGGCCGTACAGGACGCGCTCCCCGACGTCGTGTTCTGCGATCTGGGCCTGCCAGCTCCCCTGGACGGCTGCACGGTGGCCCGGATGCTGCGTCAGGAGCCCGGGGGCGAAGACCTGCTGCTGGTGGCCTTGACCGGTTCGGGGAGCGAACGGGACCGGGTCCGCTCGAGGCAGGCCGGATTCGACCTGCACCTGGTCAAGCCCGCCTCCCCCGAGCAGTTGCACTCGCTTCTGGCGACACGCCCCCCTCGCGCTCCTCGATGAGGGCTCCGTCCTGTGCCGCCATCCTCAGGCTGGATGCCCTGGGCGACAGCCTGCTGGCCTTGCCGGCGGTCGAGGCCCTGGGCCGCGCCTGGCCCCAGACCCGCCTGGTGGTGGTGGCTTCCACCGTCGGATATCCGGTCTTCGCGGGATGCGCCGAGGTGTGGGTGGGGACCGAGGACCTGGCGCGACGCCTCCAAGAGATCGGCTGTGAGGTGGTCCTGAGCTTCACCGAGAAGCGCCCGGCCCTCCAGGCCGCCGCCCGCTCGGGAGCCTCGGTGCGGGTGGGCTTCGACCCGGGGCGAACCCAGCCGTTGAAGTCGCTCTGGCTGCGGACGGCCCTGACCCACCGGGTCCCCTGGCCCAATTGCCCGGACCGGGACCCGGGCATGCACGAGGTCGAGCGCTTCTTCCTGCTGCTGGGGGCCCTGGGATTGGACCTGCCGCACCCGCCTCCGCCCCTCCGCTTCACTCCAGGCGAAGAGGACCGGGCCTGGGCTCGGGACTTCCTGGCCTCCTTCGACTCCCCTCCGGTGGCCGTGCAGTGGATGCCCCGCTGGACGGCGGGCGGTTGGCCAGAGACCCTGGTCGGGGAGGTCGTGGACCGCCTGGGCGGCCCCAAAGCCGTACTCTTCGCGCCCCCGGACCAGCCCCGAGCCGAGCCCTGGGCCCGTCAACGCGGCCTGGAGTGGTCCTGCACGCCCGAGCTGGGACGATATGCGGCGGTCTTGTCGGGATGCCGGGCGCTGATCACCCCGGATGGAGGGGCCGCCCACGTGGCCGCCGCCGTGGGGACCCCGGTGGTGGACCTCTTCTTCCAGCGTCACAGCGCCCATACCGTGCGTCGCTGGCACCCCTGGAGGGTGGAGCACCGCATCGTTCTCAGGGGGGATTACGTCGCCGGAGCCGAGAAGGATCTGGCCGAGAGGCTCGTGGCCTCTGTCGAGGAGCTGTGTCGATCCAATTCAGCATCGTAGTCGCCACCTTCAACCGCCGGGACACCCTGGAAGAGGTCCTGCCCACCCTCCTGGAGCAGACCTTCCCTGCCGAGTCCTACGAGATCCTCCTGTGTGACGCCGGTTCCACCGACGGCACCCGGGAGATGGTCGAAAGCCTGGCGCGTCCCAACCTGCGTTTCCTGCCGGGTGCTGACTCGGGTCGGGGCGGCGCCCGCAACCGCGGGATCCGCGAAGCCCGCGGCGAGATCGTCCTTTTCACCGACGCCGACATCCTGGCCGACCCGGACCTGGTGGCCTGCCACGCCCAGGCCCACGCCCGGCATCCCGGCGACGCGGTGGTTGGCTGCGAGGTCCAGGTCTCGAGCTTCGCGCAGTACCTCGAGTTCCGCCAGAACCCCCAGTCCCATGCCCGCCACAAGCCGACCCGGCGGTTTCTGCCCTGGCACTATTTCTTGACGGGCAACGCCTCGGTCCGCCGAGAGATCCTTCTGGACGTCGGGATGTTCGACGAATCCTTCACCGGCTACGGGCATGAGGATCTCGAGCTGGGCTATCGTCTGCTCCAGCAGGGGCTCAAGATCCACTACTGTCCCCAGGCCGTCAACTATCATTGGCACCCGGTCCCCTTCGACGAGCAGTGCCGCAAGATGCTCCTGGCGGGCCGCTCGACGGTGCGCTTCTACCGCAAGCACAAGGACCTGACCATCCCCCTGCGGATGGGCATGAATCCCCTCTCGCTGGGGATGCACGCCCTCCTCCCCCGGGGCGGGGCAGTCATGGCCTGGCTGGCAAGCCTGGCTCCCCGATGCCGACTGGCCCGGGCGATCGTCCTGCAACACCACTACGTCACGGGGATCAAGGAGGCCTGGCGGGAATGAAGAGCCTGCCGCTGGCGGAGATCCGCTCGGTGGTGGTCATCCGGACCGACCACGTCGGCGACCTGGTCCTGTCCACCCCCTTCCTGCGGGCCTTGCGGCAGGGGCTGCCCCAGGCGCGGATCACCGCGCTGCTGCCTCCCTACACCTGCCAGGTGCTGCAGGGCAGCCCCCTGGTGGACGAAGTGCTGGTTCACGACCGGCTGGCCCGTCCCGTGGCCCTCGAGCAGGTGCGCGCCAGCCGTCCCGACCTGGCCATCAGCCTGGCTCCGCGCAGCCGCTCCTATCGCCTGGCCTGGCGGACCGGAGCGCGCTATCGGGTGGGTTACGTGTATGCCAGCCGCCCCCTGGCCAACCTGGCCTGCCAGGCCTGGCTGACCCACCGGATGACCGTGGATCTGGACCGCGATCTGGCAGTCGGGCGCCCGATTCCGCACGAGATCGAGCAGTTGCAGAGGCTGGCCGGCGAGATGGGCCTGCCCTGCCAGGAGGACCGCCTGGAGCTGACGGTTCCCCAGGAGGACCTGGATTTCGGCCGCCATCTGGTGGAGG
Source organism: bacterium UBP9_UBA1432 (assembly GCA_002329445.1). Classification (GTDB taxonomy): domain Bacteria; phylum Vulcanimicrobiota; class Xenobia; order Xenobiales; family Xenobiaceae; genus Xenobium; species Xenobium purgamenti. Next base: position 4,088 of record DCTU01000364.1, read on the forward strand.
GCTGGGGATGCCAGAAGGCGGCCCTGCACCTGGGCGGGGGCTGGGTCACCGAGGGCTGGCGCATCCGCAACCTGGTCCGCCTGGTCGAGGGCCTGCTGTGGTCCACCAACGGCGGGGGAGTCCTGATCACCTATGGTCCGGCCGAGGAGGCCATGGCCACCCGCCTGGCCGAGGGGCTGGCCACGGCCGGACTTTTGGGGCCGGGATTCCGGATCCCGGGACCCGACTCGGATCCGACGCCGTGCGAGCCCCTGCCCATCCGGCTGGCCGGCGGCCTGACCTTCAAGCAGTGGGCAGCCGCCCTGGCAGCGTGCAGTTGCGTGGTCTCGCCAGACACCGGAGCCGTCCACGTGGCAGCGGCCATGGGCCGCCCGGTCGTGGCCGTCTACCAGGCCTGCTCCCGGCGGCTGTGCACCCAGCAGTGGGCTCCCTGGCAGGTCCCCCACCGCATGGTCACCAAGGGGCATCCGGTTCCGACCATGTCCGCCATCCTGCAGGGGGTGGAGGAACTGCTGCTCGGCAGTTGAACCCCCGCACCTCCCCTCGACCTGGAGGGGGCAGTCCGGCCGCCACCAGGCGCCCTTCCATTCCTGGAGGTCCCATGAACCCCGAGTTCCACCCCGAGCCCCTTGGCGAACTGCGCCGCACCCACCGATGCGGGGATCTGCGCCGCGAGAATGCGGGCGACGAGGTGGTGCTGATGGGCTGGGTCCATCGGCGCCGCGACCTGGGAGGCCTGCTCTTCCTGGATCTGCGGGATCGTCAGGGCCTGACCCAGTGCGTCCTGAACCAGGCCACCGTCCCCCAGGCCTTCGCCAAGGCCCAGGCCCTGCGCAACGAGTTCGTGGTGGCCCTGCGCGGCCGGGTGGCCGAGCGTTCGGCCGAGACCCGCAACCCGAACCTGCCCACCGGCGACATCGAGATCCACGTGGAGGAGCTGCGGATCCTCAACACGGCGCGTCCCTTGCCCCTGCAGGTGGCTGAAGAGCAGAACGTCGAGGAAGGGCTGCGGATGCAGTACCGCTATCTGGACCTGCGCCGTCCCGTCATGGCCCACAACCTGGCCCTGCGCCACCGCCTGGCCAAGGCGACCCGGGACTACCTGGACAGCCAGGGCTTCTACGAGGTGGAGACGCCGATCCTGGTGGCCTCCACCCCTGAAGGCGCCCGGGACTACCTGGTTCCCAGCCGCACCCGACCCGGGCACTTCTACGCCCTGCCCCAGTCCCCCCAGCTCTACAAGCAGATCCTGATGGTCTCAGGCATCGACCGCTACTTCCAACTGGCCCGCTGCTTCCGCGACGAGGACCTGCGC
>DCTU01000447.1:0-2275 GCA_002329445.1 bacterium UBP9_UBA1432
GTGCTCCCACCAGGAGGTGTTGTCCCCCATCCAGGTGCAGGAGAGCGTCTGCACGCCAGTGCCGGCGCTGCGGGTCAGGGTCCAGGGGCGCTCGTCCGGTCGCAGGCGCTCCAGACCCTGGCGGGTGGCCCGGCACATCAGGAGTCCGTAGGCGTTGTGGACCTCGGCATGGGGCGCTGGAGCGTCCGCGTCGCCGTGCATCAGGTCCAGGGGAACCCGCATCTGGCCGGCCTCCCCCTCACTGAAAGGCCTCGCGAAGACCGAGGGCTCGTTCATGTCCTGCCAGATCCCGGCGACCCCGGCTTCCAGGAGGGAACGATGCTGCTGGCCCCACCAGCGGCGCACCTCCTCCCGGGCAAAGTCCGGGAACAGGGCCGCGTCGGGCCAGCAGAACCCCTGGAAGGGCTGCCCCTGACGAGCGCGGCAGAACAGGCCCCGGGCCAGCATCTCGTCGGCCACGGGGTAGCCTGCCGCGGGCTCGTGCTTGATCCCGGGATCCACGATGGTCACGGCCCGGACACCCTGAGCCCGCAGTCGGTCCAGCGTGCCGGCGGGATCCGGAAAGCGCTCGGGATCCCAGGTGAAGCAGCGATATCCCCGCATGTAGTCGATGTCCAGGTGGACCGCATCCAGGGGGATGCTCCGCGAGCGGAACCGGCCGACCAGGTCCTCCACCTCCCGCGCCGTGCGGTAGCTCCAGCGGGACTGATGGTAACCCAGGCTCCACAGGGGAGGGAGCATGGGGCGCCCGGTCAGGCGGGTCAGCTTCTCGACCACCCCGGCGGGGTCCGGCCCGTGGAAGAGCACGTAGTCCAGCTCGCCCCCCAGGGTGGCCAGCTCCAGGACCCCGGGTCGGGTCCTCCCCACGTCGAAACGACTCCACCAGGTGGATCGCAACCACAGCCCCCAGGCGAATCCGGGCCGGACAGCCAGGAAGACGGGATGGCTCTGGTAGAGGTTGTCGTCGCTTCGGTTATGCCCCCAGGCGGCGTCCTGGTTCCAGTGCGTGAAGCGGTTGCCCCGGCGTTCCAGGCCTTGGGAGCGCTGGCCGAAACCGTGGTAGCCCTCTTCCGGGTGCATGGCCTTGTCCAGCAGCACCAGCCGACGCGCCCGACCCGGAGGCAGGCCCTCGACATGCTCGGAGGCCAGCCCCTCCGTTCCGGCAGCGACCTCCACGACCCGGAACCCGCCCAGGTCCTCCGCGAAGCGGCGCCCCTCCAGGTCCGAGAAGGCCAGGGTCCCCCGGCCCAGGTCCAGCCGCACCCGCATGGGGTCGGCCTGGATCTCCAGGCTCTCACCCTGCGGATTGAAGGACAGGGAGGGCGACTCGAAGTCCTCATCCGGACGGGCGGGGTCCCAGGGGCGAGGCAGGACGAAGTCCGACCCGGGGGTGAAACGGACCCGGACCATTCCCGGGGCCAGGAAGGCCAGCGCCAGCAGGCCGTTCTCCAGCCGGGCCTCCAGGCCCCTTGACGTGGGATTCCAGACCGGATGCCCCGAGGGAGCGTGCATCGAGCGTCCTCCTGGATGCGCCTACTGGTTGGCCAGCCCCCCGGGAGCCGAGTCGGTCTGTCCGACGTCGGTGATCGAGATGATCCGATAGCCTCGGGNNTGCATCAGGATGACGCCACCGGTCCCCCGGCGATCCACCTGGTTGGCCCCGGCCACCACCCGGTCGACCAGCGAGGTGGTGGACTTGCCCTGGCGCAGATCCGACTGGACCTTCCAGTCCTCGCTGTCCACCTGCCACAGCACCGAGTTGCCCCCATAGGTCTCGCCGATGGTCTCCAGGACGGAGGCATTGGTGGCGCCATAGGGCGGGCGCACCAGGTTCAACGGGTAGTCGTAACCCATGACCTGGTCGACCGCCTCGTCGGTGCGGGTCAACTCCGAGAGGGCCTGATCCCTGGACAGTCCGGTCAGGCTGGGGTGGTTCCAGGTGTGTCCTCCCAGGACATGCCCCTCGTCGACGATGCGCCGGACCAGGTCCGGATAGCGCTGAGCGTTCTGACCCGTCACGAAGAAGACGGCCCCCTGGACGCCGTGTTCCTTGAGGGTGTCGAGGATCTTCGGGGTCACGTTGGGGTTGGGGCCGTCGTCGAAGGTCAGGACGAAGTCGCCTTTGGCGATGCCCTTGTAGTTGTAGCCGATATTCCCCAGGTCTTCGAAGAACTCGGGGGTCAGGGCCCGCACGTTCGCGGGCAGCGAAGAGTCGACCTCGACGTCCTGGATCTGGTCGGGTTGCTGCACCGGAGCCGTGGGCTGGGCCGGTTGC
>DCTU01000447.1:2328-7592 GCA_002329445.1 bacterium UBP9_UBA1432
CACGGGAGCCGTGGGCTGGGCCGGAGTGAATGGCAGGTTGGACGGTGGCTGGGGCGTCTCGACGACGACGCCGATGCTGGAGGGGGGCTGCTGGGGGGGCGGCGGGCCTCCCCCCGAGTTGATCACATGGATCAAGCCGGCAAAGGCAGCCACCCCGGCCGAAACGGCCAGCGCCACCGCACCCGCCCGGCGGGCCAGGCTGGGGGCCACCGGCCGCTTCACCTCGGCGGCAGGGTCCAACCCGCTCAGGGCGACCGAGTCCTTCGGATCGGCGGACGGCGAGACGCCCGCGTCAGGTGTCCGGAACGCGCCGGACCGCGTGTTCAGACCCGGAGGGATGGAGTTCCTGTCGATGCGCATGGTCGAAACCGGCCCCTTTCCGCCCTTTCAAAGGTTTCCTGATTGTATCGCAGGCCAAGGAAAAATGCATGAAAAATGGGACTCGGCGGGAAATCCCGGCGCCGGCTTTCACCTCGTGGAAGAAATCCGGCGTTGCCGCCCGCCCCCGAGACCTTCCAGACCCGGATGGCAGGTGGGGCACGGCGAAGCCGCCCGCAGCCGACTGAAAGCGACTGCAGTTCACCTTCCTGCAACACGCCAGCCGGCGGCGCAGGAGTATCTTCGTTCAGGAGGGTTCCTGGCGGGTCGACTCCAAGGCTCGCAGAATGCGGTTCTTTGAACCCATCCCAGGCCACGTCGAGGCATCGCCTGGTGTGTCCGGGTCAGGGAATCCGGGCCGGATGCGCCGTCGCGAGCTGGCCGGGGCGCCTTCGCCCGAAACCGGAAGAATCGATCGGAGAGTCCAACCGTGAACATCGCGTCCACCCGGGTCACCGCGTCGACCTCGGCCCCGGCGACCCCGGGCTTCCCCACCGCGGCGCCGCCCAATGGAGCGGGGAAGATCGCCGACACGGTGGACCTCTCGCCTCCCGCGACGACGGCCGACGTGCCCCGTTTCCGAAACCTGCTCCGCGCTTCAACCCAGGCCCACCTGGCCAGCCTCCCTGCGGCCGTGGCCCTGGCGCTGGCAACGTGCGAACGATCGGTGGCCGACGTCGGACTCCGACGCTTCGAGACCCCGGAGACCCAGGCCGGAATCCGAGCCATCCGAGACCTGGCGGCCCAGATCGCCCCCGGGGTGCTAGCTGAAGCGAATCGGGAGCAGGAGGTGGCCGAGTCGCGACGCTTCCGCGAGGGCTTCCTGCTGCCCACGGACAATCCACCGGACCTGGCGGCCAAAGGTCAGGCGCTGATGGACCGGTTGGAGGGCTCCAGCCCCTCTGCGCTCCAGACGAAGGTGGTGGTGCTGGACGGCCCGACCCTGATGGCGTTCGTGCGCGGGGGCGAGAACCTGTACGTCGGTCAGGACGTCCTGGACCTGCCTGAAGAGGAGGCCGCGGCGATCCTCGCCCACGAGCGGGCCCACCTCTTGGAGCGACATCCCACGCTGGCCTCGATCTGCACGGAGGTCGGCCTGGTCCTGGCAGCCCATGCGGCCGGAAGCCCTCCCGTCGCGGCCGCCATCAAGCAACTTGGAACCCTGGCCACGGCCGGCCTGCAGCGAGAGCAGGAGTTCCGGGCCGACGCGTTGGGCTCGGACATGCTGGAACGCGCCGGATACCCGCGCTCGGCGATGACGCGGGTCCTGACCCGGCTCCAGGGCGACCGAACCGAGACCTCCCGACCGACCGACGATCACCCGCTTCTCTCCGCGCGTCTGCGAGCCTTGTCGGCATCGGCTCCCGCCGCCCAGGGCTGAACCCGGAGCCTCAGGACCCGCCCGAGCGCCCCGGGGTCGGAGAGGTTCCCGGCCACGCGGTCGGCTTTTAGCTTCCTTTCAGGGATTCGAGGCAGACTCCGAACATGACGATCTCATCGATCTCGAGCGCCTCCTTCGCCCACCAGGCTCCTCACTTCGCCCGGGTCAGTCGGACCCACGCCGAGCCCCGGGTCTCCGAGGAGGACCGCCAACGCTGGCAGGCCGTCCCCTGGAACCCCGAGCAACGCCATCCGGTCCTGCTGGAGGCCTGCCCGGACGGGACCATGCGACTGGGGGACGTCCGCTGGGGGTTCCAGGAATCCCCCGACCCGTCGGCCTGGAAGCCGGTCTATACCGAGGCCGTGGTGGATCCCAGGAAGGTGAAGGACGTCTGGCTGGCGGTCGAGCCCTTCTCCCCCAAAATCGTCGCCGGCCACAGCCTGGTGCTCTTCGAGTTCGAGCAGGACTCTCCGGTGCGCAACAGCCAGGGGGAAACCGACCCGGCCCTGGTCGTCTCGGCCGAGGCCCTGCGGCCTCCGGGCACGTCCTATGACCTGCTGAAGGGGATGGGCAAGAACTTCGGAGTGGTCTACCAGGTGGGGACCCTGGCTGACCAGTTGCAGAAGGTCTCCCGCCAACAGGGCCACGATCTGCTCCTGCACCGATTGGCCCTCTCACCCGAGCAGAAGGAGTCGCTGCTCCGCAACGCCCTGGACCAGTCCACCCGGGACCGAACCGGTGAGTGGTACCACACGTTGTTGAACTCGTGCTTCACCGCCCAGGTGGAGCTGCTCAACTCGGTGGTCCCCGAAGAGCAGAAGATCCGGCGTTTCACGACCCTGGGGAGGTTCTTGAGGCCGGAGGCCTGCCTGCCCAACTCGACGGGAGCGCTTCTGGCCCGCAAGGACCTCCTGGACGGGAGGGTCGTGGTGGTCCGGCCCGACCAGAAACTGCACCCCACCGCGGCCCGGGGCCAGTCGGACCTGCAGAAGGCGGTGGCCCGAGCGACCCGATCCCCGCTGTGGGATCCGGGAATGCGGGTGGGAGGACTCCTGGCCGGAGCCTGGGCGGGTTCCGCCGTGGCGGGCCTGCCTGGCCTGGTGGCGGGCGCTTTGACCGGGCAGTTCCTGGGCGGCCTGGCCGGCGACGTGGTCCGGCTGCAGACTGACGTGGTCGAGATTCCCGTCGAGACGCTCTACCAGTTCACCCCCTCCCTCGGCACGGCATCCGCTCCACGCGAGGCCGAGCCAGCCTTCAGCCTGTCTCTCGAACCCGGTTTCGCGGCCGCCCGCCCCTGAACGGATTCAGGGCAGGCGGGCCGGCCCCGGGAACGCACGTCGTCCGGTTTCCTGAAGGAGCCTCTCTTCCGGACCCAGAACCTTTCTGGGCTTGGCCTTCCGGCGGTGGGGAGGACTCCAGCAATCCGGTGCGCAACGGCGGAAAGGATGCAGGAGGATGGCGGAGGACGCGCAGTTTCGCCTGCCGAAGACCGTAGAGCCCGGGTGGACGGAGGAACAGGCCGCTGCAGGCCATGCAGGGCTGCTGGCCATCTTCGAGGGCATCGACGAACCCGTCTACGTGGCCGACCCGACCACCTTCGAAGTGCTCTTCGTCAACCGGGCCACCATCCGGTCCTTCGGCCCTCCCGACCAGCGCCGGTGCTACGAGTACCTGCAGCAGCGCTCGAGCCCGTGTCCTTTCTGCACCAACGACAAAATCCTGGGCGAGTACCTGGGCCGTTCCTACGTCTGGGAGTTCCGCAACGAGGCCGTCCAGCGCTGGTACAAGTGCATCGACAAGGCGATCCCCTGGCCGGACGGCCGCCTGGTGCGCTACGAGATGGCCATCGACATCCACGAACGCAAGCTGGCCGAAGATGCCGTGCGCGAAAGCGAGCGCCGGCTCCGGGCCCTGGGCGACAACCTGCCGGGAGGCATGTTCTACCAGATCGAAATCCACCGGGACGGAACCCGACGCCGCTTCAGCCACCTCAGCGCCGGCGTGGAGGTCCTCCATGGCCTGACCGTGGAGGAGGCCCTGGCCGACTGCTCCCGCATCTACAACCAGATCCATGAAGAGGACCGGGCCAGGCTCGAGCACCTCGAGCAGGCCGCACTCCAAACCCTCACCCCGTTCCGGGCCGAGGTCCGGAACGTCCACCCCTCTGGAGAAGTCCGCTGGCGCCTCTTCCAATCCGCTCCCCGGATCCTCTCGGATGGCCGGGTGGCCTGGGACGGAGTCGAGCTGGACATCACCGACCTGAAGCGCGGGGAACAGGAACGCGACGGGTTGCGCGAGCAACTGGCGCTGGCCCAGAGGATGGAGTCCGTGGGCCGGCTGGCTGGAGGGGTGGCCCACGACTTCAACAACATGCTGGCGGTCATCGCGGGGCATGCCGAGATGGCCCTGGAGCGGGCTGGCCCCGACGACCCCCTTCGCGCAGACCTGCAGAGGATCCACGAGGCCGCCGAGCGCTCGTCGCGCCTCACCCGGCAACTGCTGGCCTTTGCCCGCCGCCAGACGGCCGCCCCCCGGGTCCTGGACCTCAACCGGACCGTGGAGGCGATGATGCCCATGCTGCGCCAGATCCTGGGTGAGGGCATCGAGCTGTCCTGGCGGCCCGACCCCGAAGCGGGATTCGTCCGGATCGATCCCTCCCAGGTGGATCAGATCCTGGCCAACCTGCTGCTGAACGCCCGCGATGCCACCGGAGGCACCGGACGGGTCACCCTGGAGACGGCCGGCGTCTGCTTCGAAGAAGAGGACTGCACCGTCCGCGCAGGGTTCACCGCGGGCGACTACGTCCTGCTGAGCGTCAGCGACGACGGCATCGGGATGGATGCCCAGACCCTCTCGCAGATCTTCGAGCCGTTCTTCACCACCAAGGATCCCGGGCAAGGAACCGGCCTGGGGCTGCCGACGGTCTACGGAATCCTCCGGCAGAACAGCGGATTCGTCAGCGTCTACAGCGAGCCGGGCCAGGGGACGACGTTCAAGCTGTACCTCCCCCGTTGCGCGGAGCTCCCGACCCCGGCGCCCTGCGACCCCGAGCCGCCGGGCCCGCTTCCGCCAACCCGAGGTCCCCAGACCATCCTTCTGGTGGAGGACGAGCCGATGATCCGCGACATCACCCGACAGATGCTGGAACAGAAAGGTTTCTGCGTCCTGAGCGCCGACAATCCGACCGAGGCCCTCCACCTGGCCCGGCACCACCACGACCCGATCCACCTGCTGCTGACGGACGTGGTCATGCCCCGGATGAGCGGCCGCGAGCTGGCCAGGAGAATCGCCGAGATCCACCCGGAGGCCCGGCAGCTCTACATGTCCGGCTACACGGCCAACGTCATCGCCCACCACGGTGTGCTGGAGACCGGGGTGCACTTCTTGCAGAAGCCCTTCTCGCTGAAGGTCCTCCTGGCCAAGGTGCACGAAGCCCTGGCCTGACCGGCTCGCCCCCGCACCAGGTGCTGAGGTTCAGCCTGAATCTGCCGCCTGGCGTGAGAAC
>DCTU01000447.1:7673-7817 GCA_002329445.1 bacterium UBP9_UBA1432
CGGCGGCCGAATGCCACGGTAGGCAGCGGATTCAGGCTCGCCCCCGGGCCGCGACCTTGCGGGGAGCCTGGGGGTTTCGCGTTCGGGGGCGCGGGGCAGGCGCATGGGCCCGGGCCGGACCACACGGAAGACAACGAGCCTTGA
>DCTU01000110.1:0-2688 GCA_002329445.1 bacterium UBP9_UBA1432
AACTTCTACATCAACGACAAGCCGACCGGGGCCGTGGTGGGCCAGCAGCCCTTCGGCGGGTCGCGCCTGTCGGGAACCAACGACAAGGCGGGGAGCATGATGAACCTGCTGCGCTGGACCTCGGCGCGCGCCATCAAGGAGACGTTCGCTCCGCCCACCGACTGGCGCTACCCGTTCATGGCCGAAGAGGGATAGCTTCCAGCCTGCAAGGCATGCGGGGCAGGGCGTCCTTCAGGGGCGCCCTGTTCCGTCCAGGGGCAGCATGGTGGTGGCCAGGGGGTCGTGCCGGCGACGGTTGATCCTGGCCAGGTTGAAGTCGCGTACGGCATAGCAGCAGGCGCACCCGGCGGGACACGAGTCGTACATGCCGACGTCGCGGCTGGGAGCACACCGACAGGCGTGGCGCTGCCCGGGATCCTTGGTCCCGGGCAGCCTCAGGCCGAAGACCCGGCCGAGAAGCTCGGCGTCCAGGCAGGCCCCGGCGGGGATCCCGAAGGCCTCCAGATCTTCGGCGCAGCTCTCCAGCCGGATCTCGTATTGCCGGGCCAGCCCCAGCAGATCGCGCAGGAGGGCTCCATCGGGTGAGGGAGCCGCGATCTGGTGAGCGGTCCCCTCCAGCGCCCGCAGGCGCCGGGCCAGCCGGGGATAGAGGTCGACCAGGCTCAGCTTGCAGCAGCGGGTGAAGCCTCGCAGGCTGCGGGCCAGTTCGGCGAAGCGCCGCCGGTGCCAGTCCGCGTCGGTCGCGGGCGAGAGGATCAGCGGGTCGTAGCGCCAGACCACCCGCTCCGGCCCCAGGCGCCTGGAGAGGCGCTGGAAGGCCTGCACCGCGCGCTCGACGGAGAGGCAGTGGGGGTCCAGTTCGCGAGGGTAACCGATCAGGGTCACCAGGAAGACCGAGCGCAGGCCCCGGCTCTCCAGTTCGTCCAGGTGGGCCAGCATGGGCAGGGGATTGCGGGTCCAGAAGACCACGACGTCGACGTCCTGGGGAAGCAGCGAGATCCGGGACACCTGGCTTGGGCGCAGGGGGTTGGGGACCTCACAGAATCCCGCCCGGACGCGGTTCATCCACCAGGTCGCGTAGAAGGCGGGAAGGTCGGTGCGGCGGCTGGCGCTGAGGATCATCCCCCGCGTCTCAGGGGCCGCCCCGCGGCAAGTCGGACAGGGCTACTGCTCGATCCACCAGGACAGCGTGCGGGCCCGGCCTTGGATTCCCGTGCTCAGGGCGCTGAGCCCGATCAGGACCGACGGGTCGTAGGTCACGTCGGTGTTCTTGGCCTCGACGTTGCCATCCACGGTGACCGACCCCGAGCGGGTGATCACCACGCCGGTGAGCTGCGAGTTGCCGTTCACGTCGAAGTCGCCGTTGCGGACGTAGAACAGGCCCTTCATCGTCGAGGAACCGTTCTGGCGGATCCCGTCGACGCACAGGATGTGGATGCTCTGCGAGCTGCCGCCGTTGAACTCGACCTGGCCGCCCGAGAGGATGAAGTTCGAGTCGGGCGAGATGGCGGGGCCGGGGAAGGGGCCAGGGCCTGGGGAGGGGGAGGGAGCTGGGCTGGGCTCGGGGCTCGGGCTCGGCGTCGGGGTCGGGGAGACCCACTTGCGCGAGACCATGCTGCGCCGACCGTGGAACAGCGCCACCGGGAAGGGCTCGGCCAGGGTGACCTGGTCCAGGGCGCCGTTCACCGTGAAGTCGCCGGTGCAGAAGAAGTGGATGCCCTTGAGCAGGTCCATGCCTCCGTTGACCCGGAGGTCGCCTTGGACGTAGATGGTGGCCGGGGCGGTGATCTCGACGCCGTCCACCGTCAGCTTACCGTTCTTCTTGGTGGAGGCCGTCACGTCGCCGGAGAACTGGTAGTCGGCGGCCCCGCCATAGGGGTGCGCGCCGGCGATGCCCGCGGTGCTCCAACTGGCGATCATGTCCTGGATCGGCAGATCGGGAAGATCGACCGGGGGCTGGTTGAAGTTCGTGGGTCCGGAGTTCGCGCTGACCCGGATCGAGCCCACGCCGTCGCGCGAGAAGCTCATCCCGTCCACCAGGCCGGCCTGGATGTTGGGGTTGCCCCCGACGTTGTTGCTGAGCAGGTGCCCCTGGCCGGGGATCACGCTGGAGACGTCGCTCAGGTCGATCACGCCGTCGCTGGCCACGGCGTAGGGGAAGCGGTTGGTGGTCACGGCGCCCACCACGGTCGGGCTCTGGTTGGCGTTGGCGCCGTCGAATCCTGCGCTGACGAAGAGCAGCGCGCATCCGGGCGGGACGGTGCGTCCCCCATATCCGGTCACGGCGGTCTCGCCCTCCAGGTTGTTGGTGGACCACGGCGTCGCCGAAGAGGGATCGAAGGTCCAGGAATACCGGGTGGCGCCCTGGCTGCTGCTGAACACGCCGCTGGAAGAGGCGGTCTGGTCCTGCCCGTAGTCGGGATTCTGGTAGAGGGTGTCCAACAGCTCGTGCAGCCCCCCATCGGCGGCATGTCGCAGGGTGGTCTGTCGCCCCGAGGTGCGGATCTGGTCCAGGTTGTGGGTTCCCAGATAGACCAGGGTGGTCCCCATCATCATGATCAGAACCAGGACGATCAGCACGACCCCGATGGCGTACCCGTTCGGGCTCTGGTGTGCTCTGCGCAAGATGGACCTCCCTCTGGGCTCCTGACCTGAATCCGCCACCGACCGTGGCATTCGGCCGCCGAT
>DCTU01000110.1:2806-14646 GCA_002329445.1 bacterium UBP9_UBA1432
GTCTCTCCACCCATGGGTGGAGATTTTCGGAAGGACCCTGATATGACGGGGCTCAGCGGCTCAGCGAGACGTCCAGGCTGTCCTGCCAGGCGCTGTCCCGCTCGCCGAGGACGCCGATCCGGATGCGGGCCACCCGGGGCAGGGGCTCTTCGAAGCTCAAGGTCTGGCACAGGGCCCGGGGTCGGCGTTCGGGCGGGTTGAGAAACTCCCGGTGCGTGCTCCCCGCCGAGTCTCGGACCTCTCGAGTCAAAAGGCCCGTCTCGGGCTCGCGCTGGTACACCACCAGGTGGTTCACCGGATACTCCACCAGGATGCGGTCGCCGGGGGAGGGGTGGGAGGGGAAGCGCAGGCGCACGGTCGCCCCACCCGGGGCGCTGGCCTGGAGGACCTCGCCCTTTTCGAAGTTGAAGGCTGCCAGGGGCGTTTCGAAGCCCTCCTCGGGAGTGCCCACCGGGAAGCTGGCTTCCCAGGTCAGGGTTCGGGAGGAGGCCTCGTACCCGGCCCCCGGCTCGAAGCGGAAGAGCTCGCTGCGGCGGAAGACATCCAGCTCGCAGCGGTTGGCGAAGAAGCGGTGGCGCGAGCTGGCGGCCAGGTCTGCGGCCATGCGATCCAGCCAGGACTGCGCCTGCAACTGCAGGTCCACCCCGGCATCCAGTCGGGCGCCGGAGCGAGCCGAGATGGTCAGGATCGCGGCGACCAGTCCCAGCATGAGCAGGACGATGGCCGAGGTGACCAGCAGCTCGATCAGGGTGTGGCCGGTCGGGCGGGTCCTCATGGCCCCCCCTCGGTGCGCAGCAGGCTCATGCGGACCAGGCCCGTTCCCTGGTCCCGGCGGCGGACCTGGACCTCCAACAGGCGGAAGCGGGCCTCGGGTTCGGTGACGCGCAGGACCACGTCCAGTTCGGGATCGGACTCCTCCACCACCTGGCCGGGCGACCAGGGCTCGGCGTCCAGGGGAAGCGAGCGCATGCGCTCGATGGCGCTGCGGGCCAGGTTCGCGGCGCGCTGCAGGCGCTCGGGCTGGGCGCTGCGGGGCATGTTCAGGGCGGCGAGCATGACGACCAGCACCATGCCCGAAAGCATGGTCAGGGCCAGCATCGTCTCGAGGAGACTGAAGCCTCGCCGCCGGCGGGATCTCACCGCACCTGGACCTCGGCGCTGGGGAAGCTGAGGTGGGCGTCGGGCGATTCGAGATGCTCGGGGGGCAGGCGGTCGACGCGGTCCGACCAGATCAGCGATCCCGCCGGGACCCCGTCCAGGTCGGCCCGGCCCACCGCCACCACGCCTGCGACCTGGAGGTTGCCGCCCCGTTTGACCAGCCGGCCGCTGGCCAGGACCAGCCCGCCGGTCTTTTCATCTGTTTCCGGGTCGCCGACCGTCAGGCGGGATCGCCCCTGGAGCAGCAGCAGGTCTCCCGGGAAGGGGGTCGGCCGAACGTTCCAGTCCGGCAGTTCCGCCGCCGGAGCGTCGGTGAGGACGGCCAGGGCCAGCGAAGCCCGACCGGGAAGGATCTGCGTCAGGGCGTCCAGCAGCAGCGAGCCGTTCCAGACCACCAGCTCGCCGGTCAGGGCCAGGGGGGCGCGGATCTCGAGCGAGGCTTCTTCGACCAGGAGGGTGCCCTGCAGCTCGACCGGGGTTGGAGCGCTCAGGATCCAGGTCCGGTCGACCAGCTCCAGGCAGACGCCCCTCTCCGAGGTCCAGCGCTGGCCTTCCAGGGTCCACCGACCCGTTCCGCCGGGCTGGATGAAAGCCAGTTTCCCATCCTGGGAGGCGCGCTGCCAGGTTCCCCCGCCGGGCTGGAAGGAGCAGTCGGCCGCGGTCGCTTTCAGGTGGATCCCCGCGGTGTGGGCCCGGCCTCGGGCTTCGGGCAGGAAGTCGGCGGTCGGGGCCGGAGGGGTCCCCAGGGCGGGGCCGTGCGGGTCTTCCGGATCGAAGGCGCCCCGCAGCCCGTTCAGGTCCAGCTCTCGGCCCAGGAGGGCATGCTGCCAGGCCCGCGGGACGACGCTGGCCTGCACCGTTCCTTGCGAGCCTGTGACCAGAAGGCGGTTCCCGGCGACCAGGATCTCCCTGCCGGTCTGGGAGGAGACCGTGCGGGCCGCGTGGGAGAGGTCTTCGCCTCGCCGGACCCGCTCCAGGACCTGATGGAGCGCGCTCATCGAGTCATACTGGTCGCGAGTCCGGTCGATCTGCAGGCCCTGGGTGTGGCGGGCCTGCTGCAACCGGGTCAGGATGGCCGCGGTCACGACGGACACGACCATCACGCTCAGCAGGAGGATGGCGAGGCTCAGTCCTCGTCTTCGGGTTCGGTTCATAGGCACCTCGGGGCTCACCAGGAAGCTGCTGCAGAGTAGAGGGGCAAGAAGAAGGCGACGCTGACGGTGCCGATCACCAGGCCCAGAAGGCCGACCAGGATCGGCTCGAGCAGACGGGTGGTGGTTTCCAGGCCCAGGTCCAGGGCCTCCTGCTCGGATTCGGCCACGCGCCGCAGAAGCTCCGGATAGTCCCCGGACTCTTCGGCGGCCCGCGCAAACTGCGAGGCCATCGGGCTGAAGCCGTGTCTCTCCAGGGCCTTGGAAAGGGCGCGGCCTTCCAGCACCTCCAGGCGGATGGCCTGGAGGTCGGCCAGAAGGGTCGGTGCCGTGGCCGCCTGGGCCGTGCCCGTCAGGGCGTGCTGCAGGGGCACACCCGCCTCCAGCAGCGTGGCCAGCGTCTGCAGAGCGGAAATCCGGCCGCCCTTCAGGCGCAACGGGCCCACCAGCGGCCAGCGGTCCAGCCAGGCCTGCAGGCCCTCCCGGCGCAGTCCCAGCCAGGCCAGACCCGCCAGGCCTGTCATCAGCAGCCACGCGCGCGGGTCTCCCAGGGCGCCGGTCGCCGACAGGACGGCCCGGGTGAAGGCCGGCACCGGCACTTCGGCCTGCTGGAAGGCTCGCGAGAAGGCCGGCACCAGCGAACGGGCCAGCGCCAGGTTGAGCACCAGGCCCAATCCCAGCACCCAGGCGGGGTAGGTCAGGGCCTGACGGATCCGGTGTCGGATGGCCTGGGCGTGCTCGAGGGTGGCAGCCAGGCGATCCAGGGTGCCGGCCATGGTCCCCGAGGCCTCGGCGGCGGCCACGGCGGGGACGCACCAGGTGGGAATCAGGGCCGGACAGGCGCGCATGGCCTGCGAGATCCGCCCTCCCGCCAGCAGGCAGCCCAGCATCTCGCGCAGGAGTGGCCGGCTTGAGCGGTGGGCCTGTTTCAGCAGGACCTGCAGGCCGTCGGTCAGGTGGACCCCGCTGCGGTACATGATGGCCAGTTGTCGGAAGAACCCGGCCGCCTCCCGGGGATGACCCGAAGAGACGGCCGGCCGCGGAGGCCGATACTCGTCCAGGCGGATCAGGACCCAGCGCCGTTCGGTCAGGGCCGCGATGGCCGTCTGACGGTTGTCCGCGCGGATCACGCCGGAGCGGCGACGGCCGTCCTCGCGGACCACGAAGCGGTACATCCGACCTCTCAGCGGGCCGTCGACGAGGCCCGCCAGGGAGTTCTTCATGGACTGGCCTCCGTTGGACTGCTTCCCCACGGACGGCGGTCTGCCGTCCGACACAGAGTATGCCAGGATGTGGGCCGGGAGACAATCATGGCGGATCCTGGGGGGGCGGGGCGTCGTGGGGGAGCAGGTTGTTGCGGGCGGCATACAGCAGGACCTGCACGCGGTCCCGCAGCTCGAGCTTGCGCAGCATGTTGTTGACGTGGGTCTTGACGGTGCCCTCCGAGATGAAGAGGCTCTCGGCGATCTCCTTGTTGGTTCGCCCGCGGGCGATTTCGCTGAAGATCTCCTGCTCCCGGCCGGTCAGGGCTTCGAACTCGGCCGGCACCGGGATTCCGGATTCAAGCGGGTCTGGCCGCTCGTCCTCGGAGATCGCCGTCGGGGCGGCCCGTCGCAGGTCGCGGACCTGGACCAGGGTGGATTCGCCTCCCAGGTGGACCCGAGCCGCCGCGACCGGGACCCCCTCCAGAAGCCAGTGCGGGATGGGAGCATGACCTGCGGCCTCCCAGAACGAGTCTCCCTGCTCGTCCACCAGGGGGAGGACTTCGGGGGCGGCTCTCCCTTCCAGTTCGCATCCGACCAGTTCCTGGGCCGCGGCGTTGGCCGACAGGACCCGGCCTTGTCGGTCCACCTGGACCAGGGCGGCCGGTCCGGCTGCCAGCAGCTCCGCCAGCTCGCTTCGAGCCGCCTCCAGCTCCTGGACCCGGACTTCCAGGCCGTTCAGCATGGCGTTCATGGATTCGCCCAGCAGCGCGAACTCGGGCTGGCGGAAATCCGGAGCACGGCGGCCGAGGTCCCCGTCCAGGACGCTGCGGGCCAGTTGGTTCAGGTCGGCGATGGGGGCCAGGATGCGTTGGCGGAACATCAGCAGCAGGGCCGCCAGGCAGGCCGCACAGGTCAAGGCCAGCAGCCCTGAGACCAGGGCTGCCACGGTCTGCTCGCGGGCTCGGGTGTGCTGGACCTGCAGGAGGGTCAGCAGAGCGTCGTTCTGGTAGCGGTCCAGGGCGCGACGCCTCTCCTGCTCGTCCCCGCGGACCAACGCCACCTCCAGCTCGTGGCGGCCCGGAAGATCGGGAATCTCGGGCCGGTCCAGGGCGTCGCGGGCGCGTTCCCGAACCAGCAGGGCGCGGGTGGCCAGCTCCGCCTGCCGGTCGAGCTCCTCGGACTTCAACAGGCCCTGGATCAGGAAGGACAAGAGTCCACCCATCGCCAGGGCGGTCACCACCAGAAGCCAGAACAGCGTGTGGCGGAGAGGGGCCAGGGTTCGCACGGACCTCATGTTCGCGACGGGCCCGCCCTTGCCTACCCGGCGGTTCATCCTTCCTGCCCGGAGCGCGAAGGGGGAAGGTCGACGCCGGATCGGGAATCGCATCCAGGTGAGCGAAGAGCAGTCGTCGCCCCTGCCGGAGGAGCTGACCCGCGTCCTGGAGGAGGCCCGCCGTTCCGGCACCTTGTCGCTTTCCAGGTTGGAACGGGTCCTGTGCGACCGCGAAGACCTGGGGCCTGAGGCCATCCAGGGAGTGTTGGAGACCCTGGACGTCGAGGGGGTCGAGGTGGAGGCCGATCCCCGAGGGCCCGAGGTGGAGCGAGAGGACACCGCCGACCTGGTGGGGGTCTACCTGCGCCAGATCGGCCGGCTCCCGCTTCTGACCCGCCTGCAGGAGCAGGAGCTGGCCCGCAGCATCCAGGCCGGGATGCGGGCCGCCCTGGAATTGGGCTCTCTGGATCTCTCCGAAGCGCGTCGGCGCGAACTGGAAGCCCTGGTGGCCGCCGGGAGGGAGGGCCGCCGTCTCTTCATCGAGGCCAACCTGCGCCTGGTGGTCAGCCTGGCTCGACACTACGTGCGCCCGGGCGTGGGGCTGCTGGATCTGATCCAGGATGGGAACCTGGGCCTGATGCGGGCCGTCGAGAAGTTCGACCCCGACCGGGGGTTCAAGTTCTCGACCTACGCCACCAACTGGATCCGCCAGGGAATCCAGCGAGGACTGGCCGAGCGAGGTCGGACGATCCGCCTGCCGGTCCACATGCTGGAGCGCATGAATCGGCTGGTCCGCATCCGGGCCGTCCTGGCCCAGCGGCTGGGGCGGCAGCCCAGCGCCGAGGAGCTGGCCCAGGAGGCCGACCCCGTCGAGCCGGAACGGGTGCGCGAGGAGCTGGCCCGCGAGGCCGGAGGGCGCCTCCCCGACGAGCGCACCCTCCAGGAGGAGGTGGCCCGCCGTCGGGTGGCCGCCGAGATGCGCGTCCGGGAGGCCTTGGACGTGCCCACCGAGCCGGTTTCGCTGGCCTCTCCGGTCGGCCCGGCGGGGGATGCCGAGCTGGGGGACCTCCTGGAGGATCGGGATCGAGAGACTCCTCTGGAAGAGGCCTCGACGGGCATGCTGCGCCGTCACCTGGCCGCCTTGATGGAGGGGCTCAACGAGCGCGAACGCCAGGTCCTTTCGCTGCGATTCGGCCTGGATGGAGGAACCCGCCGCACCTTGCAGGAAGTCGGTCAGGCCCTGGGCGTCACCCGGGAGCGGGCGCGGCAGATCGAGTCCCGGGCCCTCCAGAGGCTTCGCGAGTCCGCCCAGGCTCGAGGTCTTCGGGATTTCTGGGCCGACTAGCGGATTTCGGGGGACGGAGTTCCGGGACATCCTTGAAATGGCAGGCGATCCAGTGACGGCGGTACTGAGATGAAATCGGCCCGAATCCTGCTGGCGGCATTCCTGTTCCTGGGGGGAGGCGGAACGGCGCACGCCCAGTCTCCACCCGCAGGGAAGGCAGAACCGGCCCCCGCCCTGACGGTGCCCCCGGTCAGCGCTCCGGTTTCCGCCTCCACCTACACCCTGCCGGGAAGTCTGGAGAAGGGCCTGAGGCAGAATCCCACGGTGCGGGTGGCCGACGAGCAGGTGGCCTCGGCAGCGGCCCGCTACCGCCAGCAGCAGAGCCAGAAGAACCTGCAGTTCGTCTTCGGTGACAAGACCACCTTGCAGGAGAAGCGGGCCTCGAGTTTCGGGCCTCTGACGGTCCCCACCCTGGACTCGCTGTCCAGTCAGATCACCACCTCGCTGCAGTTGCTGCTGACCTCCTTCGGCAAGGTCGAGAACCAGATCGCGGCCGCCTTCCTGCAGATCGGGGTGGAATCCGAGAACGCCCGCACCACCCGGAACAACCTGGGCTACCAGGTCAAGCAGGCCTTCTTCAACCGGCTCAAGTCGGACGCCTCGGTGGAGGTGGCCACCCAGAACCTGCAGGTCAGCCGTCAGAGCCTGTCGGATTCCCAGAAACTGTTCGCCCAGGGCATCATGGCCCGCTATGACGTGGTCCAGGCGGACCTGCAGGTGACCGAGGCCACCGAGCAGTTGGCTCGGGCCCGCAACTCGGTGCAGGTGTCCACGGCCAGCTTCCTGACGGTCCTGAACGAGCCTCCTCGTGAGAACGTCGAGCTGGAGGCCCCTCGGGAGATCGAGGTGGATCCCACGGTCGATCTCGAGGCGCTGCAGGCCCTGGGACTGAAGCGACGGCCCGAGATGCTGGCTTTGGAGGGCAGTCTGGAAGTGGCCCGGGCCTTGTTGGACGCCGCCCGCAGCGAGAGCCAACCCAACCTGACCCTCTCGGCGGACTATATCGCCTCGCCGGGCTACCACACCACGCCGCAGGACATGTACCAACTGAATCTGGGTGTGAAGTGGGCGCTGTGGGACGGAGGCTACCGCAGCGGCAGGATCCAGGAGGCAGAGTCCGACCTCCGCAGCCTGGAAGCTTCCGGGGAGGAGCTTCGCAACCAGATCTGCCTGCAGATCGAGCGGGCCTGGCTGGACTTCCAGTTGACCGAGGTCACCCTGGCCACGGCCGCCAAGCGCGTCGAGGCAGCCGAGATCTACTACGACATGGCGCGTCAGCGATTCCTGAACGGCCTGGGGACCTCGTTGGAGGTGCAGGACGCCCTGCGCAGCCTGAACGACGCACGCCAGAACCAGGTCGTCGCCGTCTACGACCGGGAACTGGCCTTCGCCGCGCTGGAGAACAGCGTGGGGTTCGATTTCCCCCTTCGCCGCCTGGCGGTCCGACCCGAGAGCCTTCAGGCGCCCGGCGAGTGACCGGCCGAACGGGCGTCACCCCTGATGTCGAGGAGAACACGATGCGTTCCTGGGCTCGAAACGGAGACTTGAGCCGGCGCGCCACGATGGCCGCCGGCGTGATCCTGGTCCTTCTGGCCCTGGTCGGGTGCGGAGGCGGGAAGGAGACGCCTGCGGGCGGAGCCTCGCCGGCAGGCGGGGCCTCTCCTCCTGCCTCCATGGCCGCTCCCCCCAAGGTGGTGGTGGCCCCGGCTCGCCGCGAGCCGCTCAACGTCTCGTGGGAGTGGCCCGCCCAGACCCAGTTCGGAGACAGCATCGATGTCCGGGCCCGGGTCCAGGGCACCCTGGAGAACTTCGATTTCCAGGAGGGGTACGGCGTCCGCGCCGGGCAGGTCCTCTTCACGCTGGACGACGCGCCCTATCAGGCCGACCTGCAGGCCGCGCTGGCCAAGACCTCCCAGGCCCGGGCCGACCTGACCTATGCCCTGGCCCAGGTCAACGTGCGCAAGGCTCGGGCCGATCTGACCTCGGCCAAGGCGGACCTGGTCTCGGCCCAGGCCAAGCTGCGCCTGGCCCAGCAGGACGTCGACCGCTACAAGCCCCTGGCGGCCAACGGGGTCATCCCCACGCAGACCCTGGATGATGCCGTGGCCCAGCGCGACGTGGCCGCGGCCCAGGTGAAGGTGGCCCTGGCCCAGGTGGAGGTTCGGGAAGCCAACCTGCGCAACACCGAGCTCTCCGACGCCGCCAACATCGAGGTGGCCCGGGCCAACCTGCAGGCCGCCGAGTCCCAGGTCACCCAGGCCCGGTTGAACGTCGGCTACTGCACCATCGCGTCCCCGATCGACGGGGTGATCGGCAAGCTGAACGTGGATCCCGGGAACCTGGTCGGGCAGATGGGCAACACGACGCCCCTGGTCACGATCTCCAGGATCGACCCGATCTACGTCAACTTCAGCATCAGCGAGGCCGAGTACCTGTGGATGATCCAGCAGCCCGGCTCGGGCCCGAGGGTCGAGTTCGAGCTGGTCCTGGTCGACGGGACGAAGTACGCCCACAAAGGTCGCTTCGGCATGGTGGACCGGGCCCTGGACGCCAAGACCGGCACCATGGGACTGCGGGCCATCTTCCCCAACCCCCGCGCCATCCTCCGGGAGGGTCAGTTCGGCCGGATCCGGCTGACCAACCTCAAGCCCCAGGAGGTCGTGCTGATCCCCCAGAAGGCCGTGGTGACCGTCCAGTCGATGCAGATGGTCTACCTGGTCGGCGAGGGCAACAAGGTCCTTTCTCGCAACATCGAGACTGCGGGCGAGCAGGGCAACGACTTCATCGTGAAGTCCGGTCTGGAGGGCGGCGAGCGCGTGATCGTCGAGGGGACCCAGAAGGTCAAGCCCGGTGCGGTCTGCGCACCGGAAGAGGAAACCCAGGCGACGACCACCGGGAGGTAGCCCTTTGGCCAGGTTCTTCATCCACCGTCCGGTCTTTGCGATCGTGATCTCCCTGGTGATCGTGCTGGCCGGCGCGGTCTCCATCCCGTCGCTGCCGATCGCGCAGTACCCCCAGATCACCCCCCCGGTGATCCAGGTGACCGCCGGCTACCAGGGGGCCAGCGCCGAAGTGGTCGAGCAGACCGTGGCTGCCCCGATCGAGCAGCAGGTCAACGGGGCCGAGGGCATGCTCTACATGCGCTCGCTGTGCACCAACTCGGGGACGTACATCCTGCAGGTGACCTTCGACCTGAGCCGGGACCAGGACCTGGCCATGGTCGACGTCCAGAATCGGGTCAACCAGGCCAATCCCCTGCTGCCCGCCGACGTGACCAAGGCCGGCGTCACGGTCAAGAAGCAGTCCACCCAGAACCTGGTGTACATCAGCCTGTACTCCAAGGACGGCAGCAAGGACAGCCTCTTCCTCAGCAACTACGCCACCATCAACCTGATCGACCAGCTCGGGCGTCTCAATGGAGTGGGCCTGGCCAGCATCGTGGCCGGTCAGCGCGACTACTCGATGCGCCTCTGGGTCCGCCCGGACCTGCTGGCCAAGCTGGAGGTCACGGCCGAGGACATCGCCGGGGCCATCCAGAGCCAGAACATCCAGGCCGCCGCCGGCTCGATCGGCGACCCGCCCCAGGAACCGGGCCAGCAGATGCAGTACCCGGTCAAGGTCAAGGGCCGCCTGGATCAGCCGGCCGAGTTCGAGAACATCATCCTGCGCACCCAGCCGGACGGTTCGGTCCTGAGGGTCAAGGATGTCGCCCGGACGGAGCTCGGGGCCCAGACCTATTCCTCCCAGGGAACCCTGAACGGCAAGCCGGCCGTGATCATCGCCGTCTACCAGCAGCCGGACGCCAACGCGGTGCTCCTGGCCAAGCAGGTTCGTGAGAAGATGGAGGAGCTCTCGAGGGACTTCCCCGAGGGCGTGGACTACGAGGTCACCTACGACAGCACGATCTTCGTGACCAAGTCGATCGAGGAGGTGGTCCACACCCTCTTTGAAGCCATCGTCCTGGTCCTGATCGTGGTCTTCATCTTCCTGGGGAACTTCCGGGCCACCCTGATCCCGATCCTGGCCGTCCCGGTCTCGCTGATCGGCACCTTTGCCGGTTTCGCGGGCATGGGCTTCTCGATCAACCTGTTGACCATGTTCGGCCTGGTGCTGGCGGTCGGCATCGTCGTGGACGACGCCATCGTCGTGGTGGAGGCGGTCGAACACCACATCGAGCACGGCTTGACCCCCCTCCAGGCCACCGAGAAGGCCATGGAGGAGGTCTCGGGGCCGGTGGTGGCCATCGCCCTGGTCCTGTGCTCGGTCTTCGTCCCGGTGGCCTTCATGGGCGGCATCACCGGGGAGATGTATCGTCAGTTCGCCATCACCCTCTCGGTGTCGGTGCTGCTCTCGGCCCTGGTGGCCCTGACCCTGACTCCGGCCCTGTGCGTGATGATCCTGCGTCCGCGCAAGCCCATGGGCGGACCCCTGGGCTGGTTCCTGAACGGCTTCAACCGGGGCTTCGAGTGGACGACCCGGGGCTACGTCTTCCTGGTCCGCAAGGCCATCCGCTGGGTCGTGGTCACGCTGGCCCTGATGGGGGCGGTCTACTTCGGCGCCTTCAGCCTGATGTCCAAGCTCCCCACCGGCTTCATCCCGCCGGAGGACATGGGCAACTTCATGGTCAACGTGACCCTGCCCAGCGGCGCCTCGCTCGAGAGGACGACGGACCTCTTGCAGAGGGTGGACGCCATCGTCAGCCAGGCGCCGGGCGTCGAGAAGACCCTGGGCCTGATCGGCTACAACCTGGTGCAGGGGACGACCAGCTCCAACTGCGCCGGCGTGGTGGCCGTGCTGAAGGACTGGGACGAGCGGACCGACCCTTCGATGAAGGTGCGCGGGCTGATCCCCGCCCTGCAGGCCCAACTGGCCCAGTTCCCCGAGGCCCAGATCCAGGTCTTCGGGCCTCCGGCCATCCCGGGTCTGGGGACCACCGGCGGGGTGACCCTGGAACTGCAGGACCGCACGGGGGGCTCGGTGGACGACCTGGCCCAGGCCACCACCGACTTCGTCGCCTCCGCCATGCAGTCCGGAGTCTTCCGGATGGCCTACTCGCTGTTCAACCCCAACATCCCGATGATCGACGTGCAGGTCGACCGGGACAAGCTGGCCGTGCTGGGCATCCCGGTCAACCAGGCCTTCACGGCCCTGCAGATCAACCTGGGCGGCTACTTCGTCAACCAGTTCAACAAGTTCGGCCGGACCTGGCGGGTGTACGTGCAGGCCGAGTCGCAGTATCGCCGCAAGCCGGAGGACATCGGCAAGATCCACCTGCGCAGTTCCTCGTCCGGCCAGATGGTGCCCCTCTCGACGGTCAGCAAGATTCGCGAGGTGACCGGGCCGGACGTCCTGGTCCGCTACAACCTGTACCGGGCCACGGAGGTGAACGCCGAGGCCGCTGCCGGGCGCAGCTCGGGCGAGGCCATCGCCACCCTGGAGTCGCTGGCGGCCAACCTGCCCCAGGGCTATGGCTACGAGTGGACCGGGACGGCCTACCAGGAGAAGCTCTCCTCGGGCCAGACCGCCCAGATCCTGGTCATGGGCCTGATCTTCGTGTTCCTCTTCCTGGCCGCCCAGTACGAGAGCTGGGGGGTGCCCTTCTCGGTGCTGCTGGGCCTGCCTTCGGTGGTGCTGGGGGCAGCCTTGGGGATGGTCCTGATCCGGATGGACGTCAACATCTACGTCCAGATCGGGATGCTGATGCTGGT
>DCTU01000079.1:0-3916 GCA_002329445.1 bacterium UBP9_UBA1432
TGGTGCTGCTGGCGCTGGGGGTGGTCTTCAAGCAGAACCTGTCCTCCCTGGTTCTGGGCTCGACAGTGGTCTCGGTGATCCTGGGGTTCGCGTTGCAGGAGACCCTGGGCAACTTCTTTGCCGGGTTGGCCCTGGGGGTCTCCAAGCCCTATAGCCTGGGGGACCACATCCAGGTGGGAGAGCTCAGCGGGCGGGTCGAGAAGATCGACTGGCGTTCGACGGCGCTCTGGACCAGCACCGGCGACTACACGGTTCTGCCCAATTCGGTCCTGGCCAAGGAGAACATCCTGAACTATTCGGCGCCCAGCATCCTGCATGCGCGCCTGATCGACGTCGGGGTCCACTACCGGCATCCTCCGCATGAGGTGCGGCGCGTCATGCTGCAGGCCGCCTCGTCGGTCCCCGGGGTCCTGGGCGATCCCCCCATCGAGGTGTGGTTGATGGAGTTCGCCGATTCCTCGGTCAACTACCGAATGCGCTACTGGATGCAGGAGTACGGGCGTCGCTTCGAGTTGGACTCGCGGGTGCGCGAGGCGATCTGGTATCACTTCTCGCGCACGGGGTTGGAGATCCCCTTCCCCATCCGCACGCTGCTGCAGCCGCCGCCGGCCCGGGATGAGCACGTCGAGTCCGGGATCCGGGCGCTGCTGGAGGGGGTGGACTTCCTGCGGACCTTGACGCCCGCCGAGCAGCAGATCCTGGTGCAGCACACGCGCCTGCTCCTCTATGCGCCGGGCGAGAAGGTCTTCTGCCAGGGCCAGGCCGGGGAGAGCTTCTACCTGATCAAGAGCGGCCGCTTGAAGGTCACTGTCTGCAATTCCCGGAACGAGTGCTATCTGACCCGGGAGATGGGGCCAGGAGAGTTCTTCGGAGAGATGGCCCTGCTGACGGGCGAACCTCGTTCCGCGACGGTCGAGGCCTTGACCGACGTCGAGCTGCTGACCCTGGACAAACAGGCCCTGCGCGAGCTCCTTCAGGCGAATCCCGCCGTGGACCGGGAGATCTCCGAGGTCCTGGCCTTGCGCCAGTTGACCACCATCCAGGCCCGCGAGACCTCCGAGTCGATCCAGGCGCGGCTCTCTGCCGAGAAGCAGGTCCACTCCCGCACCGGTCTCTTCGAGCAGCTCTCCGAGCAGTTCCTCACCCGGATTCGCGAGTTCTTCTCCTATTGAGGTCGCTCGAGGTTCCACGGGGCCTTGCTTGGAGAGGGGATTCGCCCGGGCTCTTCAGCCCCCGAAAACATGGCGTTTGATGCCTTGACACCCGGAAGGTCGGGTGCTACTATCGGGGAGCATTTTTGGGCGGCCGTGCCGTCCGTCATGCAACATGTCCTTCGAGGAGCCGACCCTGACCAGGGTGTGTGCCGAGCGGACGAGATCGGGAAGGGGGTGCCCCCACCTGACCTGCAGGCCCCCTTCCGGGGCCCCAGCCAGTTGCTGAGCGCCCGATATCGCCCCAGCTCATGCGCCCCGGCCAGGCGAGCCGTGGAGACGAGGGGAGATATTTTTTTATGCCCACCATCAACCAGCTTGTGCGGCGAGGCCGGAAGGCGCCCGTGCGGAAGAGCAAGGCCCCGGCCCTGCTGTACTCGTACAACTCGCTGCGCCTGAAGACCTTTGACACGGGCGGGAACCCGCAGAAGCGGGGGGTGTGCACCCAGGTCAAGACCGTCACCCCCAAGAAGCCCAACTCGGCGCTCCGCAAGGTGGCGCGCGTCCGTCTGACCAACGGGATCGAGGTCACGGCCTACATCCCCGGCGTGGGGCACAACCTTCAGGAGCACTCCGTGGTCATGATCCGCGGCGGCCGCGTGAAGGACCTGCCCGGCGTCCGCTATCACATCATCCGGGGCACCTTGGATACCGCCGGGGTGGCCAATCGTCGCCAGGGTCGCTCGAAGTACGGCGCCAAGCGCCCGAAGGAAGCCGCCAAGAAGAAGTAGGACTTCATATGGACTGCGGGCGCCTTCAGGGCCCCGCAGCTTGTCCCGCAGTCGGGTTTTCGGCTGCGGTAGGACGGAGGAGGAACCAAGATGCCTAGGAAAGGCCCGGTCCAGAAGCGGGAGATCCTGCCGGATCCCGTCTACCACAACCGCATGCTGACCAAGTTCATGAACCGGGTGATGCAGCGCGGAAAGAAGAGCACGGCCGAGCGGATCGTCTACGGGACTCTGGAGACGATTCAGGAGAAGACGGGCAAGGATCCCCTCAGCGTCTTCCAGCAGGCGATGGACAACGCGATGCCGGTGGTCGAGGTGCGTCCTCGTCGCGTCGGTGGCGCCACCTACCAGGTTCCCGTCGAGGTCCGTCCGGACCGCCGGGTCAGCCTGGGGATGCGCTGGATCCTGGCCGCGGCGCGCTCGCGCGCGGGTCGCACCATGCAGGAAAGACTCGCGGCCGAACTCATGGACGCCGCCCAAGGCGCCGGTTCCGCCGTGAAGAAGAAGGAAGACACCCACCGGATGGCCGAGGCCAACAAGGCCTTCGCGCACTACCGCTGGTAGCCTGCTCCTACCCCCCCGACCAGCGCTCCGCCTGATGCAGGCGGAGCGCTCGTTCGGGGCCGGGGAGAAGGGCAGGACGAGGAACATCATCTCTTGACGAAGCAGACTCCCAACATAGCCCTGGACAAGATTCGCAACATCGGGGTCGCTGCCCACATCGACGCGGGCAAGACGACCACCTCGGAGCGCATCCTGTTCTACACGGGGCGTACCCATCGGATCGGCGAGGTCGATTCCGGCTCTGCGACCATGGACTGGATGGTCCAGGAGAAGGAGCGGGGCATCACCATCACCTCGGCGGTCACCACCGCGCAGTGGAAGGACTGCACGGTGAATATTATTGATACGCCCGGCCATGTGGATTTCACGGTCGAGGTCGAGCGCTCGTTGCGCGTGCTGGACGGCGTGATCGCCGTATTCTGCGCGGTCGGCGGCGTCCAGCCCCAGTCCGAGACGGTCTGGCGTCAGGCGGACCGCTACCATGTCCCCCGGATCGCCTACGTCAACAAGATGGACCGGACCGGGGCCAACTTCTTCAACGTCGTCGACCGGATCCATGAGCGCCTGGGGGCCAATCCGATCCCGGTGCAGATTCCCGTCGGTGCCGAGGGCGAGTTCCGCGGCATGGTGGACCTGGTGACCATGCGGGCCCTGATCTATGAAGACGACCTCGGCCAGCAGATGGTCGAGTGCGACATCCCCGAGGATCTTCATCTGATGGCCGAGGCCTTCCGGGAGAAGATGCTGGAGGCGGCCGCCGAGGGCTGCGAAGAGTTCACCAACAAGTTCCTGGAGGGCGAGCTGCTCTCGGAGAGCGAGATCCGTCAGGGTCTGCGGATGCGGACGATTCGCAACGAGATCGTCCCGGTCTTCTGCGGCAGTTCCTTCAAGAACAAGGGCGTCCAGCCTCTGCTGGACGGGGTGGTCGACTATCTGCCCTCACCTCTGGATCTCCCTCCCGTCCAGGGGCTCGATCCCCAGACCGGCGAGGAGAAGACCCGGGTGGGACGCCCCGAGGAGCCGCTCTCGGCCCTGGTCTTCAAGATCGCGACGGACCCCTTTGTCGGCAAGCTGGCGTTTATCCGCGTGTATTCGGGCGTTCTCAGCTCCGGAAGCTATGTGTACAATTCGACCAAGGGCAAGCGCGAGCGCGTCGGCCGCATCCTGCGCATGCACGCCAACCATCGGGAAGACGTGACCGAAGTGCGGGCGGGAGACATCGTAGGCATCGTGGGCTTCCGCGACACCACCACCGGCGACACGCTATGCGACGAAAAGAATCAAATCATCCTGGAGAGCATGGAGTTCCCCGAGCCGGTGATCCGGGTGGCCATCGAGCCCAAGACCAAGGCCGGTCAGGACAAGATGACCATGGCGCTGGTCAAGCTGGCCGAGGAGGACCCCACCTTCAAG
>DCTU01000079.1:3923-5631 GCA_002329445.1 bacterium UBP9_UBA1432
CGTGTTAGTTGACCGCCTGCTGCGGGAGTTCAAGGTGGAAGCCACGGTGGGCAAGCCCCAGGTGGCCTACAAGGAGTGCATCCGCAAGAGCGCCAAGGCCGAGGGACGCTACGTGCGTCAGACCGGCGGCCACGGCCAATTCGGCCATTGCTGGATCGAGATCGCGCCCCGGCAGCCCGGCGAGGGCTACGAGTTCGTCAACAAGATCGTGGGCGGCGTAATCCCCAAGGAATTCATTCCCGCCATCGACGCGGGCATCCGGGAGGCCGCCATGAGCGGGCCCCTGGGCGGCCACGAAGTGGTGGACTTCTCCGCCACCGTGTTTGACGGCAGCTACCACGAGGTGGACTCCAGCGAAATGGCCTTTAAGATCGCCGGCTCCATGGCGTTCAAAGAGGCGGTGCAGAAGGCCGATCCGGCGCTGCTGGAACCCATGATGAGCGTGGAAGTGGTGGTTCCCGACGAGTACATGGGCGACGTAATCGGCGACCTGAACAGCCGCAGGGGCCGGGTGGTGGGCACCAACGCCCACGCCGGACTGCAGTCCATCGACGGACTGGTTCCCCTCAGCGAGATGTTCGGCTATGCCACCGACCTGCGTAGCCGTACTCAGGGCCGGGGTACCTACACCATGCAGTTTGCGCACTACGAGGAAGTGCCCAAGAGCATTGCCAGCAAGGTGCTGGGCATCTGATATTCCCATTGAATCAAAGTATGAGCTAGGAGGACATAGACCATGGCGAAGGCAAAATTCGAGCGCAACAAGCCCCATGTGAACATCGGCACCATCGGGCACGTGGACCACGGCAAGACCACGCTGACGGCGGCGATCACCATGGCGCTGGCCCAGGAGGGCAACGCGGCGGCGATGCGCTATGACGAGATCGACAAGGCGCCTGAAGAGAAGGCCCGCGGAATCACCATCAACACGGCTCACGTGGAGTACCAGACCGCGAAGCGGCACTACGCCCATGTGGACTGCCCTGGCCACGCGGACTACGTAAAGAACATGATCACCGGCGCTGCGCAGATGGACGGAGCGATTTTGGTGGTATCCGCGGCGGACGGCCCCATGCCCCAGACCCGTGAGCACATTCTGCTGGCCCGCCAGGTGGGCGTGCCCTACATCATCGTGTTCATGAACAAGACGGATCAAGTGGACGACGAGGAGCTGCTTGAGCTGGTAGAGATGGAGATCCGGGAGCTGCTGAACGAGTACGAGTTCCCTGGGGACGACATTCCCGTGGTGAAGGGCTCTGCGCTGCTGGCGCTGGAGAAGCTGACGGGCGGCTGCGTGGCGAAGGATACGCCGGAGTGCCAGTGCATTTTCGAGCTGATGGACGCAGTGGACAGCTACATTCCGGACCCGGAGCGCGCGACGGACAAGCCGTTCCTGATGCCGGTAGAGGACGTGTTCTCGATCACTGGGCGCGGCACGGTGGCGACGGGACGTGTGGAGCGGGGCCAGGTGAAGGTAGGCGACACGGTGGAGATCGTGGGTCTGGCGGAGAAGAGCCGGAGCACGGTAGTGACTGGCGTGGAGATGTTCCGCAAGCTGCTGGATTACGCGGAAGCGGGCGACAACATCGGGTGCCTGCTGCGCGGCATTCAGCGCAACGAGATCGAGCGTGGACAGGTACTGGCCAAGCCGGGCAGCATTCATCCCCACACCCACTTTATGGGTCAGGTATACGTGCTGACGAAGGAA
>DCTU01000434.1 GCA_002329445.1 bacterium UBP9_UBA1432
TGGCCATGGCCCTGTTCCTGATCCTGATCCTGGCCACATTGAGCTACGGATCCCTCAGCATCGCCACCCTGGACTCCAGGACGGCGCGCGAGAACCAACGCTCGACCCAGGCCATGTACGCTGCCCGGGCGGGAATCGCGCTGGCCATGTCCCGACTCTCCTACGATTTCGACTGGACCTCGGGCGGCGGAAGCCTGTCGGAAGAACCCGGGGCACCGACCTGCTCGGTGCAGGTCGTCCCCGCGGCCAGCAACCCGACCGAGCCGGACAAGCTCTGGAGGGTCACGTCCACCGGCCGCTGCCAGGGGGCGCAACGTCGGCTCAGCGCGACCGTCGCCCTGGAGTCCTTCGCCCGGTTCGCCTACTTCACCGACCAGGAGTTCTCCACCGCCAACACGCCGATCTACTTCGCCACCCGGGACGAACTGGACGGGGCGGTCCACACCAACGGCTACTTCTCGATCGCCGGGCGCCCTCGATTCGCCTCCCGGGTCACCTCCGCCAATACCGGAGACAGCCGCTACAACTCCGCGAAGTACTCGTACAGCCAGGAAGGAGTCCAGTACCGACCCTCGCGGTTCTACCGGACCCAGACCGACTACGCCACCGACTCTCCGGTAGCCCTGGACTCCAGCCCCGACTTCTCGTTTGCCGGAGGGCAGACCCGAATCCCGATGCCCGCCGATACCGGCGAGATCCGCCGACGAGCCAACCGCTCGTACGACGGAGATCACGAGTTCCAGTTCCGCAGCGACGGGACCGTGCAGGTCCGCCGCAGGTCGGGGAACCGTTGGGTCCACGTCGAGACCCGCCGGACCGACACCAGCCCGGGGGTCACCTTCTTCGTGGATGGCGAGGCCTGGGTCAACGGGACGGTCCAAGGCCGGGTCACCTTCGGGGCGACCGAGGACATCCACCTCAACGGCGACCTGGTCTACGCCGACCCCACCCGCGATGTCCTGGGACTGGTCGGTCAGGAGGACCTGGTGGTCGAATCGTCCACCTCGGTCACCGACGACCGCCACATCCATGCGGTCATGATGGCGCTGAACGGCTCGTTCCGGGTGGCCAACTACGACTCGGGACGCTACCGGGGTGTCCTGAATGTGTATGGAGGGATCATCCAGGCCCGGCGTGGAGCGGTCGGGACCATCAGCGGGTCGACCATCCAGACCGGCTATTCCAAGAACTACGTGTATGACAAGAAGCTGGCCAACACCCCCCCACTGAACTTTCCGACGACCGGCAGCCTGGAGATCCGAAGCCTGATCGACCACGGCTCGCTGGGGGGAGCCTGAACCCCGATGCCCGTCTGCGGAGGTGAACCCGTGCCCAAACGCCCGAATGGGCTGTCGATGATCGAGGTCGTCGTGGCCTTCGGCGTGCTGGCCACGGCCCTGCTGGCCCTGCTGGGCTGCATGCCCGCCGCCGCTCGTCTGCAGACGTGCTCGACGCGGTCGACCCAGGCGCTGTACCTGGCTGAGCAGAAGATGGACTTCCTGCTCAAACAGGACCAGAGACAGGCCACGACGCCCGAGAGCGACTACCCCCTGGGGGATCTGAGCTTGAACCGCCAGTGGTGGGGAGGACCGGTCTCGGGGTGCCCCGACCTCCAGCGCGTCGAGGTCCTGGTCACCTGGCTGGAGCAGGGACGTCCCCACGAGGTCCACCTGCAGTGCTTCGTGGTTCCATGACGGCACACCAGCAGTCCAGCGCGTTGGCCTCGGACTCCAACCAGGGGTCCAGGCCCTCTCCACCCCAAGGTGGAGCCCTTCAGCCTCCCGCCGAGCCGCATTCCAACCTCGGACACTCGACCCATGATCCTGGTCCGAATATACTATGGGCACATGAGTCAAATGGGCCATCCTCTTCCGAGAGGGCGGCCCCGAGAGCGGGGGCATCACGGAGGCTTCCCATTCGCCCCCCTCACGAGATCGGAGGGATGGCCCATGAGGAAACCCGGACCCGGGGGATTCGTCCTCGCCCTCACACTCTTCCTGATCCTCATCCTCAGCCTGGTGGCCTTCGGCGCCCTGAGCCTGGCCACCCTGGACACGCGCAGCGCCCGACAGGACTATGCCGGGGCTCGAGCGCTCTACGCCGCTCGAGCCGGAGTCTCCCGAGCCATGGATGAGCTGGCCAGCAACTACGCCTGGAGCTCCGGGAGCGGCCTGCTGACGGCGGACGCCGACCAGGAGGCCTACAGCGTGACCGTGGTGCCGGCGCCGGACAACGCGTCCCGCAGCGAGAAGCTGTGGCGGGTCACCTCGGTGGGATCCTGCGAAGGGGCCCAGCGCCGGGTGGAAGCCATCCTGCAACTGGAGTCCTTCGCCCGCTTCATTTTCTTCACCAACCGCGAATTCACCACATCCGGGACCCCGATCTACTTCTTCACCCAGGATCGGCTCGATGGCCCGGTCCATACCAACGGATACTTCTCCATCTCCGGGCACCCCCGCTTTGCCGACCGCATGACCTCCGCCAACTCGGGGGACAGCCTCTTCAACGCCACCGACTTCACCTACCGCCAGGAGGGCACGCAGACGGACCCTGCCCGCTTCTATCACACCCACACCGGCTATGGCTCCGATTCGCCCGTGGCGCTGGATTCCAGCCCGCGCTTCTCGTTTGCCGGAGGCCAGAACGCCATCACCATGCCCCTGGACACCGGACAGATCAAGAACATGGCGGACCATGCCTACTCCGGGACCATCGAGTTCCAGTTTCGGGACAACGGGACGGTGCTGGTGCGACGCAGGACGGGGAACAGTTGGAGAAACGTCGAGACCATCCCCTCGGACACCCTGCCCGGAGTGACCCTGCACGTGAACGGCGAACTCTACGCCAGCGGGACGGTCAAGGGCCGAGTGACGATCGGCGCCACCAAGACCGTGCACCTGAACGGCGACCTGGTCTACGCCGACCCCAGCCGGGACGTGCTGGGCCTGGTCGGGCAGCAGGACATCCTGGTGGAGTCCTCCCCGAACCAGCGAAAGGACCGCTACGTGCACGGCGTCATGATGGCCCTGAACGGCTCCTTCAGGGTCCCGGACTACAACTCGGGCTCTCCCCGCGGCGTCCTGCACGTCTTCGGAGGCATCGTCCAGTCCGCACGGGGAGCCATCGGCACCTTCAGTGGAAACGCGGTCTCGACCGGCTACTCGAAGAACTACATCTATGACGAGAAGCTGCCCAGCACCCCGCCCCTGAACTTCCCGACCACCGGGAACCTGCAGATTCAAAGCTTGATCGATCGGGGGTCCCTGGGAGGGTCATGAGGAAGAACAGAGGCTTCACCGTCATCGAACTCGTCGTGGCCTTGGCGATCGGCGCCATTCTCCTGGCCCTGGTCACCCTCGGGGGCAACCGGGCCCTGGCCCAGCGCAGCCTGAACACCGCCAGCATGGAACTGGAAGGAGCCCTCCGCAACGCACGCCAGGCCGCGCCCAACGCCGGCGGAGCCCAGGTCCTCTTCCAGGAGGCCACCCCCACCTCCAAAGGAAACTGGCAGG
>DCTU01000107.1:0-135 GCA_002329445.1 bacterium UBP9_UBA1432
ATCCAGGAGCTTCTTCTCGTCCACCAGGGCGTCCGGGGGACCCAGGGCAGCCATGCATGAGCCGACCCGCCAGATCGGCATCAACTGTCGGGCGGCCTCCTCCGAGAAGAGCTCCCAGACCCTGGCCTCCAGGGC